>NZ_CP174387.1:0-21831 GCF_045801155.1 Leuconostoc falkenbergense | reverse complement strand
TTTTTTAAATACTGATCTAAATCCTCATGAAAGGTTTGTAAATCATGGCGTGTGAGCACTTCTTTAGCGGATACTTTATCACGCGCTTTTTTTGCATCAAAAACCACTGGGACAAAGGCATAGTGCAAGTGAGGGGTTGTCTCGTCATAATGTACGACAGCGGCCACGGCATTTTCTTGGCCATAACGGTCATTAAGAAAATTGGTGGTTGCTTCAAAAAAGGCGCTCTGTTGCTCGTAGGGGGCTTCTGTGAGTTCTTCAGGTAAAGTGACTATCCACGTCGCTAACGCCTTCACATCGTCTCTTTTCATGCAATAAACGTCATTTAAACGCTCGTTGAAGCGTTACAGCATATCAGAACCATCTGCCATGAGATCTTGATTCAGATAGGATTTCGACACATCAATTTCTTTGTTAGTGTGATGGTCGGTTTTACGTTCAAAATGGACCGCTAAACCGGGGACTGCGCCACGCGTATTTTTCTTTAAATGCGCCATCAAAAATGCCTCCTCGAAAAAGGTTTTCCAAGACCAGTATAACACCGTTAAAAATCTGGTATAGCCTGTTATACCAAAATGATATTTTGGACAGGCTCTGCGAGGCGTGTCATCGACAAGCGATGACAGTAGCGTTTCCCCTTCCTACTGGGGAAACTGCTATTTTACAGCGCCACTTATCCGGCTTGTAAAACCTCCGGCGGGTCACGCCGTGACGGGGCAATTTATCATTGCAGGATCACCTTCAGTGAGAGCATGTCATGCAGAACGCTACCCGCGTGGGGCAAGCTGTTGTCAGCTTAACCACATTAAAATAATCTGTAAACGTAAGTGTATAATAACAAAAAAATTGTAGTGGACTATCGCAATTAATAGGTGTTATACAATAAAAGCAAACAAAAAGGCACCCTTAAGGTGCCCACATTATTTTAACGATCATTAAGATCATCAAAATAACGTTTAATTGCGAACGTCACAACAGCAACACAGATTGCGTTAAACAATTGTGTAAGTTCTTGAAAAAAGTAAAACATGGAGTCTAAACCTCCTTGCCGTTGCAGTATAGTAGGAAACAACAGCTTTTTAAGTATATCATGTTTTGAAATACCAATAATATAATGTTATAATGTTAATAGAAGAAAGTACATGGAGACTAACCTCTCTAGTAAAAAGGGCTAGTGCGTAGGAACACCAGCTCTTTTTGTTTGTCTTTTTTGAAGCAAGTTTCCTTTCAGGGCAAGACAGTGTATAATTATAAACAATAACTGCCATGAAACAGCTCTGCTGTTTCAAAGGCTTGGGCCAGTACGCTGGTCAAGCCTGGTGGCCCACTTTAAAATACAGTGACGCTGATAGTATGATGGCTAGACTGTTATTTTTGACAATTAAAGACGATTCAAAAAATTAACCAAGCCCCCAAATTACTAATAGGGGGGTTAAATTTACAAAAAAGCCAACAGGCAAACAACCCTCATGCTTACGGGGAGTAGGGTTACAGCGAAAAAATATTCGTGTAAAAATCGCTGTAATAATGAAAATATGATGATAAAAATCGCCTGTAAGATGGCATTTTTTATTATATAAATCATTTAAATATTGATATCAAGCGATTTATGATTAAGGAGAATTATATGACTTACAATGCGATAAAGGGACGCTTTACGCGGGTGGCACCCGATAAATCAATCGTGTACGGTGATAAGCCCTACACCTTTGCCTTAACACCAGAACAAAGTGAACAGATTGACCAGGCTGTTTATGCGGTTGTCCTGGCCAAAAATTACAAAACGACCTCGTTCTCAATTGATGAGAAGTTAACGTTGTCTGACGAAGAAGTCGCCCAACACAAATTGGTGGTCCGTTTGCGCCTCCGCAAAAAGCACAAACAGCCGTCTCATAAACCGCTCACGGACTAAAATTTCACAAATCCTAAAAGCCTTGCTACCAGCATTGTGAGAGCTAGACCAATTATTTTTAGCTCAATTCACAAGACGTGATCACAGAAAAAGCGCCAAACCCTATTTATTTCAGGTTTGGCGCTTTTTAGTTTAGATAAGCGACATTATGTTTGTTGAGTTTCTAGTACTATTCCCCCAGTTACTTAATTAATACCAGATCCGATAAACCCTCTAATCACACCGTCTATAACTTCCATTACTGGTGTAACTGAATACAAAAATATCAGCAATCCTATGGCAATGATCAGCTTTTTATTTAAAAAACTAATCAATGAATGCCAGTTAATTTTTGTTAGAACGTATATGATTAGCACAAGCATTGGAACAGCTAAATAATCAGACAAGGTTGATTCAATGGTAGTCATATTAGTTGAATAGAACAATTTTAAAAATAAATAACCGATAGTTCCAAATATCATTGCACTGACTAAGCTTATCGTAACTACACGATAAAATTTGCGTTCTTGTTGATTTTCTCTTAATTTTTCAACCATAGTTTCATCTCCCAAAAATAGATCATCTAACGACAAGTTTAAGTACTTAGATATTAAAATAATATTCTCAATATCGGGTAACGTTTTACCTGTCTCCCAATTAGATATGGTTTTATTAGATACCAATAATCTATTAGCCAAATCCATTTGTGTTAGAGACATTTTTTGCCTCTTTTCCTTTATCAAATTATGGAATATCATGGCTATCCTCCTTGTACTTGTTATGACATTAAACATAGTACTATAATATTATTTTAGCAATGGAAAATTCTTGCCAATCGTAATTAAAAATGGATTTATCGTATATTTAAAGCTACTCAAAATTGATTTAATCAGCTTTCAATGCAGTTAAAACGTATTATGTTCCAAAGAACCTAAATTCAGTGGTAAATACTTACTACTTATTTTTAAATTATTATAAAAAAGAGCTATTATTATTATTTCCCAAGATATTTTTTTAATTCAAATCCAAATGAAAAAGTTCCTAATATGCCAACAGTTAGTCCCATTACGTGCAATTCATTAAAATGGCTAGTAATAACATTATGCATAGCGTAACCAAAAATTACTAAGCATACTGTCAGGGCAATTGTGCTAAAAATTAAATTAATGTTTTTAGAAGATTTGTCTTGCAACAACTGTTCCTTCATATCGGCATCTTCTTTTATCAAGCTATCTAGGGTGATATCAAATAAATCAGATAGCATAATAAGATTACTAATGTCTGGGAATCCTTTGTTTAATTCCCAATTAGAAACAACTAGCGCTACGTGACTGATCCGGGCTATATCGGCGAAAACTTTAATTACCAAAGCGTCCCGTTTACTTCGCACATGACCGAATTCGACGAGAAGATGGCCTTCGCACGCAAACTGGTGGCAGACCTTAATCGTCATTTATCTGTCAACATCAAACCGGAAGATGAAACTATCGAACTGGTCTTTGTTGACTAAAGCAACCGTGTTGCCCTCCTTTCCTAGTCGCGATGCTTCTCTCCTGATCATTTGCGGCTAAGTACCCAGTCAAGCATGCTTAGTTGCAACAAAAATGACCGTCTACTTTTTGGTAGGCGGTCATTTTTGTAGATGCAAAGCACGAATTCACAGCTATACCGCTTTCTTCGCGACTTCCTTTGGTAACGTCAACGCCAACAGCAAGCCAATCAGGCCCACGCCAGCAAACACAGCGAAGGTAACAGCAAAACCGCCAGCATGAATTCGCAGCGTGGTTTGCATGCCATTCAACAACACTGTGGCGAACATGACACCGGCAGAACCAAATAACTGACGAGCCGTCGTTGTAACCGCAGTGCCGTCTGCCACGAGCTCATTCGGCAAAGCATTCGCGCCAGCCGTCACTGAAGGCATCATCACAAAGGCATTGCCGGCTTCAGTCGCCATCGCCAACATAATTGCCCCAATCAGCGATAAATGATGGGCAAAGACTGCTAACAGACCAAAGCTGCCAGTAATCAACAACATGCCAATCATGGCCACGACACGCGGTCCAAAGCGATCCAGTAGGCGCCCGCTAATTGGATTCAAAATACTCAGCAACACCGCAGCTGGCACTAAGGACAAGCCAGAAATCAACGGTGACAAACCAAGTAGCGTTTGAAAGTAAAGCGGCATCAGGATAGTGGTGACAATTAAACCGACGTATGAAATTCCGGTCAGAAACACCGCTTTAGTAAACATACCAGTGGCAAAAACTCGCATTTGCAACATTGGTGGTTGGCGATTCAATTGCCGAACAACGAAAATACCAGCTGCCAGAACGCCTAAAATCAACAAACCAACCACGCCAACAGTTAAGCCTTTTTTCGACAAAGCACCCAAGGCATAAAGTAGAATTGGAAAACTTGCGGATAAAAGGAAGGACACCCAGTCCAGTTGCGTCGGTTGCAATGGCATGACAGACGCAATGGTCACCGTTGAAACGGCCAGCACAAGCAGCGAAACGACCAAGAAGAACCAGAATAAAGCCTGCCAAGGGAACCATGTCAGCAAAACACCGGAAATAATCGGACCGACTGCCAAGGCTGAGCCCATGACCAATCCCGCCGTGCCCATCACCCGACCACGCTCACTATGCGGCGTAATCGTCAGCAACACGGTCTGGAAACTCGGGAAAATAATCCCGACCGCAATCGCTTCAAGCAACCGGCCAATCATGAGCACGGTAAAACTCGGTGCCCAGATACATAGGCCTGTCCCAATGGCAAAAATGAGTTCAATCGCTTGGAAAAGCCGTTGGAAAGTAACATTATGCAACAGCCATGGGCTAACCGGAATCATCAAGGTCATCACCAACATAAAGCCGGTTGTCAGCCAAGCAACTGTATCCGCTCCTAAACCAAAAGCTTTCATAAAAGCAGGATAAGCGGTGCTTAAAGAAGACTGAGAAATTGACATCGAAAAGGTACCTGTCAGTAACGTGGCGACAAAAGCCCCGCGATGTTTGATCGTTGGAGAGTGCATATTAAAATCATCTTTTTCTATATTAGTATTGTGGGACGTTTACATTTTCATTCCCATTTTTTCATAAGACTGCATACCGCCCATCCAAATCTCAGATGGTTTGACGCCACGTTCTTTAGCCAAGGCCATCATCAACGTATCCATATCCATCAATTTATATTCTTGCTTTGGCTTGGCTGGATCGAATGTTTCAATCTGTGCCATCATGCCGCCATCTTCGTGCTCAATGATATGGCAGTGATACATATAAACCCCTGGCAAATCAAAGCGAACCAGCAGCCGAACCGTTTCACCAGGATTCACGCCAATTGTATCTTTGAAACCATGTTCATTTGGATACGGCGCATGCCCATTCCGCGACAAGACTAAGAATTGGGTTCCATGCACATGGAATGGATGAACCATTCCAGGCGCATCATTGCTATTGGTAACATCCCAGTACTGGGCTTTGCCAATTGGTTGCGTGGCATCAATCCGCTGCATGTCAAACTTTTTACCATCAATCGCAACACCTTCGTCCATCCCCTGCATCACAACGTGGCGAACTGGCAAAGCCGGGTCAACCACTGGTGCCTTCACATCGAACAACTTATCAGGCAAGGTAGTCTGATCCGGTTTGAACGCATGAATGCGGAACTTCAGCAATGGCACATCATCCGTATATAAGGTGACCTCGTCGCCTTCATGGTATTGGCCAAAATCAACAATCACTTCGGCACGCTCAGCACAAGTCAGCATCAAATGGGTAAATTTGACCGGCTCCGGTAACAGTGAGCCATCCCCGCCAATTTGCGTAAATGGCAGGTCATCGGAAAAATGCAACCGCCATTCACGGCGATTAGCACCATCCAGAAAACGCAACCGGACCTTTTGCGTGGTGACATCAAAATAGGGATTGATTGTACCGTTAATCATTGCAGTTGGCCCAGCAACACCGTCAGGATCATAATCAGCCCGGTAGTCCCACTGGTTGTTCTCATGAAAACGCCGGTCTTGCAAAATGACCGGAATATCGTCAACGCCATAGTTCCTTGGCAATGGCAGGCTGGCTTCATGGTCGTCTTTGACAATCACCATGGCAGCCAAACCATGCCAAACCTGCTCGGCTGTGGATGGGCACGGATGCGCGTGCAGCCACAAAGTCGTCGCCGGTTGTTCCAATGTGAAGTCGATATGCTTACTTTCACCCGGATAAACCGGCGCATGGCATCCGCCATCAACATAAGGGCCACTGACATTAGCCCCATGCCAATGAAAAGTGGTCAACTCAGGCAGGGTGTTTTTCAGTGTCACATGCGTATGCTGACCACGGCGATACACAATCGTCTGACCTAACAGACTGGTATTATAGCCCCACGTCTTGGTCTTCGCCCCAGGTAACAGTTGCGTTTCCCCAGCCTCTGCTGTCACCGTGTAATAAACGTCGGTCGCCGTCTCTTTATCCGGTTTCAACAACGGCGGCACATTTAAGGGCTTCTCAGGCGCATCACTGACCTCAAGCGGCACGTACCCGCCATCGTGGAGATCAAACGCTGGCTCATCAAAGAAATAGTTCGTATAGGTTTTCATCGTGATTTCCCCCTCTGACAAGAATTTTAACACTTTTTAGGGTTGCCATAAACATAATTTAGAATTAACCTAAAGTAGTATCGAAAAATGGTATAGGTCTTATCCATACACTTGAGGAGGATTTTCATGCAACAAATGTCGAAAACAATGGGCTGGCTCATGCTGGCGTTAAATGTGGTGCTGCTGATTCTAATTGGTACCATGCACAATATGGCAGCGATGTGGTTAATGGGTCTGATTATGACTTTGGACGCTGTGACAGGGTTAGTTTCCGCTTATCGGCCCCAGTCAAGTCAACAACACGCCCACCAGCACTAGTTTGTTAAGCAGTTGCTGCAAGACCTTTCATGGAGTCATTGATCGGCGTTATATGTTGAATATATCATGTGTCTGTACTTAGATGAACAGTCACATGAAAGAGGGTCGTTTAATGCAGCAACTGTCAATGACGCCGAAACAAACCTTGACGTCAGCCTTACGGGTTGAATATTTTTCAACGGCATGGATGGCATTTAAGTGGTAGATTGCAAATTTAACCCGATTTTTTTGACAAATTTGTCAACATAACCTGATACGGTGTTTGCCAGTCGAGTATTTTAAGCGGTCGCTGGTTAATTTGGAGAAACGTCGTCGTTAAATCTTGAGCACTAATGTGCTCAAAACGAGTCCCTTTAGGATAAAAATAACGTAAATTCCGATTAAAGCGTTCATTACTACCACGTTCAGCTGGAGTATAAGCATGGCAGTAATAGGTCTTAATACCGTATTGTGCTTCAAGTGATACTAGACCGCTAAACTCAGCGCCACGGTCCACCGTAAAGCTGTGCACCGGACCATTAAAAGTGGTTAGAAACTTATTTAGGGCTTAATTAACAGTTACTGCTGTCCGGTTTTTTAATCGGTAGGCCCAAAGGAAACGTGATTTGCGATCGATTAAAGTTAATAAAACTGCCTTACTATGCCCACGAGGACCAACGACTGTACCTAGTTCAAAATCGTCGATGCGATTACGTTGATTAATCATCATGGGACGCTGTTCAATTGATCGCCCCAAAGATTGATTATATTTGGATCGTTGGTCAACGTTACGCCGTTGGCGTACGCCATGTTCAGGTAGATCATTCAAGGAGAAACCAATTCTCCCCTGATTTAGCCAATTATAAATTGATTTAGTCGCTAGTTTAAATTCGTGAGCAATCATTCCTGGTGACCAGCTTAGACGTAAATGGTTGAGAATTTTTTGCTTTAACTCATCGCTCAGCTTAGTTTTCCGACCACATCGTGATCGCTTGTATTCGGCATCTGTTTGTGCTAATTCAGCCTGATAAGGTTGACATCGAGATAATTCATAAGAAATTGTTGACGGTGATCGGTTCAGCCGAACGCCCATTTGTATATTGGACAGCCCTAGTTCACAAAAGGTTTCGATTTTAATTCGTTCGGAATAGGTTATACTAGACAAAAGATCAGCTCCTAAAAGATGGGTTTGTGGTAAACACCATTTTAAAGGAAGCTGATCTTTTTTGTCCGAACAGCGTTCGGATTAATTTTACAATCTACCTTATACTCAAAAAAATGGGAAATCTTTTGATATAAGACCAGACATTGTTACAGATAAAAATAATTATTGGCCAATAAAAGGTGAAGACTGATCAGGAATCTCAAATCACTGTTGATTCAATAATTATGAGTCTAAAACATGATAAGATTTAGTCAATTAGGAGAATAAAAATCGTGAAAATCAAATTTCTTACTAAAAAATTTTTTAGACCGAGACCATCTGAATTTATCTCTGTTCAAACTGATAACTTTTTGAGAAAATTAAAGCCGAGACCGTTTTTTACAGAATACATCGAGCAAGTTTTCAGAAAGAACGTTGAACCTAACGTTAGCCAAAATTGCTTGACTTTATCGGTTTTAACGGACACTCATGAAAAAGCTGTTGCCAGTTCATCGTACTATGGTCTCAACGGTGTAAGGCATATTATTGAAGCCAATAAGGCTTGCGATTCATTGCCAGTGGATTACAATATTCATTTAGGCGATTTGATCGACGGTAGTGATAAGCCAGAGATCAGTCGAGGATTGTTACAATTCACGATGGAAAATTACCAAAATAGCCAGCGTCCTTTTTATGTGCTGGAAGGTAATCATGATGAAAATGATAAGTATGATGAACACAAATTTATTACTTCAGCCTCATTTAGACGTGACGACTACTATAATTTGGTAACGAAACATGATTTCGAACAACCTGAGATCAAACGCTTGAGTCTTGGTTCCATAGTTGCTTGGATCGATAAAGGGGATATTCGAGTAATTTTCTTGAATACGAGCGATATTCCCTATATCCTAAATGGCGGGACCAAGAAGTACGACTTCAAAAAAGTCCGTGGTATCCGCGAGCAACAGATCGAAGATTTAATATCTATTTTAGAAAAGACAATTGATAAGCATGTCGTAGTTTTTGGTCATGCTAATTTGATCAGTCAAAGTGGTCGTTCAGCCTTGAACTTCAACGGTGACTTAGTTCAGAAGATTTTTACTAGCTTTAATAATAAGGATTCTGGACAACTTAAAAATGAATTATCCGGTGATTTTGGAGTTAATGTTCGCTATAACTTTACTGATACCGGTATTTCGACCATATCGAATTATATTTGTGGACACATGCATTATGAAAAGTACTACAAAGTTAATGGAATTAATCATATAATATTAAATTGTTCGGCCTTAATGGGTAAAAAACATGGCTTCACGACTGATTATAATAAAAAATGGGATCGCCGATATAATGAGATTTCCGAATTAGCTGGATATTTCATTAATATCAATCCCGACAAAATGTTGCTCCAAATATTTGGATATGGTGCAGCAACCAGATTCGTAAGTTTTGAAATTTAAGGAGAATTAATATGTGCGGTATCGTTCGGTTTCGTAGACAAGAAGATTACTGACAAAAATCCAGTTATAGATGCTCAGAAGTCAATAAATTGGACTATTTTTATTCAGTTACTTAGGCAACATTTGAGATACGATTGCGATTATAAAAATTGATATACCAACCAATGGCTGCTTGGACTTGCGTTAATGCTTGGTATGCCTTCAAATACATTTCTTCACGCTTCAATATTGAATGAAACGCTTCCATACGGCCATTATCGTACGGATGACCTTTGAGTGAATATGAATGTTTCAATCCATAATTTTGGCATTTAATATTAAACTCAGCACTCGTGTATTGTGACCCCATATCTGAATGAATAATGAGTGGCTTTCGATGCTTATCTAACGCCATCTGTAAGGCACTTGTAGCTAGCTCGGCTGTCATTGTATCGCCAATTTTATAGCCCAATACTTTTCTCTTTTCAGGATCCAAAACGGTCGCTAAATAGACCCATCTGTGATTAGTCAACTGAATATAAGTGATATCTGTTTGCCAAACACCGCTCAAATCATGCAAGTGTCTAATCAGATTGGGTTTTTGATCAACCGTCACAACAGTTTTTGGTTTGCGATAACGTTTTTGCATGCGGGATTTAATCCCTAATTCACGCATCAATTTGAGTTGCTCTTATACTACAAAAATGGACTATTTTTGTAGTATAAGAGCACAAAAAAAGCCGTCAATTTACTGATAGCTTTTTTATTATCCTTTAGATTTTACAATTGCAAGTAAAATTGCACCTGTTACGAACAGAACAATCCCAATTCCAACATAAACCAATTCTTTTTTGGTTTTCTTTTCACCAAGGAAGAGAATTCCTCCAATGATTGAAATGATAACACCTAATTGTGAGAATGAAAAGGCAATTGCGTTACCAGCAGCGCTTGCAGCCATAAGCATAAAGATATTACCTAAACCAAACATTGCTCCATCAATCATATTTAGATAAACATATTTTTCCATTTTAATTTTGAAACGACCCATCACAAGTGCTCCAAAGATCATTCCAACTGACATTGGCAAGATAATTGTCAGTGTATCAAAATGAACATTGAACCAAAGTACTGCTAAGTTATTAAAAAGAATAACATAGAGAACATATCCCAAAGTTGAGTAAGTTAAAGCAGTCAATCCTTTAGTATAATTACGTCCTTCTTCAACAACTGCATTTTCTGGGTCACGTTTAGCTGAGAAATAGAACGCAACTATCAAAACAGCCATCGCAATAAATCCGAGAATAAATTGAATTTGTCTTGTCCATTCGTGGAAAGCAAAAACCCCAAGCAATCCACCAATTACTAATTGACTTCCTGATGAAAGTGGACTCGCTACTGAAACACCCATGTATTTCATTGAATTAAACTGACCAAATTGTCCAATTGCCCAAAGCAATCCACCAATAAATCCAATTAAGAAAATTTGCCATGTCAGCGTTGGCATGCGGAATAAGAAAACAATAAGTGCAAAAATAAAAGCGCCCAAAGTCATTCCAAGCGTTTGTTGATTAGCATCACCACCAAATTTATTAGCTACCAATCCGATAGAACCCCAAGCAAAAATTGGAACAAGCGCGAAAAGAATTCCTTGCATATTTATATTTACCTCTTTAAAATAATTTTTTACTTAAAAATTAATCATACCACTATTTTACTCATTTTTCGATTAACACTAAAATAGGTGGCGTGTGAATTTGGTTAAGAGGTGCATAAGAACCTGTCTAGTATCTTTTAAGAACTATCTTCAGGAAGGCGTACCAAACATTAACTGAAGTCCAAGCAGCCATTGGTTGGTATATCAATTTTTATAATCGCAATCGTATCTCAAATGTTGCCTTAGTAACTGAATAAAACTTACTAACATTAAAGGTGAAGATTAATCTCGACGGAGATAGTCTTCACCTATTTTTGATTTATTCTAAAATAGGTTGTGAAGCATAGGTCGCGGATTTTTTTGGCACTGGATGTCGTGAATAAAAGTGGCCGTTTCACTGGCGTTACCACACAATTTGTTCTTAGTAAGTTAGACGCTAGACGTCGAGTATAGAAAATTAGATGGTGATGGCTGCCAGTGACTGTTTCAATCAATTATTCTTTGGAGGTGCACTCATGCACGCTGTTATTGGTATTGATGTTTCGAAGGCAATCAGTCAAGTTGCCGTCGCTGTTGATGGTAAGGTTGTACAAAATTTTAAGATCACCCATGATGTCTTTGGGTTCAATCAGTTAAATTCGGTCATTATGCAGTTTAATACGTTCCCAGATATCGTGTTTGAGGCGACAGGCGTTTATTCGAGACGTTTAAAAACTTTCTTAGAGGCCCACAATTATCCTTATACTTACCTGAATCCTTTGACCGCTAAAAAGCAATTGGATCAATTACGTCCTAACAAAAATGATCTTAACGATGCCAAGCATTTGGCGGAAACGCAATTCATTTTAAAGCGTGCTAAAAGTTACGTCCAGAATCCGATTTATATTGAACTACAAGATATGAGTCGTTTTTACCAACAGTTAAACCACGATATTGTGTCCGCTAAAAATCGGCTACATCGTTTGCTTCAATTGACTTTCCCAGAAATTGAAACCTTGTTTTCAACTACCGATAGCCAACAATATTGGGAGATTGTGTCGTTAATCCCTCATGCCACAATGGCTAAGCATTCACGACAAACGTTATCCGATACGATTCAAAGCAGCGTCAGTCGTCAAATCGGTGTTGCGCGTTTAACACGACTCGTTGATAAACTAGTAGCGCTTGGCAGCCTATCAGCGCCTGCTGTTGCCGTTGCTTCGTATAATGTCACCGAGGTGCGTTATTATGCGCAGCGCTTAATTGCGTTATCTCAAAGCAAGGCCAATGTCTTAGCGACTATGGTTGATCAGACCAAAGATTTACCCGAATATGACATTTATCAGAGTATACCAGGATTCTCGGACAAAACAGTGGTTTCTCTAATCGCTGAATTAGGTGATTTGCATCGTTTTGCGACTAGTAACAAATTGAATGCCTTTGTCGGGATTGACTTACGATTTAATGATTCAGGTGATTATAAAAGTTCTGGGTTCATCACAAAGCGAGGTAATACAATCGCCAGAAAAGTGCTATTCAAAGCCATTAGTAACATTGCTAGTACGGCAACTTATGGTCATCAAAATCATATCAATGATTGGTATCAAAAGAAAAAGCAATCTTCAATGTCAAAGGGAACAAAGAAAATTGCTATTGGTGCGATGTCACGTCTCTTACGAACCATGCACTATCTGGTTTTGAATAACCAATTGTACGATTACGATACAGCGTCAAAGCGCTAGAATTGTACATTTATAAGCCTAACATTTTGCAAAACCAATGTGAAGACATCGGTTTATTTTAGTAGTGCTTGATGACCAATTGCAGCATCATAAAAAGAAGCTAAATGCATTGAAACACTTGACTTCTGGTAGAAAAATAGTCCAATTTATTGACTTCTGAGCAGTTTGGTATACCCTCAAAAATAAGTTAAGGGTAGGCTAGAACCGGCGGACTATAAAAAGGCAGAGTAATTTTAATTAATCTGCAAGTAATACTTAAATATTACGATAATCTTAACTAAGACGTAAGCAGCTAAATTATAAAAAATTTGGCTGTTTTTTTGTATTCAGAATATCTCGCCAGTGATCATATAACCGATCAACCGTTACGCCCGAATAATCTATGAGATAGTCCCATTCTTCACTCTTTAGCTTGTCAATTACAGCTTGTTAAAATTTATATTCCGCCATTTAACTATTATTCTTTTCTTTTTTCTGTTGTAACTATTTACCAAAACGCCACCACTTTTCTTGATTGGTTTCAGTAAAACGTGTTGGCTTGCCTTTTTTATCATGAATAAAGGTTATGCTTGTTACAAGGTCATTTAAATGATTTTATAAAAACTAATGGACCATAAATTTGCGTTAAAAGAATTGAATTGTATATAATTGATTGGGGGGGATCAGAGTATGAAAATATCAGAATATTGTTGCAATGACCTTGTACAAAAAATAACATCCAAATTGGGAATTAGATTCAAAAATTATTTCTAAAATAATTTTAATTACTTAATTATTTTAGATCCTGATTTGTGATTCGATCACATAATTAAATTATTGAATAGCAAGGAGAATAATGAAACATTTTAGTAATATTATTATTGGATTTGGAAAAGCGGGTAAAACACTTGCAGGAACACTTGCAAAGCACGGTGAAGAAGTATTAATTATTGAAAAAGATCCCAACATGTATGGCGGAACTTGTATAAATGTTGCTTGTTTACCGACTAAAAACATGATTATTAATGCCCACCGGGGTATAGAATATGAAGTCGCTTTAAAAAAGAAAAATGCCCTAACAGCAATGCTACGTAATAAAAATTACCATAAGGTGGCTGATTTACAAGAAGCCACTGTTTTAACAGCTACTGCTGAATTTTTGGATGACCATACGGTACGAGTATCTGATAACTCAGGGCAGGAAACTTTAATTGCAGATCGTATTTTTATTAATACAGGAGCAACACCAATTTGGCCTAATATTGATGGATTGATTGCTAGTAAACATGTTTACTCGTCCACAGACTTACTTGTAAAAGATAAACAATTAAAGGAATTAGTTATTCTTGGTAGTGGACCGATTGGCTTGGAATTTGCATCAATGTATGCACAATTTGGTAGCCATGTGACCATCATTGATAAATCATCTAAGATTTTAGGACACTTTGAGCCTGAAATTGCCGAACAAGCTAAAAATGATTTAGAGGAGGATGGTGTATCCTTTTTGTTAGAAAGCAACTTAACTGGTGTAAATGATACACTAAATGGTGTTACATTAACTATAAGCACACCAAAAGGGATTAAAAATATACAGGCCGATGGGTTATTAGTTGCTACGGGACGTAAAGCTAATGTGACCGATTTGCATCTAGAAAGAACTAGTATTAAAACAGGTCGTCACGGTGAAATTTTAGTCAATGATATACTAGAAACAGATGCTAAAGATGTCTATGCTTTAGGTGATGTTAACGGCGGGCCACAATTCACGTATATTTCGTTAGATGATTGGCGTATTATGGCTAATCATCTATATGGCGATAAGACACGAAGTCGTTTAAATCGACCAGTATTTGCGAATACTGTTTTTCTAAATCCGGCTATTAGTAGTGTCGGAAAAACAGAGGCACAGCTGAATGAGGCAGGCATTGATTATAAAGTGCTGAAGATGCCAGCAGCTAGTGTTCCTAAAACACAAGTAATTGGTAATCCAAGAGGTAGCTATAAAGCATTAATAGATCCACAGACACATCAAATTTTGGGTACAACTATTTATGCTGAGGAATCATTTGAGACGATTAATATCATTAGTCTAGCGATGCAAAATCATCTTTCAGCTGAGACTTTGCGCGATCAAATATACACGCATCCAACAATGACGGAAGCATTAAATGATTTGTTTGATCAAATTTAATAAATCATTTATAACAAATTAAAACAAAAATACTCAAGGTCTTATCTAAATGCCTAACTTTTTTATGGCACTTCAGTATACCCTAGTGGTTTTTTGTTTTGGTACATGATACATTGCACCAATGGGTCACGCCGTGACATGGCAATTTATCATTGTATGATCACCTTCAGTGAGAGCTTGTCATGCAGAACGCTATCCTCTGGGGCAAGCTGGTGTGAGATTAACCACATAAAATACAACGAAAAAAGATGATCTTATACTTAAAAAATGGACAATTTTTTGAGTATAAGATCATTTTTGTATGTAATTATTTTAATAGTTGCTGGTTGGCTATTTTTTTTGTATCCAAAAACCAATAATCACGAGAGTCACCAACTAGTTTTGAATAGGGATAGCCAATTATTCCTTGACTTTGTAGCTTATTCGATAAATATTCGGTAGATTGTAAAATTAAACCGAACACTTGAATAAAAAAGCCGCAGCGCCTTTAATGGTAATTGTCTAAAACAACCATAAAGGAACTGCGACTCATGACTAGTTTATCATCTCAAGAACGCACTGTCATTCAAACTTTACTCGAATTGAATTATTCTGTTCGTGCCATTGCGCGCTTTATTAAACGCTCTCCTTCAACCGTTTCGATTGAAATTCATCAAGTTACACCCTATAAAGCTGAGATTGCTCATGCGTTGGCATTGAAAAAACGTCATCTACGTGGTCGTCATGACACGCTAACACCAGCTATTGCTGCCTTTTTGAATCACCACATTGGTATATTGAAGTGGTCACCAGAAACCGCTGCGCA
This sequence comes from Leuconostoc falkenbergense, assembly GCF_045801155.1. NCBI lineage: Bacteria > Bacillati > Bacillota > Bacilli > Lactobacillales > Lactobacillaceae > Leuconostoc > Leuconostoc falkenbergense. Next base: position 6,101 of record NZ_CP174387.1, on the reverse strand, counting down.
TGTTTTAGGGTTACCTTTCAAAACGATTTATAATTGGCTCAATGCTGGTCGACTCAAACTATCATTGGCTGATTTACCTGACAAAGGTATCCGTCAAAAGCGTCAATCTGATGGTAGACGACAAGTATTTGTGCATGGTCGTTCGATTGAAACGAGACCTGAAAGTGTGAAAGCACGACAAACCTTTGGACATTTTGAAGTTGACACCATGCAATCGGGTAAAAGACGTGGCGATGTGCTGGTGACAATTACTGAAAGACTAAGCCGGCAACATATTGTGAGGCAAGTTAGTGGTCGCAATAGTCAGGCAGTGACACCAGTCTTAATTCGTTTTTTTCAAGGGATCAAAAATGCCAAGTCAATCACTGTTGATCGTGGGCGAGAATTTGCAAGATATAACGAAATCGAGCAAAAACTAGGCATTCCAGACTATTTTGCGCACCCATATTCACCAGAAGAACGTGGGAGTAATGAGATATTAAATCGATACGTCCGTCGTTTTATACCGAAAGAACGCAAAATTGAAACAGTTGGCGCCAAAGAATTAGATCAAATTAATCATTGGATCAATGCGAGACCAATGAAAACACTCAACTGGCAATCACCACGAAAGGTTTTTCAGCAGTTTGCAGTGTTCGGTTAATTCTTGCAATCTACCATTCCTTCAAAATCCAAGGATCTTCAGGTGAGACGTGATCTAGTTCTAATATTTGATTGATTTTTTGTACAGAAGTATTTAAGTCAATGGCTACATGTTCAATAGTCAAATGACTTAATTTTAGATTTTGACGAAGCTCTTTACTAGTATTGATACGCTCTATAAAATTTAAAGACATTTTATTTCTCTCTTTCGCTATTAAAATCATGCTGACGAGAAGGCTGAGTCAGCCATTCACAAGAGTTGTTAATTATTCAGATATGAATTTTTCGCCAGTCATATATGCACCGTGTTTAAGAAAATAACGGTAGCCAATCCTGCTATACCATCATCAATGAGTGCCCATTTATAGCTTCTTTGTTAGCCAAAATCAATTTGGTCTAACATCGTTTCACGGCTTGCTTGATCTAAACCAAGGTAAGTCAGTGTCATGGCTTCGCTTGAGTGATTCAATAAGTGCATGACTAAACCAATATTGTAATTTGACTGTGTATAGACACGATAAGCGCCTGTTTTACGCATGGTGTGCGTGCCTAAATAGTTGATACCTAGTAGATCACCAACACGCGCCATCACTTTATAAAACTGTTTCTCGGTGATATGGCGATCATGATGGGCTGTCGAGGGGAATAACCACTCAGAATTGATATTTTCTTGGACCAGCCAATCATGATATTGCAACAAGTCTTGCTGAACAGGCTTTAAATATAACGTGTTTGCTTTACCGGTCTTTTTATCATGAATAAAGGCTGTATTTTTGACAGATCCGTCTGGATTATAGACATCTGATTTTTTTAATGTCATGACATCACTCACACGTAGTAGCGTGGCCTTACCAACTTGAAAAACGGTGTAATTTCGGCGACCAGCACGGAAACTATCGAGAAGTGTATCTTGTATCATCTTTAAGACGTTGGAGTCTTTGATGGGTAGGACAATTTGTTGCGCCATGATTCATATATACCTTTCTGAAATTAAATTATTAAATAAATAATTAAATTGTTTATTTATTAATGACCAGGACCGTATTGCTAAACTTCTTTTATGGTTTATTATATCACTTAACAAAAAAACAACCCCCATTATCTAGTGATTAAATGATGGGGGTTATTTTAATAGTCTTTTTGAGGGGTCATTAGTCAATTATAGACCCTAAACAAACATCTTTTGTAAAAAGCCTTTTTTCTGTTCTTTCAACAAATCCAACTTGCGTTGATGAAGAGCGATAGTATCGTCTAGATGTTTGAAGAATAACCCTATTTTTCGTTGTTCTTCATGTGTTTCGGGAACTCGAGCATTAAGTTTAGCAAATTCTTTCATTCCAATACCTTTGGCAGTTCCCCCAGAAGAACTAGCTTTTAATGTATTTTGAACAATAGGACTTCGTAGTAATTGCGCAAAGAAATTATCATCTGTTTCTTGCAAAGATTTAAATGCAACCGCTCTTTGGTTTAATATATATCCGTTATTATCGGGTACTTGAGCTACATTGCCTAAAGGAGCTTCTGTTGTAAAAACAACATCTCCTTTTTCTAACCGATTGTTCCCCATCCATCTGTCAAATAATTCATGATCCCCATACTTTGCTTCAACAGATTTATCAATGTATCCATTTTTAACATTCAAAGCAGAAAGAACAAGATAACCTTCTGTACCCCATTCCATTCCAAACTTAGGGGGGCTTTTACCACGATAATCTAATACTTTTTCTACATTGTCTAATAACTTACGCTCTTCCCAATCGTCAGCAAATCCCGCAAATCGCAATTCAGGAACTTTGGCACCATTTTTAGGGAACATCTTTTGTAAAAAGCCTTTTTTCTGTTCTTTCAACAAATCTAACTTACGCTGATGAAGAGCGATAGTGTCATCTAATTGTTTGAAGAATGAACCTATTTTTTGTTGTTCTTCTCCAGTCGGAAAGAATATCTTATAATTTCCTAATTGTGGTGCTGTTAGTTGTGGAACACCAGTTGATTCAACTAATACTTTATGATTATTAATTGCATTCTCTAAAAAATCTACATCATGGTTTGATTTAACAGCTAGTAGCCGTACTACAGGTGTAAAATTAACTTTTCTAGCCTTTGCGTGCCCTACATCTCCGCGACCTGTCACAGTAACAGCGGGTGCTTCCACCCTGTAATATGAGTCGTAGTAACCTACAGTGCCATCATTAGTAAGAGCATTAGCAAAAATTGGATATTCGCCAACTTCTTTTAATTTCGATTTATCAATATCACCACCAGCTGTTATTGTAGATTCATTACTCAACTTACGTTGTTCCCAATCATCCGTGAATCCTTTAAATCGCAATTCTGGAACTTTCTTTTTAACTGAATCATCTATTTTCGCCATAGTCCCCACCATTTTCTTTGTTTTTCTTGTTCTTCTATCCTTTTTTGAACTTTGATTTGTTCCTGCAAATTTTCCAACTTCTCTTTAAGAGCGTTCACTTCATCTTTATATTGATTGTCTAAGTGTTTAAATTCTGTTTCCTGTGTAGGCATTTTAAGAGCTTTTAAGTCATTGATTTCTGACTTATACTCATCAAGTAACTTTTTATCCTGCAAGGCAAGCCTTTGTTGTTGGTCTAAGAGATTTTGCATTTGGGCTATTTGGCTATCTTTTATATCTAATTGTTCCTTTCCATTTCTACGCTGTTCTTTTAAATCTCGAATTTGCTCCTCCTGTATTTTGATTTTTTCAATTAAGAAATTATTTTCTTTGTCGGTTGAAACTTTGTCGGTTAGAATTTTGTCGGTCGAAACTTTGTCGGTTAAAATTTTGTCGGCTAGAGCTTTGTCGGTCGAAACTTTGTCGGTTAGAATTTTGTCGGTTGAAACTTTGTCGGTTGAAATTTTGTCGGCTAGAACTTTGTCGGTTGAAACTTTTAAAATCTTCGCTCTAATAAAATTTTGTTCGTCTATCGTTAAAAGTATTATTCCTTTTTCATTTTTAAGTCTTTCCTTATTTGGCAAAGACTTAATATGATATTGTACGTTTTGTTTATTAACTCCTAACTCGTCCGCAAGTTCTCGAATCGTTTTTAAACTATCACTCATGATTTATATCCTGCCTTTTTACGATTGGTAGATACTGTTCAATCGATTTTTTAAGATACTTAGCAATATTCTTTTTCGAATAGTCATCTTGTTTATCTCGGATATATGCTAAGTGCTCTTTCACGCCCTTTAAACCACGTAACTCTTTTAATTCGTCATAAAGTGGATAAACATTTTTCTGTAGCCCTGACAAAATAGCCGTATCCGTCAAATCAATGTATGACAACAAGAAATGTTCCATCAACAATTTTGTATATGGACTTTTCATAGCTTCATATACAAGATCTTTTTCACTTTCTTCTTGTCTTATCTTACCGTCAATATAAACGGGATCATCTAATTTGTAACTAATATCATCTGCGACTCGGTTTTTAGTGATATGAAAGACAATACTTTCAATGCTGCGTCCTTTTTTTACTTTTTCATACGTAACATTAAAGCTGGTATGGTTTGTGATTTCTTTAATCGGATCTTTTAATACTCTTCTTTCAAAATCAGTAAACTTTTTATATTCACTCACCGTATCGGTCGTATCGCGCAATTCTCGAATAGTGATTATCGGATTACGGTAACTTTCCACTTGCTCTTCTCTTCGCCCACCTTTAACGCTGTAATGCTCATATTGGTTGTAATTCATTGATAACCAACGGTACAAAATGATTGCATACTTGCTATTCAATTCAGAAATTTCTGATAAGGCATGTTGCGTAAAATTGGTTTTGAGATTGATTAAATAAGGCATGATTTCGGGGCTAAATCGGATAGTTACTTCATCATGATAATCCGCCCATTTAACATAAGGGATAGGCACAATACTTTCAAATTCATATCCCTTTTCTTTGGCTTTTTTTATCTTAAAAAATGCTTGTTTCTGCATTTTTTCAACGGCTTCTTTAAAACGACTATGTTTATTGCTATCATCCACGTTAAAAAAAGCAAATAACTCTTGCTTGGATAAATAAACTGTCTGGTCTTTCGGTGGATTTTCTGTATCAATTAAAGAGACAGCTAATTCAAACATCTTTAATGGGGTTTTGTCCATTTTGGCAATCGACGTTATTAGACTATTATGTTCAACAACTTTACGTTTTGATAATTCATTCAAGGTCTGTACCTGCCTTGTCTTTGATTCTGTTATAATAGACATATAAATACGCTCCTTTAGGCGTGTTGTTGGATAAGCATAAAGAAAAACTTTTAGACGGGAATTTCTTTATGCTTTTATTATAACATTATATAGCGACAAAATAGTTTAAAACGTCGCTATATACATAGTTTTTTGTCGCTATATACATAGTTTTTTGTCGCTATATACATAGTTTTTTGTCGCTATATTACCTATTAAACCCTTGATATTACTGAATTTCTAACCACGCAAAAGAACAAAAGATTAAAATATAAAAGATAAACTTATAATAGGCTCCGCCTTTTTATTGATTCAATAAAATAAAAAACAAAAAGAACACCGTTGTACATAAATTTTGTACGTGGTGTTCTTTTTGTGTTGAATCATTTCAAATGCCGGCTACCTAGTTATCTAACATAGATTGCCACTTATTAATCCAATAGCGACGGTTTAATCTATTTAATGATTATTTCTACGTCACATGGCTAAAAACGCTTAGACGGGCAAATAAGCCGTTTTAACGTTAGAGACTGGGTCCTTTAAAAATATCACGCGTTAATTCAATGATTCGATTAATTAATGCTTTAAGTTGTTCAATGCCCCAATCTAACCTAGTCGGCGTTATTTTGGTGTCTGGATCTTCGCGCGCTATCATGAGGGTATTTAACCAGGAATTGGCCGTTTTCTTATTTTTTGTAAGTTCGTCATGATCAAGCTTATAAAGCACATAGCGTGCTTTAACATCACTCGTTTTCATACTGTTCACACCATAATCGTTTTTAAGCATAGCATAATCCATCTGTTGTTGTTCTCGTTGCCGCTTCTGTAGCGCCTGATGCGTTTCTTTTAGGTTTTGATAGTCTGCTTGGACATCTGCAAGCTGCGCTTTGACTTGTCCTAACGTTTGCTTGACTTCTTCCGTTTCATGCTGGCTTTGCAAGGTGGCTTTCTTCATCGTGGCTAACACACTTTTAAAGCGATCTAAGTCATCAGGTTTAAGCACCGTCTTACCAAAGAGGTTTTTAGATAAGTCTTGTTTAAAGGCATCAATTTGTTTTTCGGCTAAGTCTACTTCCGTTAAGGCTTGAGCCGTGATTTGAAGTACGGCCTGTTTCGCACGAATATTGTCTTCAATGTCAGCTAGTTCGTTTTTTAAGGGGTTAAACTGATCGTTGTATCTTTTGATTTCAGCGACATTCTCAAACGGTAAGGTTTTGTTATTTAAAATCCCTTGTTCATAAAAGGGCAGCAT
>NZ_CP174386.1:2020000-2149007 GCF_045801155.1 Leuconostoc falkenbergense | reverse complement strand
GTATCTCTCTCCTAAAAGCGTTCAAGTCAAAAATGACGATCAAACGCTGGTTAGATTTAGCGTCGATCATGGATTGAACTGACTGTGTTTCTAAAAGTTTAGAAGCAGTAGCAAAGATAATTATAACAATAAGAAAACGAGTTTTCCACAGGGTAACGACAACTTTAGAGAATATCAACAGTTGTGGACAACCAAAAAGCACGAATGTGGACAATGAGACGAACAAATGTGTGGGTTATCCACACATCAACATGATTATGCACAGGAAAACGTGTGAAAAGACAATATGTGAGGTTGGTTATCCACAATATCCACATGATAACGTGCACAACTTGTGGATATGTGGATAACTTGTGTAGGGCGTTGTTTATAAAAATTGCTAAGCCCTTGGGAATCAACAGCCTAGGGGATAAATATGGATAAGGTTGTGAATGTAAAGAAAAGTTTAAGAATTTTAAATTTTAAATGATTTTCTGAAAATCTTGTCTTACGCATGTGAAAAAATGGACAAAAAAAGAGGGACAATATCGCAAAAAATGCCCTTAATTTTTTGTAAGAGAATAAAACTTTTAATGGTAGAATAGTGCAAAGGAGAATGACATGCGGCATTTAGATTATACAGAACAAGAAAATTGGCGTCAGCCAGATGATACAGCTTATCAGTCACCAATCGACATTGCGACGCAGTCGGTTCAACCTCAAAAAACTGGGCAATTAGAGATTTCTTTCCAAGATAAGGTGCAATATGATGATCGTGAAATAGGCGAGCAATTCCTAGTTCATGGGCAGTTACGCCTTGATAATCAAATTTGGGAACTCGAACGCTTTCACTTTCATGATGGGGCAGAACACTTGGTGAATGGTCAACGACATGATGTGGAGACCCACTTTGTTTTTCAACATGAGGATCAAACCTTAGTATTGGCTAGTTTTGGGGATGTTAGTGCCAATGTAACAACTGGTGCTGTTCAAAATATCTATGATAATCAGGTCAATTCGGCAACATTGATGCGTTTGTTACCAGATGATCATAGTTATTTCCACTATGTTGGCTCACTCACAACACCACCACTTCGACATGATATTCAATGGCTTGTGTTGACTGAGCCTGTGGCTATTTCATCAGAAGATAAGGCGGTGTTACACGACCACTATCCAGATAATTACCGTGATATTCAAGCGATTAATGAACGAACAATTACTTATTATAATGATAAAAATTAATATGATGTAATCAGGACTTACCGAATTTTCGGTAAGTTTTTTAGTTCTAAAGTAGCACAAAAAATTTTATAAATTAGGACACAATTGTTCTGAAAATATTCACAGAATCTTCCACCCCCCCCCTAGTAGAATGAGGGTTAGGAGTGAAGATATGCGTCTAAAACAACAACTAACTTTAATAATTTTAATCACAATATTAACACTTACTGGACCTGTTCAAGCAGTTACTGCTTCGCAATTAGCGGACCATGATGACAGCAATGCAACAACTAAAATGCGTTTGCCAAATGAGGGACGTTCTGACTTACAAGAACTCATTCAACGGGTTGACGCTAATGTTGATGAGCCATCTGCTGAGGAACCATCATCAGAGCCAGAAGTAGATGAGCCTGAAACAGTTGAGGGACCGGTTGAAGATAGTGGGGTGACAGAAGCTGAGTCTAAAGAGGCTGAAACAACTGACGACCAGAAAGTTGTTGTACAAGCTAAAGCACCAAGAGCAATCACAACTAACACCAATGGTGATTCCACTTGGACCTTCGATTCTGATACTGGTTTGTTGGTTTTTTCAACTGGCACATTGGCGCAGAGACTTGACACAAATTTAACTAATGCGGGTGTGACACCGGCAGACGTCAAGAGCATTCAATTTGAAAGTGGTGTTGTTGCGCCAACGGCTGTGACCTATTTGTTTGCTAACTTGACCCAGTTAAGCGAGTTCATTGATTTGAATAATTTTAATACTTCCTCTGTGACTTACATGGCATATTGGTTTGATCAGACTAGTGCTTTGTCAACACCAGATTTGAGTACGTTCGTTACAAGTAACGTGTTTTCAATGGACTATATGTTCCAAAACAGTGGCGTGACCAATTTAGATTTGAGTGATTGGGATGTGAGCAAGGTGACAACATTTAATGGTATGTTTCGAGATGCGAAGTCGTTAACAACATTGGACCTGACAGATTGGGGTGCCAATCGAATTGTCAGCACAGTAGACATGAGCTCCATGTTTAATGGGACGACCGCATTAGCCAACCTAACGCTGACTAATTTTAAGACGACCAATGTCACTAATATGGGCTTTATGTTCGAAAACAGTGGCGTGACCAATTTAGATTTGAGTGATTGGGATGTGAGCAAGGTGACATCATTTTGGTCGATGTTTAGAAGGGCAACATCGTTAATAACATTGAATCTGACAGATTGGGGAGTCAATCGGACGGCCAGCACAGTAAACATGAGCTCCATGTTTACTGGGACGACCGCATTAGCCAACCTAACGCTGACTAATTTTAAGACGACCAATGTCACGATTATGAGTCATATGTTCAGAGAAAGTGGTGTGACTAGTTTAGATTTGAGTCATTGGGATGTGACCAAGATGACGTCATTTGAATATATGTTTTATGAAGCAAAATCGTTAACAACAATGGACCTGACAGATTGGGGAGTCAATCGGACGGCCAGCACAGTAAACATGAATAAAATGTTTGAGGGGACGACCGCATTAGCTAATTTAACGTTAACTAATTTTGAGACGACCAATGTCACTGATATGAGCTTTATGTTCGCTAGCAGTGGTGTGACCAGTTTAGATTTGAGTCATTGGGATGTGACCAAGGTAGCGAGTTTTAGCTATATGTTTTACGGTGCAAAATCGTTAACAACATTGAATCTAACTGATTGGGGTGTCAATCGAACGGCCGGCACAGTGACAATGCAGACCATGTTTAGTGGGACGACCGCATTAACCAACCTAACGCTGACTAATTTTAAGACGACCAATGTCACGAATATGAGCAATATGTTCCAAAGCAGTGGCGTGACCAATTTAGCGTTACAAGAGTTAAAGGATTGGGATGTGACCAAGGTGACCACATTTAGCTCTATGTTTTCCGGTGCAAAATCGTTAACAACGTTGGATCTAACTAATTGGGGTGTCAATCGAACGGCCAGCACAGTAGACATGAGCTCCATGTTTAATGGGACGACCGCATTAACCAACCTAACGCTGACTAATTTTAAGACGACCAATGTCACGAATATGAGCAATATGTTCTATAACAGTGGCATGACCAGCTTAAATTTGAGTCATTGGGATGTGACAAAGGTGACGACATTTGGCAGTATGTTTCAAGTGGCGAAATCGTTAACAACACTGGACCTGACTAATTGGGGAGTCAACCGGACGGCCAGCACAGTAGGCAAGAGTCTCATGTTTAGTGGGACGACCGCATTAACCAACCTAACGCTGACTAATTTCAAGACGACCAATGTCACGATTATGAACAATATGTTCGATAGCAGTGGTGTGACCAGTTTAGATTTGAGTGATTGGGATGTGACAAAGGTGACCACATTTAGCTCTATGTTTTCCGATGCGCCATCCTTAAGAACTCTTAATTTGTCCGGCTGGAATACATCCGGTGCTACGGTTACCACTATGTTCAGCGGTACTAATAAGCTTTGGAAAATCACCCTAGGAGAGAATATTAAATTTATCGCTAATCCAGGCTTTAGATCAGCTCCGGTCGCCGGAACAACGATTCCGGGTACAAGTTACAAGACAACTGCTGCCAGTTGGCAAATTGTTGGCACAGGAACACAATTTAATCCCAAGGGCGCGATGGTCACAACGACAGAAATGTACGCTGATAGAACAGAACCAGTGACTTATGTCTGGGCTAACAAGGCAGAACCCTCAACACCAACTATCGACAGTGTCTCTAACATTACTTTTGGTACGTTAGGGGCTAGTGACTTCTTTAATGGCAATAGCCCGCTGGCAACCAACATGGCAACTGGTTCAGTGGCCTTAAAAGATTTAGATAACATTACAACGTATAATGTTACCGTGGCGCAAACAAGCGACTGGACAACTGATGGTGAATCAGCTAAGATTGCTAAGTCAAACTTGAAGATAAAATATGGCGCTAATGATTTAGCCACGGGTGCTAGCAGTTTCTGGTCGGGCACATCAGCGACTGCGACCAAGAATATTAAATTTAACCATGATGATACCAAAAACTTCAGTATTTGGTTGAATCCAAGCGCGGTGATCGAGACAGCATTACTTGGCGTACAACTAGAATCAGAATTAACATGGACGTTGAGCGAGACGCCGTAACGTCGAAAAGTAGTGGGCAAATGTTCACTGCTTTTTGTTTAGATGCAGAATTTTATGAGTTTTGAAAATTAACAGATGCAAATGAGAACAGTAAATGATATGATAACATGTGAATGTTTTTAATTTAAATCTCACATTTTAAAGAGGCGATGTTTTGGCTGTTTTTTTTCAAAGTATACAGGGTGTTTTAGTCATTTTGGTGATGATCGCCATTGGTTATTCCTTGGCGAGTGCTAAGTGGTTTACCGACAAAAGTGGACAAATCATTGCACGTATTGTCACACAAGTGGCTTTGCCAATGTACATGGTTAATACCATCACGCAAGATTTTACTAAAGATGAGCTAGGACGTTTGCTACCAGATATTAAATTTCCAATCATTTCAATGTTGGTCTTATTTGCAATTTCTGTGGCGTTTGCACGCATATTAGCAATTCGTAAAAACAGACGTGGTTTGTTCCAGTCCATGTTTTTTAATTCAAACACGGTGTTTGTTGGCCTACCCATCAACATGGCGCTGTTTGGCACTAAAAGTTTGCCGTACGTGTTGGTTTACTACATGATTAACACGACCTTCTTTTGGACACTGGGCACTTATTTAATTCAACGAGATGGTGAAGGGGAGTGGCGGTTTGATATCAAAACAACCCTAGCAAAAGTATTTTCACCACCGTTGTTGGGATTCATTTTAGGTGTGTTGTTGGTTGTTTTCCAAATTAAATTACCCACATTTATTGCCTCTGATTTACAGTACGTGGGTAGTTTAACGGTGCCATTATCAATGTTTTTCATTGGTATAGCCGTGCAACGTGCCGGATTGCATAACCTAAAAGTGAACAAATATAGTCTTGGTATCTTGTTTGGTCGCTTTATTTTAGCGCCAATGGTGATGTTTGTATTGCTGTGGAAAGCTGATGTACCAATCTTGATGAAGCAAGTCTTTATTTTGCAGTCGGCAATGCCTGTGATGACTAATGCGCCAGTAGTTGCTAGTTTGTACGGTGCGGATGCGGATTATGCAGCCATTATGGTCACAGAATCGACGCTTTTGAGCTTGGTTGTGGTGCCAATTTTAATGACGATTATTAACTAACTATGAAAAAGGTAGCCACATATTTGTGGCTACCTTTTTGATGACATGCAATAACGCTTTGATTTGCAACTAATTGAGCTGAATATCGCGACGTGTAAAAATCAATAGTCCAGAAATCACAAACAACACGATGAGACTGATCATTAATAAAACATTGTTAAGATCAATCGCTCGATTAATTAAACTGATATAATCAGCGTATTTAAAGATGCTAAAATAATTAATTTTTTCTACAATATCGCTTTGTGCTGATAGTGCGTTGACGAAATAGGCTAAAAATGCATAGCAACCAGTTACAATACCACCCACAGATCGTTTGCCACTGATAGCACTTAGACTATAAGCAAGCGTCGATAGTGTCATATTTGTGAGAAAAAACATGACAACAATTTTGAATAAAACTGAAAATTTTAGCGGTTCATTGAGAGTGACCGCAACAGCTAATACAGCAATTGCCCAAACAATAATTGCCAGAATGTTAATTGTGGTTAATGCAAAATATTTTTGAAAATACACTTGAGTTCTTGACACTGGGAGAGTTAAAAGAGACTGCAAAACATTTTTTTCTTCATCACCAGCGATAAATATTATGCCATACAAGATAGCCATAATAACCAGCATAATACCAATATTGCCAACAAGTTCTGTCGCCATGTATCCAGAAAAAGTTGTCATGAGATTGGTTGTTTCACCAAACCACCCTTGAAATTCCTTTGGAATTTGCGCCATATCCTTGCCAAATAAGTCACGCATTGACGGAAACATCAGACCAACACCAAAAATTAACAAAAAGATGCCAATACTCCAGCATAATACGCCAATTCGGCGTTCAAACAAAGATTTAACATAGATATTTTTTAGCATATTAGTTTTCTCCTCAACGCGTATCTTGATGTGTTTGTACCAATTTTTCAAAAACAGCATCTAGATCAATGACTTCATGTTTTGGCGCAATGGCCTGAAGTTCAGCCATTTCTTTATTGGCAACTATTTTACCGCCAACAATAAAAACGACCCGATCACAAATTTCTGCAACTTCACTAAGATTATGTGATGAGATTAAGCCTGCACCGCCGTTTTTTTTATGTTGATGGATTAAATCAATGAAAGTGTTCTGCACAACGGGATCAAAACCACTTGTTGGTTCATCCATTACTAGAAGTTTTGGGTTATTTAGGAGTGCTGCTATCAAACTAATTTTTTGACGATTGCCACGACTGAGTTTTTTGATAGGTTTGTCTAAATTTGCATTGAGTAAGCCAGCTAAATGGTCAATACGTGATGATCGCTCTGATTCTGGTACGTGTCGCAAATTGGCAAAATAAGTCAACGCTTGTCGACCAGTAACAGTCCGATCAAGATTCATATCAGTTGATAGAAAGCTCATATTTTGACGTAGCTTGGCTGAATTATTACGATTAAGTTGTTCACCAGCAATCTCAATTTGACCACTAGTTGCATGTGTTAGTCCGAGAATGAGATCAATCGTGGTTGATTTTCCTGATCCATTTGGTCCGATGAAGCCAACAATTTCACCTTTTTTAACGTCAAATGAAACATCAGAAATAGCAGTAAAATCACCGAATTTTTTGGTGACATGTTTGACTTTTAACATAAGCATCTCCTTAGGTTTGAAGTTGTTACTGATATTATTAATTATAAGTCAATGGGTATTTAACTTTGTGTTTAAAAATCGAATAAACTGTAACGTTTTGACGTATATAACAAGGTTCCGTGCGATAGATTGATTTGAAATGATAACTTTTCTCATCTTTTTAGTTGTTGACAATATTTTGTGCGTCTTGTATGATATTAAATATTAAGAAATTGGAGGCGACACATCATGCAAAACATGAATCAAACACAAATCTCATCTCAAGCCCTCCTTCTCCTCCTCATGCTGTAAGTCATGACGAGGTTTTTCGCGCTCATGACTAACTGGTAATCAGTTTTCATGGGTGTTGAAATGATGAGTATGTCTATTATCATGATTAACGATTTAAACCCATGAATTTTGATATTCATGGGTTTTTTATTTGCGAAAAAGAAGGTACGTAGAGAAGAGAATTGGAGAAGGAAGAATGAAAAAAATTGTAATTGTTGGGGCAGTATTTGTTGTCGCAGTTGGCGGCATTATTGGATATGGGGTAATGAATCGTCAGTCAGATCAGGCATCATCATCGACTGTAATTAAAATTGGTGGCGTATTTGACACATCAGGTGACGCCTCTTCGTATGGTAAAGCCGAACAAGATGGGGCTAATTTTGCCATCAAGCAAATCAATGCTAATGGTGGTGTCAAGGTTAAGGGCAAAAGCTACAAATTTAAGATTATCAATAAAGATGCCAAGACGGATAATACAGAAACAGCGTCAGTGACAAGCAACTTGATTAACAATGAAAAAGTGAGTGCAATTGTAGGACCTGTTATCACATCAGGCGTTCAAGCAGCCGTTCCAGTTGCGACACAAGGGAAGACGCCAATGATTTCACCAACAGCCGGCGCTGATAATATTACGATACAAAAAAATGGAAAAGTTCAGCCTTATGTTTTCCGAGCACAATATAAGAATTCGTTTATGGGCACAAAGATGGCACAATTTGCGACTGAAAATTTGAAAGCCAAGAATGTCGTTATTTTCCAAGATAATTCCTCAGATTATGGGACAGGCATTACAGCTGCGTTCAAGAAAGCATATAAGGGCAAGGTTGTTGACGTTGAGTCCTATCAAGAAGGCAGCAAGGACTTTCAAGCTGTTTTGACCAAGATAAAAGATAAGCAGTTTGATGCTGTGGTTATCAATGGTTACTATACCGAAGGTGGTGCCATTTTGAAGCAAATGCGCGATATGGGCATTAATGTGCCAGTTATTGGTCCTGATGGTATTGGTGATCCTAAAACTGCTGAGATTGCGGGCAACAAAAATACAAGCAATGTTTATTATGCTGCTCACTTCTCAGTTGATGCACCGGCAACCAAAGTGGCAACGCCATTTGCAAAAGCCTACAAGAAATCCTATGGCAAAGAGCCATCACAGTTTACAGCCTTGGCCTATGATTCGGTTCGCATGATTGAAGCAGCGATTGAAAATGAAAATTCAACAAGTAAGGCGGCGATTACCAAAGGTTTGGCAAATTTGAAGAATTTTGAAGGCGTTACAGGAAAAATGTCGATTGACAAAGACCATAATCCGGTGAAGTCAATGGTGATGGTTGGTATGACTGATGGTAAAGAGTCATCTGCTGTGGTCGTGAAGTAAATCAAGCGTTACACAGAGTTGACGTGTTGATCAAATTTTGAGGTTAAAATGACAATTTTCATTCAGCAAGTAATCAACGGACTGATGTTAGGCAGCGTTTATGCGTTATTAGCATTAGGCTACACAATGGTTTACGGTATTATCAAATTAATTAATTTTGCACATGGCGACATCTATATGCTTGGTGCCTATTTCGGTTATTTTTTTATCAAAGTGCTACACTTAAATTTCTTCATTGCCTTGATTTTGGCGATGGCAGTCAGCGCGGTGATTGGGGTTTTGATTGAATATATTGCATATCGGCCACTACGTCATTCACCAAGGATAGCGGTGTTAATTTCAGCGCTTGGTATATCATTTTTGCTGGAAAATGGCATGACGTACCTATATGGGTCTGATCAACGTTCTTTTCCGCAAGCTATTAAGACTGTGCAATACCATTTTTATGGGATTCAAGTGTCCAACATTCAACTCATCATTGCCGTGACATCAGTCGTGTTGATGTTATTGCTAACGTATGTTGTCAAACGCACTAAGATGGGTCGGGCAATGCGGGCGGTGTCAGCAGATCCTGATGCTGCAACTTTGATGGGCATCAATATTAATCACACGATTTCATTTACTTTTGCAATTGGATCAGCATTGGCTGCGGCTGGTGGTGTGTTGATTGGACTTTATTACAATAGCATCGATCCTTTGATGGGCATGACACCGGGGTTGAAAGCCTTTGTTGCAGCTGTTTTGGGTGGTATCGGTATTATTCCCGGAGCCGCTGTTGGTGGTTGGCTGATCGGTATATTAGAAACAATGGTGCAAGCGACTTCGTTTTCTGCTTATAAAGACGCCGTCGTGTATGCGATGTTAATTGTTATTTTGTTGATAAAGCCGACTGGTATTTTGGGTAAAAACAAGCGGGAGAAGGTGTAATGGATCAAACGCATATTAAATACACATTGTCGTGGGCAGCAATGGCTGCCATGGGCTTTGTTTTGATTTTCATGGCACAAATGGTTGGCTTAATCGGACATTATGGCGTCACAACAATTGTGTTGATTGGCATCAATGTGATCGCGGCATTGGGCTTGAATTTGGTTGTGGGGATATCAGGGCAATTTTCGCTAGGCCACGCCGGATTTATGGCGATCGGGGCGTATGCAACGGCCCTAATTATGGCAGTTATACCCGGTGTTATGGGCTTTATTGTAGGCATGGTAACTGGTATCGCTGTGAGTGGTATCGTTGCCTTAATCGTTGGGATACCAACTTTACGTTTACGTGGTGACTATCTAGCGATTGCAACGCTAGGATTTGCAGAAATCATTCGTATTGTCATTATGAACTTAAAAATTACTAACGGACCAGCCGGTATTTTTGGTATTGCGCCGTTTGTTAGTTGGCAATTGGTCTATATTTTAGCAGTTATCACGCTAATTATTGTGGTTAATTTTGTCCGTAGTATGCCGGGAAGAGCGATTATTGCAGTACGAGACAATGAAATTGCTGCTGAATCATTAGGTATTAATACGACAAAATATAAGGTTATCGCCTTTGTATTGGGCGCCTTGTTTGCAGCTATGGCTGGTAGTTTACGGGCAAGTTTTATTCAATCTATTGCGCCTAAAGACTATGCATTTATGCAAAGTATTATGATTTTAATCATCATTGTCATCGGCGGGATTGGGTCAATGAGCGGCACGGTAATTACGGCTATTGCTTTGGGTATTTTAGACACATTGTTACAAAATTTTGGTTCATTACGTATGGTTATTTATTCCGTTATCTTAATTGTCGTGATGTTAATCAGACCGCAAGGCATTTTTGGCAGTCGTGAATTATCTTTAAAAAAATGGCTATTTGATGGAGGAGATGGACATGACACAGACCATACTGAAAACGCATGATTTAAGCATTCGCTTTGGTGGTGTCACAGCAGTTGATCACGTCAATATTGAAGCTTCCGAAAATGAATTAATTGGTTTAATTGGTCCAAACGGTGCAGGTAAAACGACATTATTTAATCTGTTGACCGGCGTTTATCGGCCAACCGAGGGCGATGTGTCCTTGTTTGATGGTCAAAAGTTAGCCATAGTGAACCAACAATCACCGGCTAAAAGAGCACGATTGGGCATTGCGCGAACGTTCCAAAATATCCGTTTATTTGAAAGCCGTACGGTTTTGGAAAACGTTATGATTGCAATGAATTCGCATACTCGAGCCCACACATGGGACGCGATATTGCGACTGCCATCTTTTTACAAGCATGAAGCGACTTTAAAAAATGAGGCGCGTCAATTATTGTCAATTTTTGATATGTTGGGTGTTCAGGATACTTTAGCTACTAACTTACCGTATGGGCAACAACGACGCTTAGAGATTGTTCGAGCATTGGCGACTAAACCAAAAATCTTGTTTTTGGATGAACCTGCTGCGGGGATGAATCCTCAAGAAACCGCGGATTTGACCCGCCTTATTAAACAAGTGCAACAGGAATTTAAGATGACCATTATCCTAATTGAGCATGATATGAATTTGGTCATGGCGGTGAGTGAGCGATTGTATGTGCTGGAATACGGTAAATTATTGGCAAGCGGGACACCGGCAGAAATACAACAAAATGCTGATGTCATCCGCGCATATTTGGGAGAAAACGATACATGAGTGCATTGTTAACTGTTGAAAATTTAAATGTCAGTTATGGCGCAATCAAAGCTGTACAAAATGTCAATTTTACTGTGCATGATAATGAAATTGTGTCGTTAATTGGCGCAAACGGCGCTGGCAAAACGACAATCTTGAGAACTATTTCAAATTTAACCAAACCGACCTCTGGGCACATCAATTTTCAAAATCAAGATATTTTAGGGATGGATTCAGCAAAAATTGTGTCTAGCGGAATTGCCCAAGTACCAGAAGGTAGACGTGTTTTTGCTGGCATGACAGTGCAAGAAAATTTGCAATTAGGTGCCTTTACACGTGATAAAGGCACCTAATTTGAAGTCAGAATACGCGCTGATTTACGACCAATTTCCAATTTTAAAGGAGCGGCGTAATCAAGATGCAGCAACCTTATCTGGTGGCGAACAACAAATGTTAGCAATGGGACGCGCGCTAATGGCTAAGCCGAAGTTATTGCTACTAGATGAACCGTCAATGGGATTGGCGCCATTATTTATTGAAAAAATTTTTGATATTATCAAGACTGTCAATGCACAGGGCGTGACAGTGTTAGTAATTGAGCAAAATGCTAACCAAGCATTGAAGATTGCCGATCGTGGCTATGTTTTAGAAAGTGGTCAAATTACGATGACTGGTACTGGTGCTGAATTACTGGCTTCAGATGATGTGAGAAAAGCTTATTTGGGCGGTTGACGCAATAGTGGTGTGTCAGTCGATATCTAAAACGCCAACACAGGAATGATTGTGTTAGCGTTTTTTTTTAGTGTGATGCAGCACCGAAAACAGCCAGACGTTCTGCCAAACTCGTTTCTATGGCCGTGACGCCGGGTGCTAATAGTTTCCTAGGATCGTAATTTTTACCAATCAAATCTTGATCAGTTAAAATAAAGTCTCTTAGCGCTTGATGGAATGCCAGCTGGGCTTCAGTGTTCACATTGACTTTGGCAACACCCATGCTAATAGCTGCTTTAATTTGATTATCTGGGACACCAGAGCCGCCATGCAAGACAAATGGTACCTGACTGTGTGTCATATTATCTAAAGTAGTTGTTAAGTCTTTGAGGTGAGCGAGGTTTAGCCCTTGCCAATCTTTTGGATAGCGACCATGAATGTTACCAATCCCTGCTGCAATAAAATCTATTTGCGTTTGGATCATGGCAACCGCATCGTCGATAGGCGCGATTTCACCAGTGCCGATGATACCATCTTCTTCGCCACCAATACTGCCTACTTCAGCTTCAACTGAAATATTTTGTTCATGAGCTAACGCTACAATCTCACGTGTTTTTTCTAAGTTTTCTGCTAACGGTAAGTGTGACCCATCAAACATAACTGATGTAAAGCCAGCTTTGATGGCAGCTTTAGCGGCAGTGTAATCACCATGATCGAGATGAATAGCAATGGGGACAGTAATGCCAAATGATTGGTCAAGGTCGCGCACGATATGAGCAACGGTTTCAAAACCACCCATATATTTAATGGCACCCATCGAAGCAGCGATGATGGTAGGAGCTTGTTTTGCTTGTGCAACACGCAGAATGGCTTGTGTCCATTCAAGATTATTTGTATTAAAGGCGCCGACGGCATAGCCTTGTTGACGCGCTGTTTGAACGATTTCTTTACCAGAAACGATTGTCATGAGTTATTCCCAACTTTCTTTTTTAAATGTTTGATCCGTTTGATGGAGTGAATAGTGATAATTATTATTAACTGAAAAAATTTTATCGCGAATTGAGGCGTGATTGGATTTGGCAACTTCAATTAAAAAATTAACCAGATTTTTTGACCATACCAATTCTTTATCGTGACCATATTGTAACCAAAATGAATCTAATTCGGGATCATCCCAATCATGCGCACCATGATAAGGACGATCATCTAGCAAAATGGCACCAGCAATTTTATTCAAATTTTTTTGGTGTGTCAGAATAACTTTTTTATAAAATGGGCTATCTGGCTGATTGCCAAAGAAATCATTTAACCAACTAATTTTATCTTCCCAAGCACTAGGGTTTTGCCAAGGCGCTGTTGATAAAATGTACATATCATAGTATTTAGACAGGGCATAAATGCTATCAATAGCGTCAGGTAAAGGTGGTAAATATCGAAAAATGCCAGGAATTTGATCTGGTTTTTTAAACTGATATAGATGTGGCTTATCATTTTCGGCATTTAATACAGGCAAGGTATCAACGATAGTGTTGTCCATATCAATGAATAATTTAGGTTTGATGATAGTATTCTCCTTTGTTGAAAACGCTTACATTTTCGGAATAGACAAAATTATACAGCGTCAGAATAAAAAAATCAAATGTATACCAATTTTATACATTTGATTTTTTGTGAATGCGTTGTGTGATAGTTTCAGATGTTGAAGTAGGATGATAAAAATGTTGCGACACCATCTTCCTCATTGCTACTGGTGATATCCGTGGCTGCCGCTTTAATTAGTGGAATAGCGTTAGCCATGGCTACTGATACAGTGGCGAGTTTAAACATGGATAGATCGTTAGCCTCATCCCCAAAAACAATCAAATCTTTTGAAGTTAGGGATAATTTTTTTAGTAACACTTTGAGTGCAGCGCCTTTACTGACGTTGGTAGGTACAAATTCTAGCAGTGTTCGCCGAGATCTTGTAAATGAAATATTCTTGGTTAACACGGGTGTGTGATTAAGAATATTTTCGAGATAGTTCAATTTGTCTTCTGTTTCGCAGACGACAAATTTGTTAAATGTTAACGTTGTTGGCAAATCAGTGATACTAACTTGCTGATAATGCAGCAGTTTACCAATTAAGTTAACATAGTTAGACTGTCCAAATTCTGCAATAGAATAGACGATTTCTGGACAAACAATATCAATAGGTAATTTAAGATTATGGATTAAATTGAAAATTTCAGACATATCACTAAGCATGAAACGCTTGTTTAAGAGTGTTTCATTTGTACTAATATTTTTAACCACACCACCATTGAACAAGATGACATAGTCATCATTTTTGCTTAAATCTAGTTGTGTTAAGAAGGGCTGCACATTTGGAAATGGGCGACCGGTTGTTAAAACAATATGATGGTTATCAGCATGTAATTTTTTCAAAATCGTAGCATTTTTGTGTGATAGCGTACGGTCGGATTTGAGCAATGTATTGTCCATATCCAAGGCAATTAATTTTGGCGTCATGTTAGGCTTTCCTCTTTCTTGGTAACGTTAATTTGCGATATTACCATTTTTAGTCGGTCAAACTCACTATCCGACAGCTCACTGTCTATCAGAAAAGTAGGTTGTTTCGTCGCAATTTCAGTCGATTCCGTAATAATCAAATCAAACTGATTAGGTTCATTTGACGAGTTTTCAAAATCATTAAGCGAGACAATCGATAGTTCGCATGGTGCAGAACTACTACGTTTGATTAATGTTTCAAAAAGATTTTGACTATAAATTGGGAGCGATGTCACCATCAAAATGTGTAATTTATGAATTTTTTCGTGTGACAAGCTAAAATTATAAAAAATCATTGCTAGAATGCTAATCTGATCGGTTAGCAGTCCAAAAGGAAATAAACGTTGATACAGTGATCGATTAGTGATTTTACTCAGTGCGTCGGTGACGTATTTTTCAAAAGTTTCATTGTGATATAAGTAGTCATATACGGTAATACTTTGGTACTTAGATGAATACCAAAAGGGCTTGAGCTGTGTTTGTATTTTGCGTGTTAAAACTTCTTGCTCAGCTTGACTGATATTAATATCTGAAGTGAGGACAAAAGCTTTAACGATTTCATGACTGACAACTAAAAGATCTTGAAAGGCACGCGCACTGAAATGGTTATCCTGTTCTTTCGTCACACTCAGTAGTTGCAAGGTTAGAAATAATTTGACGGCGTCTGGCATATCTAATGAAAAATTTGTTTTGGTAATCATTGAGAAGTCATTGATAATATCGTTTTCTTTGCGTTTGGTAAAAGAAACTACGTCAGCGGATGTAAATAAACTTTCCTGTGCAATAGGATCTAGCTCACTATACAGCGAAGCAAGCGTTGAAAAAATAGTCAACGTTAAAGCATTGGAAATTGATATCTTTTTGCCTAGAGAATCTTGATACATGTTTTTCAATTTTTCGCTGATTAATAAAAATTTTGAGTAAGGTATGTGTTTATCCAGTGACCGTATAAAATACGATAGTGCATTCTTATGACTCTGCAGTAAGGCTAGGCCGTTATAGGCATGCACGAATGAGTCGTACAACGGTTCTGAAAACTCAAAACCTGATTTTTTCGAAAAAACGGGTTTAAATGTCTCTCGCTTTTTGAGATCTGATATATCACGGAGAACAGTATTTCTAGAGACAGAAAATAATGTTTGGAAAGCAGATAATGTCCATTTTTTAAGTGGTAGTGCCAAACAAATATCAATAATCAGTTGTCGTTCATAGGAATTAATATAATCATCTGAAGGAACATGAGATAATTTCGCTTTCAAAACGGCAATTTGGTTTTGTGTAATTCTGGTGTTTGGTGCCAAAAAGGGTAGATTTGATGAACGTAAATCAGAATTGGCGCTTTGTAATAAGTAATAGATTTTACGACTAGATAAATTGAGTCGGTTAGACATCGTTTGAACATTTGGGAGCAGATCTTGATTGGCTATGTAGTTAATGAATGTGGTGTAATTCATATTTGGTACGCTCATAATTAGTGTTCCTTTCCAAAACGTATATTCACTTTGATTTTACAATGAGCAAGTGATTGATTACAGTCTCATTCAAGCATTTTCATTGTGAGGTAATGGGACTGTTTATTTTTTTAATTCTCAACCATAATGTAATTGTACCAGCAAATGTAAGCGCATACATTTTAAAAAAGTTTGGAAGAAGGTTTAAAGAAATGGCAAAAGCAACAACAATTCAAGAGGCAACACGAGAAAATTGGATTCAGAATACATTCCCAGAGTGGGGCACTTGGTTAAATGAAGAAATTGAACAATCAAAAGTACCCGAAAAGAATTTCCGGATGTGGTGGTTAGCCAATAATGGTATTTGGTTGAAGACACATGAAGACACCAATATTCTAGTTGACCTATGGAATGGTACTGGTAAGCAAACACATGGTTCAGGTTTGATGAAACAAGGACATCAAATGATGAGGATGAGTGGCGTTCAAAAGATGCAACCGAACTTACGCCTACAACCATTCGTTATTGATCCTTATGCTGTTAAAAATGTCGATGCCTTATTGGTGACACATATCCATTCAGATCACCTAGACATCAATACAGCAGCGGCTGTGTTACAAAATAGTGGTCCAGAAACGAAATTTATTGGTCCTCAAGCGGTTGTTGATATTTGGAAAGGTTGGGGAGTTCCTGAAGAACGCACAATTGTTGTTCACCCAGGAGATGAAGTGACCGTGAAGTCGGTTACGATCAAGGCTTTGGAAGCTTTTGATCGAACAGCACTATTAACCGTCGATAACGATGTCACAATCAAAGATTCGCTACCACAAGATATGGACGAAATTGCTGTCAATTATCTGTTTAAAACATCTGGTGGGAATCTATATCACGCCGCCGATTCGCATATGTCAAATATGTTTGCTAAACATGGCAATGAGAATCATGTTGATGTTGAAATTATTAACTATGGTGAGAATCCACGAGGCATAACGGATAAAGTCACATCAATTGATGTTTTGCGATCAGCCGAGGACCTGAAAGCCAAAGTTGTGATTCCTGTACATTATGATATTTGGTCAAATTTCGACGCTGATCCGCAAGAAATCGTTAAATTATGGGAAATGAAAAAAGACACGCTTAACTATCAATTCCACCCATTTGTATGGCGTGTTGGTGGTAGTTACACTTTCCCAGAAGATCAAAACAAGATTCAATATCATTATGACCGTGGCTTCTCAGATGTCTTCTCAAAAGATAATGATGTGCCATTCCCTTCATTCTTATAAGGAGTAATCAAAATGACAATGCTTAATTACTTTTACGACAACGACTTGGTAAGAATTTACCATGACACGCCATCAAGTTGGCGGGAGTCGTTGCGTGTTGCGGGTGAAAATCTCAAAGAAAAGGGAATTATTACCGAGCAATATATTAATGAAATTATTAAAAATGTTGAAGACAATGGCGCCTATATTGTCATTGTACCTGGTGTGGTGATGCCACACGCATTAGCTACGGGACCGGGTGTTTTAGGAACAGGTATTAGTTTCACCAAATTTAATGAAGCTGTTTCGTTTGAAGATGGCAATGTTGAAAAACAAGGGAAGCTATTTTTCACGCTAGCAGCTAAGGATGAAAAGCAACACCTAGAGAATATTCAAAATTTAATGTCGTTATTGATGACAGATGGTGTGATTGAAGCGTTGTCAGATGTTGAATCAATGGACGATTTCGTTCAAGTGATGAATCAATTTGATAAAATCCCTGCTGAACAATGAGGAGAGCATGATGAATAATATATTCGCAGGAATATTAGCTATTTGGGAATTTTTTGCCAATAACATTTTGACTCAACCAGCCTACATGATTGGTTTCATTGTCTTGATTGGTTACATGTTAGAGAAAAAGCCGTGGTATGAAAGTTTGGCTGGTTTTCTAAAAGCCACAATTGGTTACATGATCTTAATTGTTGGATCAAACGGACTGGTAACAAGTTTCCGACCGATACTAACAGGACTGAAAGACCGCTTTCATTTAACGGCAACAGTGATTGATCCTTACTTTGGTCAAAATGCTGTGACAGATGGATTAGAAAAAACGTTTGGCCGTTCATTTGGCGACGTTATGATTCTATTGCTAATCGCCTTTGTCTTTAATATTTTATTAGTAAGATTTTCTAAATATACAAAATTACGTGCTGTATTTACCACTGGAAATGTTCAGGTACAGCAAGCAGCAACAGCATTTTGGATTTTACTATTTGCGATTCCGAGTCTTGGACGAATTGAAGTTTTGCTTGTTATGGGTGTGTTACTTGGCTTATATTGGGCTGTTGGATCTAACATGACAATCAAGCCAATTCAAAGACTTACTGATGGTGGCGGTTTCGCAATTGCCCATCAGCAAATGTTTGGGATTGCATTGGTAGCATGGTTAGCAGATAAGATGAGTTCTTCTGAAAAAAAGAAGAACAAGCCATCTTCTAAGCGCTTGGAAGATATTACTTTACCTGGTTTTTTGAAAATATTTAATGAGAATATGGTGGCCACCGCGATATTAATGTTTCTATTCTTTGGCATCATTATGTTCGTACTAGGAGAAAACTATTTCCATCAACTATTCATTACTAGTAAAGGGGCCTCTGGCTTAGCTCAAGGTGCGAGCTTCTTCTTCTACATTCTCACAACATCCCTTGGCTTCGCTGTTAACTTAGCAATTTTGCAACTGGGTGTTCGAACATTCGTTGGGGAACTAACTGAAAGTTTCACTGGTATTAGTGATACGATCCTACCAAATTCTGTACCTGGTATTGATGTTGCAGCGACATTTGCCTTTGGTGAACAAAATGCCGTGACAATTGGTTTCTTGTTTGGCGCATTAGGACAATTTTTAGCCATAGGGGCACTGATGATTTTCCACTCGCCAACCATTATTATTGCCGGATTCATTCCGTTGTTCTTCGACAATGCCGTGTTTGGTGTTATTGCCAACAACCGAGCTGGTGCTAAAGCAGCCATGATTCTGCCATTTTTCTCAGGCATTATACAAGTTGTTGGCGCAGCCCTAATCTCAACTTGGATTGGTATGTCAAAGTTCGGTGGTTACTTGGGTATGTTTGACTGGGATACTGTTTGGCCAGGATTCACAGTTATCTTGAAGTATCTAGGTTACTTCGGTGTTGTCGTGGTAGCTGCAATTCTACTTCTAATTCCACAGCTGGAATATCGTAAGGATCCTAAAAATTATTTCTTGATGGTTGAAGATTATGATGCCTATAAAGAAAATAAGGGTCTTGAATAAAAAATTAATTTGCTTTAATAAAGGAGAATAATAATGAATATTTTAGTTTCTTGCGCTAATGGTTCGGGTACAAGCTTGATGATGATGAAAAGTGTTGAAAAATCAATGAAAAAGCTTGGCATTCCGGTATCAAAAATTAACCACACAAGTATTGCCGAAGGAAAGTCAACGGCAAGCCAGTATGATGCCGTTTTCACACCACTTAACTTTGTGGACATGTTTGAAGATGCCGCAAAAAAAGGCGTGACAGTGGTCGGTGTCAAAAATGTTATGAGTGACAAAGAAATCACCCAACGAATTGTTGACGAAACTGATTTTGAAGAGAAATACAAGAAGTGAGGATAAAAAAATGACGAAGCCTAATCTACAAATTGCTTTAGATCAAAATACATTAGCTGATGCTGCAAGAATTGCGCATTTAGCAGGACCGATTGTTGACATTGTTGAAGTTGGTACGATTCTTGAATTGCAGGCGGGACAACAGGCCATTAGTGTTTTGCGAGAGATGTTTCCCGATAAAATTATTGCATCTGATACAAAGTGTGCGGACGCTGGCTCAACGGTGGCGCAAAATTCAAAAGACGCTGGAGCTGATTTGATGACAGTTATTGATTCAGCAACAATTGCTACAATGAAATCTGCAAAGTCGGTTCTTGATGGGATACAGGTTGAATTGTACTCAGCATGGAATTGGGATTTGGCTGAAAAATGGCAACAAATCGGTATTGAACAAGTCATTTATCACCAGAGCAGAGACGCCTTATTGGCTGGTGAAGTATGGGGTGAAAAAGACCTCAACATTGTTAAAAAGTTCATTTCAATGGGATTCAAAGTTTCTGTTACTGGGGGACTTAATTTAGACACGATTAAATTGTTTAAAGATGTACCAGTGTATACATTCATTGCTGGTAGAGCCATTACGGGTCAAGATGATCCAGCAGCTGCTGCACAAGCCTTCCAAGATGAAATTGGAAAGTACTGGGCATAACGATGGCGCGATTGGGCATTAATGAAAAATCCTTACCGTTCCAACTATCATGGCGGGAAAAATTGGCATTTGCTAAGCAGCAAGGTTTCTCTTTTATTGAATTATCAATCGACGAAAGTGATGAGCGTATTGCGCGACTAGATTGGTCGGACAATGACATATTTAGCCTACTAAAAAATTCGTATGAATCGGGTGTTTCAATCGACACAATGATGCTATCAGCATTACGTAAATTTCCCCTAGGTTCACAAGATCCTATCCTTTATGATGCGGCATACAGTATGTGTCAAAAAGCAATTATCCTAGCTAAAAAGTTAGGAATAAGAAATATTCAAATTGCTGGATATGATGAGTATTATCATGCCAAAACAGCACTCACCCGTGAGAATTTTATTGAGAATTTACAGCGAGTAGTTGATTTTGCAGCGGCGAATCAGGTTATGATTGCAATTGAAACGATGGACGATGACTTTATTAATTCAATTGGAAAGATCAGAAAAATCAAACAAAATATTTCGTCACCGTGGCTGCAGGCCTACCCTGATATCGGTAATATTTCAGCATGGCCGCAGGTAAATCCTGGGGAAGATTTGACTGATGGATTTGAAAATATCGTTGCTGTTCATGTCAAAGACACCTTGGCTGTGACAGAAAATACACCCGGCAAGTTTAAAAATGTGCCGTTTGGAACAGGTAATGTTGAATTTTTAGGATTATTTAAAACATTGAAGCGGCTTGGTTATCAAGGCACATTTACGATAGAGATGTGGTCAGAACGAGACAAAGATTGTGTTGACCAAGTCAAAAAAGCACACGATTTCATTCTTGAATTATTGACCCAAGCAGGTATTTTAATAGAGGTAGTATGATGTTAGAAGAACTAAAAAATGAAGTATATCAAGCAAATATGTCTTTGCCTAAATTGGGATTGGTAACCTTTACTTGGGGTAACGTGTCGGGAATTGATCGTGAAAAAGGACTATTTGTGATTAAGCCATCTGGTGTTGCCTATGAAGATTTGAAGCCTGATGATATGGTAGTGGTTGATTTAGATGGTAACGTTGTGGAAGGGGATCTAAACCCTTCTAGTGATACACCGACACATGCCTATCTGTATCGACATTTCAAAAACATTGGTGGCATTACGCATACACACTCACCATGGGGTGTTTCCTTTGCTGCTGCTCAAATGGATATTCCTGCTGTTAGCACGACGCATGCAGACACTTTCTATGGTGATATTCCGTGCACGCCAGCTTTGAGCCAAGAAGAAATTCAATCAGCTTATGAGTTAAATACAGGAAAAGTCATTGTGTCAGAATTTGAGCAAAGGCAGATTGATCCTGATGCGACACCTGCTGTTCTAGTCAGCCAGCATGGACCATTTACATGGGGCGTCAATGCCTCAAAGTCTGTATATAATGCTAAAGTATTAGAAGTTTCAGCAGAAATCAGTTATCATGCGCTGCAATCGACGCGTTCGGATATTCATGTGCCCCAATACTTACTTGATAAGCATTATTATCGCAAGCACGGCGTAAATGCTTACTATGGGCAAAAAAAAAGCAGTTTCTGTTAATCATAGTTAATTCATGTCGCAAAATACCCCAAAAGCATAATAGCTTTTGGGGTATTTTGTATGCAACCGTGTTTGTCAAAATCTTAAAAGTCAATATAAACTGACCAAAAATAAAACCTAATAAATGAGGGCGATTATGCTAAGGGAAACGATAAAAAACACCCAGTTTTCGATTGATAATACGGTGCAACTAACGGTTGCGACCTCCGCAAAAAAGTCTATACACGACTTTTGTGAGAAAATGTTTATTGACTAAATTGTTCATGTATAATCATTTTTATCAGCTGATGAATCAAGATCACGGAGAATAATATTAAGTATGGAAAACATTTTCAAATCGCAGTTAAGCGCCTTGCGGCAAAAAAAGCACTTGTCACAAGAATTGTTAGCACAAAAATTATTTGTCTCTAGACAATCAATATCTAAGTGGGAGAATGGAGAATCAGAACCTAACATTGATAAGCTGATTTCTATTTCAGAAATATTTTCGGTCAACTTAGATTTTTTACTTGCTGGTCATACACACGGCGATGCTTTAATATTGGAGCTGAAAAATTTAAACAAATCATTCAAAAATCCTGTTTTAAAGGATGTCAATTTATCTATTTATGGTAGAGATCGTATCGCTTTGTTGGGCAGCAATGGATCAGGTAAAACAACAATTGTTAATACGATTTTGGGCAATATCATTCCAGATAAAGGTAATGTCGTTAAACATTTTAATACGCAAGATGACCTCAGTGTTATGACGCAAGAAAACTGTTTGATTGGGTCTTTAAAGGTACGTGAACAAATTGCTTTATCTTTGAAAATATATGATGCCTACTCAAAGATCAACATAGACGCTATGCTCAAAAAATTTAGACTTACCGAGCAATCTGAAGTGATCGTGGATCAACTTTCCGGCGGACAAAAACGGCGTTTAGCATTACTTTTAACATTAATTAAACCATCAAAACTGTTGATATTGGATGAACCAACAGTGGGCATGGATTTAGAGTCAATTGATTTATTTTGGGATTATTTGGATCATGTGGGTGGCAGTGTTGTCACCATCACACATGATTTCAATCAAATTGATAACTACTTTACACGCGTCGTTTTACTAAAGGACGGTGTGATTAAGTCAGATGAATCAGTTGCCAATATTCACTCTAATAATCAGACGATTGAACATTGGTATCGTCTTATGAATCAATAATTAAAGGAGCTACTTAATGATTACTTGGATAGAAATCAAAGATACATTCAGAAATAAACGTTTTATTTTGTTTACAGTCGTTTTCCCATTGGCGTGGTATTTAATGATGTTAAGTGTTTTTAACGGCACTGCACATCATTCGGTCAATCGTTATTTGTGGTTTACAATTGCTGCGATAATCGGTATTTCCGGTAATTCTGTTGTGACTTTTTCCAAAAAAATATGTGATACCTATCAGTTTTATAAATTACAATCTCAAACTTCGCATTATAGTATCAAACGTTGGATAACAGATCAGTTTATCGTGCAAGTTATTTTGAATGCCTGTATCGTTTTTGTTATCTTACTTGCTGGCGTCTTATTTAAATCTTTGTCGATTAATTTGAGTTTAGTTATGTTAGTTATTTTGCTACTCATAATGGGGCTATATTTAAATGCGATTGGCTTTTTAATCGGTATTTATATGGATCAAAAGACAATCGCTGCGCTCAGTATGCCGTTAAGTATGGGATTTGGCGTTTTGATGATTCGCTGGGATACCGTAACGGCCGCTAACGGTATCTTGATAAAAATAATTTCGGTTATGCAGCAATTTTTCCCCGGCTACTATATTTTTGACTATATTAAAAAAATTGAACAAAGCCAATCAGTCAATCAATCTCTATTTAAATTTTTGTTGAGTGTTTTATTGATTGCCATTCCGTTTATCGTTATTTATTTGAAAAAACAGCAATTGGTAGCACGATACCATGTTAAAAACTAAGCATTTCTGCTGAATAAAGGTAGCCTCGAAAGTGAAAAAACTTGCGAGGTGTTTTTAATTTTATAATTCTAAAGCGTTGTCTTCATCAAGTTCTCGTCATAAATTAAGACGATATATTTTCAACAGAGACAAGTAAAGACCGTACTTTGAAAATAACCGGTTAAACCATTATAATAGTGAGTGACTAATAATAAATCAGTATTGAAACCTTAGTTAGGTTGATTTGATACGCTGGGGAGAATATAAATGCAAGTAGCAATCATTGGTGCCGGTCCGCGCGGTTTAGCGGTAGCTGAGCGCCTTATTAATTTGGATGACAGTGACAATCAACTTGATGTACAAATCTTTGATCCTTACGCCATCGGTGGTCGTGTTTGGGACCCCGCAATCAAACAAAACAACTTATTTTTGATGAATACAGTCATTGACCAAGTGACACTGTTCAATGATGATTCAATTGAAAACGGTGGCAAGCCTTTTTCAGGACCAAGTCTCTTTCAATGGTTAACCACCGAAGCGAGTGATTTTATTGCACAACACCCAGAATTTGATAGTGCCTATGCGAGTGAAATTTTGCAGCTGACACATACTGGTGATTTCGCAACGCGTGGTATCATGGGAATCTATGCAGCTTGGTTTTTTGAATGGTTAAAAAGACGTGTCAAAGGAAATCAAACGCTTAATTATACGAAACAAACTGTGGCCGATTTAGTTAAAATTGGGACGAAATTTCAAGTGACACTAGGTGATGGTACACAGATACTAGCAGATCAAGTCGTCATGGCATTGGGTCACTCTGATGATGAATTGACACCTGAGGAAGCTGATTTTAAGGCATTTGCCGATGAACATCACTTGACTTATATTGGACCGACCCATCCATCAGAAGCTGATTTGTCAGGTTTGACAGAAAATAATCGCGTGATTATACGCGGCTTGGGATTGAGCTTTTTTGATTATTTAGCGGCACTTTCGATTGGCAAAGGTGGGACTTTTGTCCGTGATGATTCCGGAGAGTTGATTTATCAACCATCTGGTCGTGAACCACATATCATTGCTGGTTCACGCGGTGGTTTCCCGCTACATGCGCGTGGTGTCAATGAAAAAGACGCTAGTGAGTTATACCAGCCAACTTTCTTTACGTTACCTGCTCTTGACGCGCTACGTGCTGCTGGCGACGGTAAAATGTCTTATGAAGCTTTTGAAAGCTTAGTGGTTAAGGAATTAACCTATAAACACTTGCTAAATCGCATTAATAGTGGGCAAAGTAATCTGACATATGATCAATCTGAAGCACTTAAAGTGGCATTGTTAACGAGTGGTGACTTGAATGCCACAGCTGCTGAATTTGGTTTGAGTGATATACCATCATTAGATATTGATTTGGTACGTAATCCAGCTCGTGATTTACCACATGATGCGGATTATCGCACTTGGTTACTATCGCATTTGGCTGCGAATATTGCTGACGCACGTTTGGGCAATAAATCAGCACCATTTGCTGGTGCGTTTGACATTCTGCGTGACATGCGTGATCGTGTACGCTATGTTGTGGAACATGATTATTTCTCAGTTGATGATTATGAAAAGTTTTTGACCAAATTCCGTCCGTTGGACGTTTTGGTATCAGTTGGACCACCATTACTACGTGTCGAACAACTTCGTGCGTTGATAAAAGCCGGTATTGTCGATATTACCGCCTCACAAATCAAGGTGACAACCGAGGACGGTGAGTTTGTTGCACGAGATAGCCGACAACAAGAATACCACGGGAATGCCTTAGTGGAAGCAAGATTAGGTGCAACTAACATGGCAATCGCGGTCAACCCCATTTTAGTTAATTTGCGTGATAAAGGGACACTCGTTTCGCCAACCTTGGTCCGCCAAGATGGGACAAGTTGGACATTGGGTGCTGCTAATATTGATCGCCAAACATTAGAAGTCATTGATGCAAATGGGGATCACATTCCCAATTTGTACTTGTATGGCATTCCTGTTGAAGGTAAAAAATGGTTTGGTACTGTGATTCCTCGCCCGGGTGTTAACACGGTGATTTTGCGAGAAGGTGCTGTCATCGCACAACGCATTTTGGAGAACTTGTAATGGCAAAATTATTTACAAATGCGCGACTATACCAAGAAGATGAACAGGTTTTTAGACCAAACGCATGGTTCGTGGTGGCAAATGATCATATTGTTTCACGTGGAACAAATGATGTGCCAAGTGATTTTTCAAGCTTAGAAACAATTGATTTGCAGGATCACTATGTCATGCCAAGTTTGATTAATACGCATGTGCACATTGCTAACCGCGTATTTCCTGTTGGTGCTAATCAGTTGGTCAAAACTGATGAAGAACGGATTCAAAATGGTTTGGCAAATCTTCAAACGTTGCAACAAAATGGTGTAGCGTTTGCTCGAGCATTAGCAACGACAAATGATTTAGATATTGACATTGCCAAGCGGGCTGAACAACAAAACTTGATTGGCTTACAAACTGCTGGGCGTGCAATTACAACAGTTGGTGGTCATGGTTCAAAGCAAGGAATTGTGGTTGCAACGCCTACCGAGATGCGGGCTGCCGTGCGTGGTCATTTTCTAGCAGGTGTTGATAACATCAAATTGTTTGCCAGTGGGGGCATTGCTTTTAGCCCTAATGAGCAACCTGATGATGTGCAAATGTCATTTGAGTTAATACAAGCAGCTGCTCAAGCAGTTCATGAAAAATCTCATGCTCGTTTGGCAGTCCACGAAGAAGCGCTTGAAGGCGTTAAAATTGCCTTGCGCGCTGGCGCTGATGGCATTGAACATGCTTTTGATGCTGATGATGAAGCGATTAATTTGTTTCTTAAAACGGGTGCAACATTGACGCCAACGCTGACAGCACCCTATGTAATTGTCAAACGTGGGGATGGCATTTTACCAGAATGGATGGTCAAGACAGCTTATAAATGGGCGCCGCGACACATGCGCGCTTTAGGTCAATATGCAAAAGCCGGTGTTAAATTAACACTTGGGACAGATGCCGGATCACCGCTCAATGGCTTCAATGATACGGCGTTAGAGGCGCAATTGATGGTGATGGCGGGTGCAACACCGGCCCAAGTCATACAAGCGGCTACAATTAATGGTGCTGAATTATTACATATTGAATCCGAATATGGGCACCTAAAAGTAGGCGCTTTGGCCAATTTTATCGTCATGGATCAGTCTCCGCTTGAAAATATTACTGCGGTAAATTTGCCAACCGTTTATTATAAAGGTAAACTAGTGTCAGAGGCACCAGACCGTTCTGGTGAATTAGAATACCCATTGAATAAAGGAAGCTTGGACTATTGACAATTCAGCTTATTGCAACTGATTTAGATGGTACGTTTTTGACAGATGACAAGAAGTTTGACCAAACGTTATTTCGGCGTGTTTTGAGTCAATTGAAACGTCAAAATATTGCTTTTGCCATTGCAACTGGCGTTCATCAAGAGCGAATCAACGTTATTTTTAAAGACTTTTTGAATGAACCGATTAATTTTGTGACTAATAACGGTGCGCGTGTCATTAAAAGTGATGGTTCAGTGCTGTTTTCAAAGGCTTTGTCGGTGAAGACATTAGCACACATTCAAGATTTTTTAGTCCACTATGATGTTCAACCCGATCGTGGTTTGGTCTTTTCGACTGATGAGACGGCTTATTTGCCACAGTATGCCGACATTCAAAATAGTGAACGTTATTTCAAATTTTTTAAAAATATTGTTCGCTTTGAAAATGTCACAGACATTCCGGATCCAATATATAAAGTAACAATGAGCTGGCAAAACTTTGATGAGTCTCAATTTTATCGTGACGCGCGGCTTGCATTAGGCGCTGATGTCCACATTACGGAAACGGGGACTGGTGCGATTGATATTATAGCGGCTGGCGTTAATAAAGCCGCAGCTCTCAACATTTTAGCAGAAAGCTACGGCATTAATATGGCAGATGTTGTCGCTTTTGGTGATGGTGGCAATGATGTTGAAATGTTATGCGCGGTTGGGCAACCGTTCAAAATGCCAAACGCACGCATCACGGGTGATTATCAAACAGCAGTTGATGATAATAACAACAGCGGTGTGTTGAAAACAATTCAGAAGATAACGCATTTATCATAAAAAAGCATTGCAGTTGTGCAGTGCTTTTATAATACCTGTAAGGAGGCATTATTATGGCATTAGGATTTATTGGCACTGGCGTGATGGGAACGGGCATTATTAATAATTTGCTCAAAGCTGGACATCATGTCACGGTTTATAATCGCACCCAATCAAAGGCAGATGAAGTGATTAGTCATGGCGCCGTATGGGCGGATACACCAGCAGAAGTTGCCCAACAAGCCGATATTGTTTTTAGTATGGTTGGCTATCCGCAAGATGTTGAAGATGTTTGGACCCGAGATGATGGGATTTTTGCCGGTGCTAAACCGGGTACTATTTTAGTGGATATGACCACTTCGACGCCACATTTAGCTGAACAACTGGCACAGACTGGTGCGGATTTAGGCTTTAAAGTCTTAGATGCACCAGTATCTGGTGGTGATATTGGTGCGAAATCCGGCACCCTAACTATTATGGTTGGTGGTGAGGCTGATGTGTTTGAAGCCGTTAAACCTGTTTTTGAAAGCATTGGGCAACAAATTGTGCATGTGGGTGCTGCCGGTAAAGGGCAACACATGAAGATGAGCAATAACATTGGTGTTGCCGCAACCGTCATAACAATGGCAGAATCTTTGGTGTACGCCAAAGCAGCTGGCCTAGATTTAGAAACGGCTTATAATGTTTGGCGTCAAGGGGCTGCTGGTTCTTGGTCAATTGATAACTATACGCCACGTGTTTTAAAAGGCGATTTTGCTGCCGGCTTTTATGCCAAACATTTGCTCAAAGACTTAAGAATTGCACTTGATGCCGCCAAAGAAATGGATATTGACCTCCCTAATACAGCCTTAGCAGAAAAATTGTTTGCGAAATTAAGTGTCGATCATGGGGATGAAGGGGTACAAGCAATTGTGAAATTGTGGGCGGCATTCTCGTCATAATTTGTTGCATTTTTAGTAAATAGTTGTTAATATGGTAGACAGTGTGTCAACACAAAATTTTCTATGTATACCGAGAGATACATAGTCGGAGGATATGATATGAAACGTTCTACCTTAGTCGGCGCAGTTGTCGCCGCTGTTGCAGTTATTGGCATTGGTGCCGCGGTTATCACCAACAATCAGGCTAGTAAAAAGGGCGCTTATAGTGTAGCGCTAGTGACTAGCACTGGCGGTGTTGATGATAAGTCTTTTAACCAATCCGCTTGGGCTGGTATTAAAAAATACGGCGAACAAAATGGGCTCAAACAAGGTGTTAATGGCTATTCTTACTTTGTGTCAAACGATAGCTCAGAAATTAAGTCTAACTTGCAACAAGCTGTTAAGGCCAACTACAAATTAGTTGTTGGTATTAGTTTTATGGGTGGTCCAGCAATGAAACAAGTTGCTAAAGCCAACCCTAAGACGCAATTTGCCATGGTTGAAGCAGAAGTACCATATAAAAACGCTGTTTCAATTATGTTCAAATCAGAACAATCATCTTATCTAGCAGGTGTTGCTGCCGCAACAGCCTCAAAAACAGGTAAAATTGGGTTTGTTGGTGGTGTCAAAGGCGAGGTGTTAAATCACTTTGAAGCCGGTTTTAAAGCCGGTGTATTGGCAACTAATCCTAAGGCAACATTTGTTTCACAGTACGCCAACACATTTACGGACGCGGCTAAAGGTAAGACAATTGCTGCTGCAATGTATGCGAGCGGTGTTGATGTGATATTCCAAGCTGCTGGTGCAACTGGTAACGGTGTTTTTGCTGAAGCTAAGGCTGAAAATCAAGCAACTACTGCAGACAAAAAGGTCTGGGTCGTTGGGGTTGATATGGACCAAAAAGCTGATGGTAACTACACTACCAAAGATGGTCAAAAGAGCAACTTTACGCTAGCGTCAGCTATCAAACGTGTTGATAATGCAGTCGTTTTGGTGGCTAATCAAGGTAAAAAAGGTAACTTCCCCGGTGGCAAAACAGTTACTTATGGCTTGAAAGAAAAAGGTGTCGATATTGCACGTGACAGCATGCCAGACAATGCTTGGCAAGCAGCACAAAAAGCAAAACAACAAATTTTAGCTGGCAAAATTTCAGTGCCAACTGATCCTACAAAAGTTAAACAATAATTAAGGCTAAGTCTAAAACTTTGATTTACTTGTGCTTGGCTTGAATTCATGGTATGATTATTAGCGAATTGCAAAGTTTTTGCAGGTAAAAATCGCGATTGGAGGTGAACACACATGAAGCGTACATACCAACCAAAGAAGCGTCATCGTGAACGCGTACACGGATTCCGTAAGCGTATGAGCACGAGCAACGGTCGTAAAGTTTTGGCTCGCCGTCGTGCAAAGGGCCGCAAGGTTCTATCTGCCTAACAAGGTCGCTGCTCTGCAGTGGCTTTTTTATTTATAAGTTGAAGCTGATACCTGTACTCAGGCAGCTTCGGCAAATCTAATTTTGAATGCGGGTCAACCGCGTACATAATAGGGAGCCGCGTCACGTTATGAGAAAAACATTCCGTATAAAAAAGCCAGAAGAATTTCAACAGGTTTTTAATAAGCATCATTCGGTAGCGAATAAGTATTTTATCGTCTATCAAATGACTAAAACTGACCAAAAGCACTTTCGTGTTGGTTTATCTGTTAGCAAAAAAGTCGGTAAGGCCCATGACAGAGTGTGGGTAAAGCGGCGCATACGACAGAGTTTATTAGAATTAAAACCACAAATGCCTCAAGAGTTGGATTTATTAGTGATTGCGCGACCAGCCGCCGCACATCAAAGTCAAAAGTTCTTAAAAGAGCAGATGATTCATGTGTTAAAATTGGCTAAGATATTGAAAGAAGAGAATGCATGAAACGTTTTGAGAATATTTTAAAGAGTATTGGCCCTATGCCATTAGTGATGTCAGTTGTGGCATTGGGTTTGATTATTGTTTCTGGCTTATCCTATGATGGACAAGTTGCGTCCCATAGTTTTTGGAGTGCCATTGTTGCCGTCTTCACCCGTGCCATCTTAGGTGCATCAAGTTGGTTTGGTAATAATTATGGTATGGGTATTATCCTGTTCACGATTTTCATTCGCTTCTTGATTTTGCCATTGATGGTCTATCAAGTCCGTTCCATGATGAAAATGCAAGTGGTCCAGCCAGCATTGAAGGCCCTGCAAGCTAAATATCCGGGGAAAGATACGGAAAGTCGTCAATTAATGATGGCGGAACAGCAAGCATTATATAAAAATGCTGGCGTTAATCCATTCGCCTCAATGCTACCATTGATTGTTCAAATGCCAATTTTGATTGCGTTGTACCAGTCAATCTGGAATTCACCGGTGTTGCGCTCAGGTAAGTTTTTATGGTTAGAATTAGGTAGTAACGATCCGTACTACATTTTGCCAGTATTGGCTGCATTATTCACCTTTGCTTCATCATGGTTGTCAATGCAATCCAATCCAGACCAAAATGGGATAACTAAGGCAATGCCTTATCTATTCCCAGTGATTATCTTCTTCTCAGCCTTGGCAGTGCCTAGTGCATTGTCACTTTACTGGGTTGTGGGTAACGCTTTCCAAACTGTACAAACGTTCTTCTTGCAAAACCCATTCAAAATTCGTCGCGAACGAGAAGCAGCTGTGGCACTTGAAAAAGAAAAGCAACGTAAAATTAAAAAGGCACGTCGCGGTAAGCGTAAGTGATACTCAAAAAGGCAACCAAATGCGTTGCCTTTTTTGTATACAATCATGTTTGAAACCGATATATGTTATAATATGATGTAATATTGAAGAGGTAGAGTAAGTGAAAAATTTTATCAAAAATTGGGTTGTGCCAATTGTCATTGGATTAGCCATTGCGATGTTAATTCGGACTTTTTGGTTCACTTTGGTTAAAGTTGATGGGCCTTCAATGTGGCCTAGTTTAGAAAATAGTGAGCTTGTTATCGAAAATAAATTGGCGACGATTAAACGTGGTGATGTGATTGTATTTGATGCAACGCATGAAGATCCACAAATCAAGTCAGGGCATAAGGACTATGTGAAACGCGTTATTGCGGTCGCTGGTGATACAGTGGAGCATCGTGGCGCTAACTTATATGTTAACGGCAAAAAGGTCAATCAAGACTATATTGATAATGATCAGCGCACCAGTGGTACGTGGGGAAATTGGACGCTGAAGACATTGTCAGCTCGCGAGGATTTGTGGCAAAAGAAAGATCAGAACAAAAGTGTGGTGCCTAAAAATATGTATTTTGTCCTAGGAGATCATCGTTCCGTATCAAATGATAGCCGCATGTTTGGCTTTATTGAAAAGAAACATATATTAGGTAAGGTTTACGTACCATTTTGGAATTCAGATACCAAAGCAAAAGAGAACGTCAATGACCAATCAAAAGAGTTTTTTGCCAAATAAAGTAGCGACCGAACTTGTACTACGCGCAATGCGACCTGAAGATTCAGACGCAGTTGCGCGTATTTATTTGGAGAGCCGACAACATCATTTTCCATGGGTGAAACACCCTAGGCTAGCTGATTTTTTGGCAGATTCTCGTGGTGAGCGAGTGATGGTAGCTATTTTTGGAAATGAGATTGTCGGCTTTGCGTCGTTATCTGAATGGGATCATTTTTTGCATTTGTTATTTGTTAAAGAGGGCTGGCAAGGTTATGGTATTGGGGCACGTTTGTTAGAGTGGGCGCGTCAGGCTGTGACTGAACCGCTAGAATTGAAGGTAGTTTTAGCTAATGTTGGCGCACAACGATTCTATGACCGTGAGGGCTTTGTCCGGATTAGAAAATCTCAGCTCGCTAGACCACAGAATGTGACGTACAGGGATGGTAGAAAATGATTGACACAGTTAAAGCAGTTAAAAATTTTAAATGGTATCACGTGTCAAATTTGACGCCGGAAGAGCATCAACGGTTGATATCAGAGCATCATTTGACCAATGAAATGATTAATTATGCGGTCGACCACAATGAAAGTGTCCGTATGGAATACGATCATGCTGCTGATGAAGCATTAATGGTAATTGACGTGATTTCTTATCACCCTAAAAATGTGGAAACGCGACCAATCGGCATTTTGTTTGCACATGGGGATGTTTATACTTTCACGCACGAGCCAACTGATTACATTAAAACGGTGTTGTTAGAGCCACAAAATCAGCAAGTTCGTGCTGCTGATGACGATATTAGTGCCTTTGATTTCATTATGACAGGGCTTTATTCATTAATGACGCGCTATGTTGATGAAATCACGTCTATTAATCGCAAAAGACGTGTCATTCAAGCACAATTTGCTGAGAAAAAACGTACAACACAGCAAATGAATGATTTGTTACATTTGCAAACGCAAATGATTTATATTCAAAATTCATTAGCCAATAATCATGCAATGCTGGATAATTATCGGACGGACTTCAAAAAAACGTTGCAAGATTTCGAGCTAGAACATATTGATGATGTTCGTGTGGAAGTTGGTCAAGCTGAACACATGGCTAATTTGGCTATGGAAGTGATTAATTCGGTGAGTGATGCGCTGGGAAATTTGAGTAATCGTGACCTGAACTGGACGATGAAAGTCTTAACGGTCTATTCCATTGTGTTGACTGTACCGACAATTGTTAGTGGCTTTTATGGGGAAAACGTCAAGTGGCTACCATTTGCTGCAGCGCAAAGTGGCTGGTGGGTGACACTCGTCATTACTGCAGTATTGATGGCTGTTGTCAGTTTGTTGCTGTTGTTGAGTGGGTTCTTTAGAAAATAAAAAACGAATGGGCAACTTATTGTTGTCCATTCGTTTTATTATGGCGTCTCACTCAACGTCCATGTTAATTCTGATTCTAGTTGTTTGCCAAGCAATGTTGTATCAAGTACAGCGCTTGGGTTCAACCAAATGCTGAAGTTTTTGGTATCATCATGATTAAAAGCAATACTCTTGGTCGCAGTCGCTGATGTGCCCGACCAGAAACTGCAAGCTCCCGTGGACAAATCATTAGCGCCATATTTAATCTTCAAATTTGACTTAGCAATCGTAGCTGATTCACCATCAGTTGTCCAGTCGCTTGTTTGTGCCACGGTAACATTATACGTTGTACTGTTATCTAAATGTTTTAAGCTCACTAAGCCGGTTGCCATGTTGGTTGCCAGAGGGCTATTGCCATTAAAGAAGTCACTAGCCCCTAACGTGCCAAAGGTAAGTGATGAAATCGTATCAATCGCAGGTGTGGGTTGAACTGACTGATTAGCCCAGACATAAGTCGTTGGTTCCGTTCGATTAGCGTACATTTCTGTCGTTGTGACCATTGCCCCTTGAGGATAATAATCTGTACCATTACCAACGATTTGCCAACTTTTTGCAGTTGTCTTGTAACTTGTACCCGGAATCGTTGTGCCAATGGAAGGCGCCGCTTGAAAGCTAGGATTACCAGAAAATATCATGTTTTCTCCTAGGGTGACTTTCCAGAGACGGGTAGTATAGTGAAACATGTTGCTAACAGTAGCATTAGAAGTATTCCAATTCGACATATCCAACGTTCTTAAGTAGTGGGCCTCCTCAAACATACTGGTAAAATCCGTCACTTTGGTCACATCCCAATTGCTCAAATCTAAACTGGTCACGCCACCGCTGTACACGCTAAGTCTATAAAACATAGCGCTCATATCAGTGACATTGGTCGTCTTAAAATTCGTCAAGGTTAGATTGGTTAACAAAAGCATATTACAAAACATAAGACTCATATCCACGTCGCTAGCCGTTCGACCAACACCCCAATCAGTCAGGTCCAGTGTTGTTAACGCTGCACCGTCAAACATACTGGTAAAATCCGTCACTTTGGTCACATCCCAATCACTTAAATCTAAGCTTGTCACACCAATGTCCAAAAACATATCGCTCATATCAGTGACATTGGTCGTCTTAAAATTCGTCAACGTTAAATTGGTTAACTCTGGCGTGCGAAAAAACATTCTATACATACTCACGTCGCTAGCCGTTCGACCAACCCCCCAATTAGTCAGGTCCAGTGTTGTTAACGCTGACGTATTACCAAACATACCTGAAAATGATCTCACTTTGGTCACATCCCAATTACTCAAATCTAAGCTGGTCACGCCACTGCCATAAAACATAGCAAACATAGTAGTCACATTGCTTGTAACGAACGTACTCAAATCTAGTGTTGACAAAGCTTTATCATTTTCAAACCAACGTGTCATATTGGTCACGTGTGAAGTAGTAAGATTATTCAAATCAATGAATCCGCTTAACTTTGTTAAAGTACCAAACAAAGATTCCTTAGCCTCGGGCGCATAAACTTCGCTTTCAAACTGAATATGGATGACTGTTTGTGGGTCAATACCAGCATTCGTTAAATTACCGTAAAGATGTTCTGATAATGTACCCTCACCAAAGACCAACAAGCCAGTAGCAGAATCAAACGTCCAAGTGGAAGTCCCGTTGGTATTAGTTGTAATCGCTTTTGGAGCTTTATTTTTGGCAACCGGTGTCTGGCTATCAGTTGCTTCAGACGCTTCTTTGACTTCGGGTTCTGACACCCCACTGTCTTCAACTGGTTCCTCAACTGTTTCAGTCTCATCTACTTCTGGCTCTGATGATGGTTCCTCAGAAGATGGCTCACCAACATTAGCGTCCACACGTTGAATCAATTCCTGCAAGTCAGAACGCCCCTCATTTGGCAAACGCATTGTCGTTGCTGGTTGGTTATTATTTTTTTCTGATAGTTGAGAGGCTGTCACAGCTTGCAGAGGGCCTGATAAAGTCATTAATAAGGTGATAATGATAATATATAATGATTTTCTAACGCGCATATTTCCACTCCATAGTAGTCTAGACCCTCATTCTACTAGGGGGGTGGAAGATAAGACGACTTTTAAGTGAACAAATTGTGAATTTTGACGTTTAATTGCAGTCGTTCACGATGTTAGTGCTGTAAACGTAATGACAATACTGCTCTGCAAAAAGAATACCGTGAAAAACTTGCATTCTTAACATGTAATTTGATAAGCTATAAGCATAAATTAATTGCAGATATAATTGGTTAAAAATGGTGACCTAGTTTCTACCGCACGCCAAAAAGTGCGACTATCGCAAGTTAGTATTCGATTACAAGACAATGCTGGCCTTTTCTGATAGGGAAATGGTCAGTTTTTTTAATTGCAGCGAGAAATCGAGGGAAAAATGGATAACGCGGTGAAACAAAACAAAGTACAATCTTTGTTCTTAGGATTACAACATGTGCTAGCGATGTATTCGGGCGGTGTGTTGGTGCCTTTGCTGATTGGAACAGCCTTGAAATTTTCGGCGGCACAGATGGCTTATTTGATTTCAGTGGATATTTTGATGACTGGTGTGGCAACATTGCTACAACTGAAGCGAACACCATTAACTGGTATTGCCATGCCCGTCGTGCTTGGTTCAGCCATTCAATCCGTATCACCCTTGATTAACATTGGTAGTACGTTGGGCATTGGTGCGATGTATGGTGCAACCATCTCTGCCGGAATTTTTGTTTTCCTAATTGGTGGGCTATTTGCCAAATTGCGTGCCTATTTTCCACCAGTTGTCACTGGTTCTCTGATTACAGTGATTGGCTTTACTTTGATACCTGTTGCCTTACTGAATTGGGGTGGCGGTGATGTGAGTGCCAAGAGTTATGGTGATTTAAGCAATTTATTGGTCGGTTTAGTCACGATTATTATTATTTTAGGTTTTATGTTGTTTGCTAAGGGCTTCGTTAAAGCAATCGCAATTCTATTAGGCATTATCTTAGGCACTGTGTTTGCAGCGTTTTTAGGTAAAGTATCACTTGACCCTGTTGCTTCCGCTGCTTGGGTGCACGTGCCAACGCCATTTTTCTTGGGTGTTCCGACATTTCATACCTCAGCTATTATCACAATGATCGTGATTGTATTAACGAGTATGATTGAATCAACGGGTGTTTACTTTGCGTTAGCTGATTTGACTGGTCGTAAGCTAAGTGCACACGACATGGCCAATGGTTACCGAGCCGAAGGCTTAGGGGTCATTTTGTCTGGTATTTTTAACACATTTCCCTATTCAACCTTCAGTCAAAACGTTGGTGTGGTTAGACTTTCAGGCGTGAAAACGAAACAACCGATTTATTTTGCAGCAATTATTTTAATTATTATTGGTTTGCTACCAAAGTTTGGCGCATTAGCAACGATAATCCCAAG
Source organism: Leuconostoc falkenbergense (assembly GCF_045801155.1). Classification (NCBI taxonomy): domain Bacteria; kingdom Bacillati; phylum Bacillota; class Bacilli; order Lactobacillales; family Lactobacillaceae; genus Leuconostoc; species Leuconostoc falkenbergense. Next base: position 2,111,817 of record NZ_CP174386.1, on the reverse strand, counting down.
TGCTGTATTGGGTGGTGCAATGTTTGTTATGTTTGGGACGATTGGTGTGCAAGGTGTCAATATTTTACGTCACGTCAACTTTGATTCTGAGAAAAACTTAGTGATTGCAGCGTTATCAATTGGCGGTGGCATTGGTGTAACGGTCTACCCACAATTTTTCCAGCATTTGCCACAAACCATTCAACTGATTGTGACCAACAGTGTGGTCGTGACATCAATTTTAGCAGTTGTGTTGAACATGATTCTTAATGGTAAAATTAATGGCGACGGCGAACAAGTAATGGATGGTAAAATAGTTGAAAAGGGGTTAGCACAATGAAATTGTTAGAAGAGCGCATTCAAAAAGATGGTCGGGTATTAAATGAAGACGTCTTAAAAGTCGATTCATTTTTGAACCATCAAATTGATCCAGAACTGATGCAAGCAATGGGACAAGAGTTTGCGCGTTTATTTGCTAATGAGAAGATTGATAAGGTCCTAACGGTTGAAACTTCTGGTATTGCACCAGCCGTTTTTGCTGGATTGGCGCTACACGTGCCGGTTGTTTTTGCGCGTAAAAACAAGTCATTAACGTTGCCAGATAATGTGTGGACTGCTGACGTCTATTCATTTACTAAGCAAACAACCAATCATATCATGATTGACAAGCGCTTTTTGACAGCAGGCGAGAATGTGCTCATTATTGATGACTTCTTAGCTAACGGTCAGGCGGTTGATGGTTTACTGACAATTGCCCAAGATGCTGATTTAAACGTTGTTGGTGCCGGTATTGTCATTGAAAAAACTTTCCAAAAAGGACGCCAGCTACTAGATGAGCGTGGCATTCATGTGGAAAGTTTGGCAAGAATTAAGGCTTTTGTCAACGGTCAAGTTGAATTTCTATAATTGGGTGGCAATTTTTGCGAAATGTTTATGCCATTTCAAGACATCAGCACGATTTTCATGCGCTGAGCGAATTAAATAAAATGAACGATTAAAATTACTATTTAAAGATTGATAAGGGACGCCATTGGGCAGTGTTTGAATACTGACAATCGACTTACCAAAGTTTTCTGCCAGCATTTTGACAATCACGTCGTTGTTGGCAATGGTTAGAAAATGGTCTGGGACAATGTCTTCTTGCTTGAAATATTGTTGCGTGTAATGATACACACCAGAACCTTTTTCACGCACCAGCCATAAGTCGCTACTAAGATTACCGGCTAGCACTAACTGGTCGGCAGCAATGGCTTCACGCACAATAAAATCATGTGTAATCGGCTTTTCAATTAAGCCAATATCAAACTGATGATTCAATACACCAGCTAGAATTTCCTCGGAATTATGCATTTCGATTTGGAAATCAGTGGTATTGAAATCATCTTTTTTAATATGAGCTACCATTTTAGGCAATAAGACGGTTGCTGACGTTTGCGAGGCACCAATTTTGATAGTGGTCCGTTGATTTTGAACAAGACTGTCGGTGGTCTTTTGCCAATCATCTAAAAGCGCTAGCGCCCGCTGATACAACATACGGGCATTAGTTGTCGGTGCTAACTCGGTACGGCCATTTCGGTCAAATAGGGTTGTCTTTAATTCAGTTTCCAGTTGCTTAATATGAACACTGACACTGGGTTGCGAAATGAATAATTGGTCTGCTGCCTTTGAAAAAGACCGCGTTTCATAGACTGCAATGAATGTTTGTAATAATTTGAACATAGCCCATTCCTATTAGTTTTTTTAATTGAATACATTATAAATATTTATTTTACAAATAGCAAATGCAGGGGTAATATTATCTGTATTATAACTTTAAGGATTGACGGGAGAGAACATGAAAATAAAAGCAAATATGGTATCGGGTATTATCATTACCTTAATTTTGTCTTTTGTCGCTAAAATTTTGGCGAACTGGTTACCTTTTTTGGGCGCAGAAGCGATTGCGATGTTGTTAGGTATTTTATTAGGCAACACTGTGTTAAATCGCGGTTCATTTGCACCGGGGATGAAATGGGCGGAAAAATATCCGATTGAAATTGGTATTGCTTTGATGGGACTGACCGTAACATTGCGAACCATCGAGAATTTGGGCATCAACGGGTTGGCCTTTATTCTAATTCAAATGACATTAACAATTGTTATTGTGCTATGGATGGGCGGCCGACTGTTTAAGGTCAGTGATAAGTCAGCCATGTTAATGGGAGCTGGAAATGCGGTTTGTGGTTCAAGCGCCATTGCCTCGGTGGCGCCGGCCATTGGTGCCAATGATGATCAACGGCGCACAGCAGTTGCGACTGTTAGTTTAACTGGTGTGGTGTTATTGCTATTGCTGCCAGTTGTTGGCCCGCATTTAGTTGGCAATCATAATTTATTATTAGGTGCATTAGTTGGTGGTGTTGTTCAGTCAGTTGGTCAAGTTGTTGGAACGGCGGCCTTAATTAACCCAACAGTTGTGACCTATGCGACTTTGTTTAAAATGTTGCGGGTTATCATGTTAACGGTCGTTGTCTTGGTATTTGCAAAGATGGCACAAAAGCGTGACCAAGGAAACGGTGAGACAAAAGTTGCTTCAAAAGGGCTTAAAATTCCATGGTTCATCATTGCTTTCGTTGTTTTGCTGTTAGTCAATAGTTTTTTGCCAATGCCACATTTGCTGACGTTAGGGGCAAAAGAAGTTTCTGGTTTCTTCGGTGTTGTTAACTTAGCAGGAATTGGACTAAACTTGAAACTGGATATTATTAAGAAATCTGGTAGCAAGTTCTTGAGTTATGGTTTGGTCACAGGTTTCGTACAGATTGTTTTGGCGGTTATTTTAATTCATGTTTTGTTTTAATCGGCCCGAAAGGGAATGATCCTCTATCTCTGCGTTATCAGCGCAACGCTCTACCATTGAGCTACAAGCCTATGAAGAAGATGTTTCATGTGAAACATCTTTTTTTGTTAGTCGACTTCGACAGTGACAGTGCCAAAATCGTCACTAAATTGCGCTGACCAAGTACCAGCTGTCAAAGATGGTGGTAGTAAAAATGTGCCGGTTGAAGCATGTGTTCCCGCAGGGAATTTTTTGCCTTGTGAAAATAATTTGCCTACTAACCACTTCAAAGAGAAAACAGGGTTGCCAAGTACTTCAGATCCTTGACCACTGGCTACTTCTTCACCATTGTGGGTGAGAACAGCTTTTACATCAGCTAGTGTTTTGAGTGTCAAGTCAGCACCGTCACGAGCCGTTCCATAAACAACAGCACCACCGACAGCAGTGTCACTCAAAACTAAATATTTGTCTAATTTTGGAAACCAATTGGCAAAGCGCGCGTCGGGCAATTCCAGTGCTGGTGCGACGGTTGTGTGTTGTAGCAATTCTTCCGGTGTCATGTCGGGCGTGAGATCTTCTTTGGCTGTGAAGAGCATTTCAACTTCCACAAGTGGTTCATTATAATCACTCAGGTGAAATTTAGTATTAGAAGGTAAGAATTTGTTGGCCAGTTGACCACCATAAAGTGGGGAATCTGAGTCGAACATCGCTTGTGTTTCAGGTGATGTCAATGACACTTTATAGCCGGCGACTGGTTCACCTTTTTGTTTAAGAACAGCATCTTGTACTTGATACGCCTCTTCAAAACTGTTGACAACGCCAACAAAAGCGTCGCGGTCAAGTGGCGTATTGGTGGCGAAAGCCTGATATAAATGGTTAGCTAATTCTTGTGATGTCGTCATAATTTTCCTCCGAGATATTGTGCTACCAAAGTGGTAGTCACTGTGCTATGGCAAATAAAAAATCTCATTCAATAGCAGCTACGCTATCAAATGAGATTTAAGTCACTTGAAACCGTAACGACAGGCATGCAGCGAGTCGTTACGCAAAATAACAACCCGATTACTAAATAATAATAATCGCGTTGATAATTGTGTTGTTTACTTGTGAAGTCATTTGCTTGTTCATGTGATTAATTATAAAACAATAAAAAAAGAAAAGCAATGTTAATTTTACTTTTCTCATTTTAAAATCATTTTTCGACATGATTTGGCAGATATTTTGTGAGGTCTTCGTCACTCATAAAAGCCCAAACTTTGTCACCATAAGTGACTTGTAAGTGATTATCCTCGCGCATGAGTGTTTTAAAGCCAAGCTTGTGCGCTTGAATATAAGTTTTTTGTAGGTTTTTTGGTACAAAAACAAAATTATCTTTGGCTTGTTGATGTGTTTTTAAAATGGCTTGCCCACGTGTTACAGCATAGGTGGTTAGTGAGTCATTTTTAATGAAGCTAGCGAGACGAGCACCAATCGTTTGTTTTGGATCATCTAATGCCGTTTTGGCATAATCTAACGCCTGATTAAAATCGTCACGCAAATCAGCTGGTGATACGGCAACAATTTCTGCTAAGCGTGTCAACAAATTACGAGCGTGTTGGGTAGCTGTGCTGCTAAGTGGTTCATCTGGGTGTGCCAATGCTACAACATGGTTAAAGGCGCGTGCACCTTCGGCAGTGTGTTTTGGCCAAGGTTGTGGGTTAACAATTGCGTCGATAATCAGCAGATGTAGAAAACTCAAAGCGGTTTGGGAGATACCGTCTAATGAGAATGGATCTGTATCAAACATTCTAAATTCCATGTAATTAGCGCCATTTTGGATTAAATCTTCAATTTCTCCGGGGCCTTTAAGTCGGACCGGACCGTAAAACTCGCTTTTGTCATAGAAATCACCATTGGCAATGTATTGTCTAATTTGGCGAATATGGGTTTCAAAATCTGAATAATCCACTAAAATTTCGGGACGATTAGCAAAGCCAAAATCACTGGCACGCCAAGAACGTACTGGCTGGATATCGAGTCGATTATTGGGTAAGTTGTCAGCACTGTTTTCAGTGACAGGACTTGCGCCAAATAGATAGGTTATTAGCCAACGATAACCGGTGACTTGTTGCGCTATTTGGAAATATAACCGATTTTTGGCAGCTGGATAGGATTGAATATGATGTTGGGATCCAAACCAATCAATCAAATTATCAGCTGGTGAATAATTGACATGCACGCCGGTCATAATGTGTTGATAATAACCATAGCGAGCGATTAATTCTTCACGATATTCTTGATACCATGGGCGTTCAAAGTGTGTCAATAAGAAGTCAACATCGTCTTCATTGAGATGAGGCGGCATAGAAAGTGGCCAAATGATTTCATCTTCTGCTAGTTCATTGCTCAAGATGGTTTGCAATTCATGTAGATGGGCTAAAGCATCCTTTGAAGCATGTTTAGGCGCAGTCACCAGCTCTTCTTGACTCTCTGAAAAATCAGTTTGGAAGTAAGGATTAGTTTTTCGAGTGCCAAGTTTGCGTGAGTGGGGATGCTGCGATAACCGCGGTTGTCCTAATTGGACGCGGTGTTCTTCGATTTCAATTCCAAAGCGCCCAGCAAATAATAGGTCAAGGAAATGATTGCGTTTTAAGTGGTCAAGATTTTCGGACATATAATGTTACCCCAACAATGATATTTACCTCATTTTACCGCATTTACGTTTTAAAAGGGTGAAATATGTATTTTAGAATAAGCGTTTGATACAACCTTTGTAATCGAAATATTTGTATTAAGATACGCCCCAAACTATAATAAGGGTATGTTATTCAAAGATAAAATTTATCAATACGTTCCGGCTAAAGTGCCGGATAATATAACGGTCTTTCGTGATGTTGATTATGCTAGCGGTACGCGTCATCAGCTTGATATTTACCGACCAAAAACGCAACATACAGTTGGGGTTATTGTAGATATTTATGGTGGGGGCTTATTACGTGGGGAAAAGTCTTCTTACAAATTACAACCAAGTTTGCGATTTTTAGCTGATCATTACGCCGTTGTGAGTCCAAACTATTCGCTCAATACCGTTCACACGAATCATTTTCCGAATCAAATTGCTGAAATTCGCGCGGTACTGTCATTTTTAGTTGCTCATGCTGAAACGTATGGGTTAAATATGACTGATGTGGTGTTGATTGGTGAGTCAAGTGGTGCTCAATTGGCCGTTTTGACTGCAGCCAGTATTTCGGGTGGTGTTATGTTAGGTGAAAAACCGGAAGGTGCAACATCTGGTGAGTTACCTCAAATTTCGCATGTAATTGGCTTATACGGACCTTACCAAGTTGATCAATTTGTGCCACAGTTTGAAAAATTAGGCATAACACCAAAATTCTCCGAGACTGGTTCAAAGTTGTCATTTGAAGGCATTATGTTAAATAATCAGCGACCGGCTGATGTGCCAGAACTGGTTGCACAAGCTAATCCGGCGACTTATTTTAGTCAAAAAATGCCACCACTGTATTTGTTGGCAGGGGCGGCGGATGATGTTGTACCGTATTTACAAAGTGTCAAATTAGCGCAAGAATATGGTGATATCGTTGGTCAATCAGCCAAAACAACTTGGGTGTCTGGTGCTCATCACGGACCCAGTGATTTTGATACTGATGATATTTATCAGCAAAAGTTAGCTTTTATAAGACAATAAAAAAAGATTGATGCGTTAAATCATCAATCTTTTTTTATTATGGACGATCAGTATCATCTGGTGTGACGTCTTTTCTCGTCTGATCAGAGTAATAGTGAGACATTTTTGGTGCATCAGGCATTAAGATCCATGCTAGGATATAAACCAAAATACCCGGGAAAGTAGCTGAAAAGAATGATACAAAAACGAAGATGACACGGACAAGTGTTGCGTCCCAACCAAAATATTCAGCTAATCCGCCGAGAACACCGCCAATTAAGCGATTGTTGCGTGAACGTGTTAATTTTTTATTTTTAGCCATGATGATATTTCTCCTTGTTTTTAATGAATAACTTTTTGAACGACTTCGGCAATATAGTAACCAATGTAGCCCCAACTTAAGAACGCGTGCCACAAAGTTGACCACCAATCGTGAGATGTCGCAAATTGAATGCCGCCAGCTAATAGGAAACCAACGCCGTAAGCCTGCAGGCCATGATCGTGGCCTACGTGAATATGATTGTAGTGTTCTTTCATGTGATGATATTGTACGTTTGACCGTACACTCCTTAATAAATTTTAACAGTACCCGAATTAGCTTGTGCTTCTATGGCAAACTCGGGATCTATTCCAACGAATCCGCGTTTGTAGCTGCCAGTATTTTGGTCGAAATGAATATTACTGCGCCCAACAGACACACTGCCAGAATGCGCTGATAATTCAAAGTTGAAATCTTGATTGTTTGGTGCGGTAACGCGAATTGAACCAGAATTGGCTTTTAAAGTTAAATCACGCGTCAATTTTGAAAGGCGTAACCGGATTGCGCCCGAGTTAGCTTTAAAGTGACCGCCCCCAACAAAATCGTCAATACGAATTGAACCAGAATGTGCCGACACGGTAGCGTCATTGATGACAGTTTTTTCTAATTTGATACTGCCTGATTTATTTTCAATTTCAGCAGTTTCAAACTTAACGTCACTGGCTTTGATCGTCCCAGAAGTGACCCGCCAAAGGCCACTTTTGGCTGTAATATGTTGTGCTTTGAAACTGCCAGAATACACACTGACGTTGAATTCTTCAAGTGCAATGCTGTTGACATATAGACTTCCTGAATGGTTGATTGTCGTCACTCTTCCGGCGTGGAAGTTTTGTGGTAAGCCAATTTGAATCGCAGTTTTGACATGGAAAAGCATTGGATGATCGCCTTGTGAAATGAGGACATGATCATCTGTTTCTGAGATACGGGCAAAGTAACGGGCATTGTCGCGACTGAAGTATTCATCAACCGTGATTAAATCAGTTTTGTCATTGGTATAAAAACTGACGCTGGCGTCCTTGTAATCAAAAATGAATGGTTTGTCACTTGTTGGAATCGTGATATTGTGATGTGCTTTGGTCCAAAATGGTTCCTTAAGTGTATGCGTTTCAAAATCATAATGACCTTGATCACCTTCAAATTGATAATACTTGTCACCAACTCGTGCACCTTCATGATCAACATGTAGCCAGTCGCCAAATTGCACTTTGTCGTGTTCGCCGTCAATGACAATATCGTCACCAAGGCGAACCCCTTTGCTGTTAATATGAAGATTTCCAATGTGTACGCCTTCATCAGAGATATCTACAAATGACCGTTTGCTGTTTTCGGTTGTTTGTTCCTGCTCATCTGATTGTGTATCATCTTTGGTTGCTGATTTTTGTTCGCTTAATTCTTTCAAAACAGTATCAATATCACCGAGCTGATCAAAAGTATCATCCAATGCTTCGTCATGAGAACGGTCAGTTTTGGCAAAGTCTTGATAAGCCTCAATTAAATCAGCGACTAGTTCCTCTTTGAACTCGGTTAGCTGAGCGTTCGGTGTATATTTTGAAAAAATAACATCTAAACGTGTTCTAATTTCCATTTCTATTGATGTCATAATTCGATTCTCCCACTAATCAGATTGCTGATCACTTTTTTAGCAAATCGCCATTCATCTAGCGCCGTGGCTAGATGGTCTTGACCTTGTGAGGTGATACGGTAATACTTTCGACGTGCGCCTTGTGTTTCGTCGCCCCAATAGCTCTCAATATCACCAAGTTTCTCAAGTCGACGAAAAGCAGTGTAAAGGGTTGCTTCATTGAGTTCATATTGATGGTCTGACAATTGTCGAATAGATTTTGAAACTTGATAACCGTAAGAATCACCTTGATTTAAGATATTCAGAATAATCGTATCAGTGTGACCTCGAATGAGATCTTTTGATATTTCCATAGTAAATTACCTCGTATACTTATATAATATAATAAACTACTGTGCTTGTCAAAGTAATTTACTTAATTTTACAAAAAAATCATATTTTCTGTGTATAATAATGCTCAAAAGGAGTTAGTCTTATGACACAACAAACAACACAAAATAATCACCCTCATACGCGGTATCCTGATTTGTCAGGAAAAACCATTGTGGTAACTGGATCCTCTTCTGGTATCGGCGAAGCTATTGCTCGACATGCTGGTGCTGAAGCAATGAACGTTGTCGTTAATTACTTAAACGCCAAACAAAATGTCGTTGACGGATTGTTACAACTAATCGAGTCTGCTGGCGGTCGGGCAGTTGCGGTGCAAGCTGATGTTGGTACTGAGGCGGGCATTCAAGCAATTTATGACACCGCAATCCAACATTTTGGTGAGATTCATGTTTGGGTTAATAATGCAGGGTTTGAAATACAAGAAGCGACGCATTTGGTGAGCTATGATGACTGGCAGCGGGTATTACACGTTGACATGGATGGTGTATTTTTAGGGTCAAAAATTGCAATTAATCACTTTTTGACGCACAAAATTCAAGGTAACATTATTAACATTTCGTCGATACATGATACGATTCCGTGGCCAACATACGCGTCTTATGCCACAGCAAAAGCTGGTGTGTTGATGTTTACCAAGACAACTGCTCTGGAGTATGCTGAACGTGGTATCCGTATTAATGCGATTTCGCCGGGTGCACTTGATACGCCAATCAATGCAGAGCGCTTTAAAAATCCTGCTGTCAAGCAAGAAACGACTAATATGATTCCAATGAAAAAAATTGGTGACCCGATTGACGTGGCTAACGCCGCCATGTGGTTAATTTCTAAAGAGGCAAGTTATATTACGGGGACAACACTTTACATTGATGGCGGAATTACCTTATATAATGAATTTCAAGGTGGTAAGGGTTAAAAAAAAGCCTTGTGATTGCTCACAAGACTGTACTCTTATCATTAATATGTTGCGCATCTCTTAAACCACGTAGGTTTTGATAGAATGAAGCATTGACTGCTAAGAAATAAGGTGTAGTGAAGATAGCTAAAAATCCACCAGTTAAGGCTGTCAAAATTGACCAACCAATCAAACTTAAACTAAGCAAGAAACGATGCCCCTTATAACCATTCATCATCTCAGCTGATGCTTTCAAATATTGACGTGCTGTACGAATTTCACGGTTGTTTTGGACATCATCACGGTAAATTAAGATTGCCTGTGAATAGCTAAATGACTTGATAATACCCGGGACAATGAATAGCAATGCCCAAAGCATTGAATAGATGGCACGAACATAAGCAATTTTATAAACTGTCCCATTGATTAGTGTTAAGCCAGCAACGAAAGGCTTGGCGGGTTTCTCGTCTTCTTCAGACCAAGTAAGGAAACCAACGGTCGAGCTTTCTGAAAACATTTCAATTAAAGCAATGAATAATGCTAAAATTGCAAAGACAATGATTAGGCTGATTAAAACAGCGACAATAATTGTGATAATAGTGCCAGCATCAACTGCTACACTTTTACCAATACTGCCACCAGTTGATGCGACAGTATCGGTATTGCGCAATTGGTCCCTTGCAGTGGCGGCACTACTGCCAAACTCTAAGATAACCGGAATCAGTGCTAGCAAAAACGCCGCGCCAAAACTTTGTGTGACGCGCGACCAAGCTGCGTGTTTAATTTCTCGAATTGAATTCATATCAGTTCTCCCTCTGACGTAATATATTCAATTATAACATAGTCGAAAATGGTCACAAAAATACCACTATCTAATTAAAGATTAAAAATTACTATTTAGAATGAAATTCTGGTATAATAAAAATATTCATTACGTTGATAAAGGCAATATTAGGCGTGTATCAGAAAGTTAGCGGTTGCTGTGAGCTAATCCGAAAATATTGTTGAGTTACACAACGTTTAGACAATGACGTAGGCCGCGATAAGGCAATATTAAGTGGTGAGTCCGATGACTTACAATTTAGGTGGTACCACGGTGAAAATCGTCCTATTCTATTCAGATTAGGGCGATTTTTGCTGTTAAAAATGATTTTAAAACAAGGAGATACTGATGAATTTTATTGAAGACTTGAAATGGCGTGGCGCCCTCAACCAAGTAACGGACGAAGCCGGTTTGTTAGAAGCAATGAGCAATGACAAAATTGGCGCTTATGTTGGAACTGACCCGACAGCACCATCATTACACTTGGGACACTTGATTCCATTTATGGTGCTAAAGCGTTTCCAAAATGCTGGTGGTAAAGCAGTTATCATTATTGGTGGTGGGACAGGCGCTATTGGTGATCCACGTCCGACAACTGAACGTAAATTGTTATCACCAGAACAACTCGCTGCTAACGAGCAAGGTATTACAGCGCAAGTGACGAAATTATTTGGTGCTGGTGACACACAAATTGTTAATAATAATGACTGGTTGGGTAAGCTGACGCTGACAGACTTTTTGCGTGATTATGGTAAGTTATTCTCAATTAATGTCATGTTGAAAAAAGATGTCGTTGCTTCACGTTTGGAAACGGGTATTTCATTTACTGAATTTACCTACCAAATTCTGCAAGGTATTGATTTTCATGAATTGTGGCGTCGACACAACGTTCAATTGCAAATTGGTGGTTCAGATCAGTGGGGCAATATCACGTCCGGGATTGATTTGATTCATGCAATTGAAGGTAACGAAGCAAAGGCGTTTGGTTTGACAATTCCTTTGATGACGGACGCCACTGGTAAGAAGTTTGGTAAGTCTGAAGGCAATGCCATTTGGTTAGATGCTGAAAAAACGTCACCTTATACGTTCTACCAGTTCTGGTATAACCAAAGCGACGCTGATGTTGTGAAATACCTCAAATACTTCACCTTCTTATCGGTTGATGAGATTAATGAACTTGAAAAAGCGTCACAAGAAAATCCGGGTGCGCGTGAAGCACAACGTCGCTTGGCGCAAGAAGTGACAAAGTTTGTTCATGGACAATCTGCTGTTGAAGAGGCAGAACGTTTGTCAGCAGCTTTGTTTAGTGGTGATGTTGCCGACTTGTCCGCTGATGAAATTGCGGATGCCTTTGGTGGTGTACCAAGCTTTGAGATTGAACAAGCACCTAAAAACATCGTTGATTTTTTGGTTGATGGGCAAATAGAAAACTCTAAACGTCAAGCCCGTGAAGATGTAACCAATGGTGCCATCAGAATTAATGGTGAGCAGATCAAAGACCTTGAGGCAGTGATTGACCCTGCAAGTCACTATGACGGTCAATTTGTGTTAGTGCGTCGTGGTAAGAAAAAGTATTTCTTGGGTAAAGTACAATAACTTTTAGCATGGCCAACTTAACGGTCGTGCTTTTTTGAAAGGATAATATCATGAAAATTTTAATGTATAACGCCGTAGCCGATGAATTGCCATACGTTAAGAAGTGGTCTGAAAAAACGGGGCACGAAGTGGTCACAATCGACCAACCACTCAACGAAAAGACCGTTGATCGTGCTAGTGGTTTTGATGCAGTTTCAACACAACAAACGACATCAGTTAATCCACCAGTTTATGAGCGATTATCACAACTTAATATTAAACAAATTGCCCTGCGCCAAGTGGGCTATGATGTTTTTGATTTGCCCGCTGCCTTTGCCAATCATGTGCGCTTATCAAATGTTGCGGCCTACTCGCCACGTGCCATTGCTGAGTATACGTTAACGCAGTTATTTAATCTGATTCGTCATAATAAAAAATTCGACCGTGCTATGGCACAAGGGGATTACACTTGGGCTGCTGGTGGACAGGCGCGTGAAATTCATGACCTCACAGTGGCAATTATTGGTGTGGGTCGCATTGGTACTGCTTTGGCAGAAATGTTGCACGCGCTTGGCGCACAAGTATTGGGAGTAGATCCCGTTTACCGCGCTCAAAATGAACCATTTGTGACGTATACGACATTAGATGAGGCATTGCGTCGTGCCGATGTGATTAGCTTTCATACGCCACTAAATGATGAGACACGTGGACTGGCAGATCGCGCATTTTTTGAAAAAGTACAGCCGGGTACCATCATGTTAAATTTTGCGCGTGGTGAAATTGTTGATATGACAGCTTTAGAATCAGCATTAGCCAGCGGTCAATTAGCGGGCGCTGCTTTTGATGTGGCACCAAATGAAAATGACTTCATGGACCAAAAGCAAACAGTTGATGAATTGCCAGAAAATATCCAACGGTTAGTAGCTTATGATAACTTTTTGTTGTCACCACATATTGCTTTTTACACGAATACGGCCATTAAAAATATGGTTGAAATGGCACTAAATGATGCAGTAATCATGGTAAATGGTGGTTTCACCGAAAATGAAATTTTGAGATAAGCTCAGCAAACTAAAAAGTGATGCAATGACTAAAAAAACAGTGATTATTGATAGTCAATAATCACTGTTTTTTTTCGACGTTTAAAGTTTAATGTCGTTTTGTAAAAATGGTAGCTTAGCGCGTAGGAATGGGGTTACCCAGCGGTCCAAACCGATTTTGCCTGAATTGTAACCACTAATTAATAGCAAAGTCCCAATGAAAATGAACGTTGGATTCACTGATACAACGCCGGCGCCAAGGTATGAAAAGTTCATAACGAGACCAAAGAAAGCAGCTGCTAAGGTTAACGTACCAAACACCAAACCTAGCCCAACTAGCAATTCACCCCAAGCGACTAAAAATGAAAAGGCAGCCGTTGATTGACCGTGGTTGGTCGTAACATTTAAGAACCAATCATACCAAGGGAAAGCAGCTGTTTTATCTGGAGTTAATACAGGGTTTTTAATGGCACCCATAATCAAACCAGAGGCATCAAAGCCACCTTTTGCTGTGATTTTTCCCCAGCCATCAAGCGTCCACTGGTAACCTAAGTAAACACGTAAAACAGTCAAAATTCCCATTGCAATTTTGGAATTGCGTAGCCATTGAATCATAATATTCTCTCCTAAATATATTTAATTTCAATTTGTAATATCAATTACAAATAGTAAGTATACAGAGTGTTTTGTGAAATGTCAAACAATTTGTTTAGTCTTAAAATTTCGAAATAAGCCCATGAAAAATAGTTGATAAGATTGATGTGAGTGTGTCTGTCAAATATGCCTGAATTATAGTCAGTTTTTTCACAAAGTAGTCACAAAAAGGGTAACTATTTTCGATACACTTGAAGTAATGACCGTGAATGGGGGTAGAATTTATGGTAAAAAATCACGTCATCAATTTAAATGAGGCTTTGATGGATGATCAAGCCCGAGGTAGCGCGGCTGAGGTTTTAGCTGATATGAATGTTACTGGACATAGTTTGACTAAAGCTGCTACTGACGCTAAAAAACAAATTGCGACACGAGAAGGCTGGACTTGCACAGTCTTGCAACCTGCTGAATTGAGACAATTTGCTGGTGGTTTATTGCGTGGTGTTGATGATTTTGCAATGCGACGTCAAGTTGCTGAAAATCCTGAATATTTAACACTTTATCATCAATTAATTACAGAAGTAAGCGCGCTTGGGGATGAAAATTCCGTCGATCAAGTCTCATCCCATTTAAAACAGTTGCGAACTTTGGTTGAACAGCTATCACTTTCTCAAAATGTGACGGCTACCCAGTTGCGTCGTGTCGCGGCTGATATTTTGGCTGCATTTGAACCAGCTAAAAGCGATTCACTAATTGCTGCACAATATAATGCGTTAAGGGCAGGATATACAACGCCAAGAATCCTGACGATTGATGAATGGCGGCGTTTGATTAAGCAATTTCATGATGTGTTACCACAGTTTAAACAGGAAATGCGTGGCTATTTATTTGATGTATTAGCTGAATTACACGATCAAGTTGTTCATTATGATGCTGAAAGTTTGCCTGAAGTTGTGGAATTTTTTCAGGAAATTGACATGATGATTCATACAGCTGCTAGACCGTCAGACTTTATTGGTGTAATGGCGCGTTTTGATGATGTGGAAGGCGTGATCGCGACGATGATTACCCAAGATGCCTCTTTAGAACGCATACGAGAATTTACGCATAATATTTTAGAATCGCTAGACGCAGCAATGTCTGCGGGAATTGCATTGACAAGCTCCGGACAAGAAACATTAGCAATATGCAAAAATGACTTTGAACAAGAAGACTTGGATCGCGCGCAATACTGTAATCTCGTCAAGAGATTACAGAGTATTCGTTTGTCTTGATGTGTTGAAATAAAATTTAAGGTTGACAGTAAATGTAAAAGATGTTTTACTATAAGTGTAAAACATGTTTTACATTTTTGTTTTGTAGGGGACTAAGATGAAAAATTATATCAAAGATTTTAGATCGGCCAATAAAATATCTCAGGCAGAGCTAGCAACCTTGACTGGCGTGACACGGCAAACAATTAATGCCATCGAAAATAATAAGTACGATCCGTCACTCAAGCTTGCTTTTGATTTGGCTAATATTTTGCATACGTCGGTTGATGAATTGTTTGTTAATAATGTGGAGGAATAATAATATGAGTGATAGTAAGAAAATAGTCCGTTTTACGTTCTGGATGAACAAAATATGGCAAATAGGGTTTGTTTTGTTTTCTATTTTGATGATTAATAATATGCACCAAATTGCCATGGTGACAATATTAGTGTCCATTTTAGCATCCCTTTTTGAGATGGTTTCTGTCTCAAGAAAATATCATGTTCAAGTGTTCAACCAAAAAGATGAATTGTATTTTGCCAAGGATGAGCGGGATCGAGACATTGCACTAAAAGTGCATAGTGCGCTCATTAATACTTTTCTTTTGCTAGTTATAGCATTGTGGATACTATTAAGCATCTTATGGGGTATGAATAGTTTGTCAATGGCAGTATTATTTTATGTTTTGAATGGCTGGATTGCTTGCGCATTTATCATTCCGGACATTCAATACTATGTATTGTGGCATAAATACGATCAGCAATAGCTTAGCCTAGCAGAAAAAGCAACTAATTGATAGCGAAGTGGCGAAACGCTTGCTATCAATTGGTTGCTTTTTATCGTTAAAAGTTATTTAGGCGTAGGATAAGCACTAATTTCTAGTCACTCTGATGCTTGATTCTTGTAATGCGCGTACATCAGCTAAAGATAATTTTGATTTAGGAATATAAATTGCGCGGCGTTTTAGCATTAGCACGTACGACACCTCAAGTACTAGATGGATGACGAAATGGTTGTCAAACTCCAGCACATATAAAACTTGCCATGGCTGATTGACAGGAACATTATCTTTGGGCCATTGAAAGCCGTTTTGGTGATAATCAGCAAATAAAAAAGTACCTTTCTTCAATAATCTGTATTGCCTTAATCGGAAAAGCGCTAAGCAAATCACAACGCCGTATAGCATCATTGATAACATTATTAAGCTGAAGTTTAATTGCCCACCGACTAACCAAAACATAATCAACGTGGTGACCAGTATGGTTTCCACTAAAAAAATTAAGGCAATTTGATGCCATTTTTTCTTTAAAAAGGTGGCGTATGTTGGATTAACTCGCGGTAGTTCCGAAATAAAGTGCAAATACAAGCTTTCCAATTTGTCAGTCATTGAAGCGTCGACGAAAAAAATGGTGACGTTATCTTTGATAGAAGCTATTGGTAAGGATGTATAGAGGTTATCAATCATAAATGGTTTTGCTCCAATTAATCGTATTTATCAAATAGGTATGAATAGTGTGTAAAATGATTATTAGCCGTTATTGTCGGCTTCAATTTCTTAGCGCCAATGCGGGTCGTTGTGCTTGACTGTATATTTTCCAGTGTCGACGTTAAAATCTTCATAGGTTTTCGTGAATATGCCCGAGCCAGTGAACGCGACGTGGCCCTGTGAATCGGGTATTACTTAACACGACAAAAAATGGCAATCCAAGTTGAGGGTTTGTCATCATGCCATATTATTTAAGGTTTTTTCAACGGCAGAATAATATTTTTAGTTTTTATTACAGGCCACCAGTGGGAAGCCATGGGAAAAATAGAGTCATTAAAAAGTGCATATGTTATACCTCTCTTCATGTTCTTTTTGCAAATAAACTGTATAAGTGTATGATATGCTTTAAATAATAACGCACAACATTTTATGCAAAATCGGATAAAATTTATTGTGAGGGTGGGGGATGAGTATGAATCAAGGACAATTGCTGAAAAAAATTAGAGTCTCTAGAAGATTGAGTCAACAGCAGTTGGCCCAAGATATTACATCACAAGCAGCATTATCGCGAATGGAGAAATCTGGCAATATTGATGCCAATGTTTTATTACGTTCTTTGGATAAACTTGATATTCATCCGACGGAATTTTTTATGTTGGCCAATCCTGATGGCTTGATTGATTCTCAGGACTATCAGAAAAAGTTGTATGCAGCTTACTATAATGAACAAAATAGTCAAACCTTAATCAATCAAGAGTTGCTTTTATATGACAAGACGAAAATTAAAAAGCACCAAATCAACGCATTACGCGTTCAAGCGGTCTATGCTAAGATTAATAATTTGCCGTTAGAAAATCGTGAAGAAATAACGTATGAAATTCAGAATTATTTATTTGGTTTTGAAACGTGGTTTTTAAATGACATTTTGATGTATCTTGATGTTTTGTTTTTGTTTGATGATACTTTTATTCGGAGCTACCATAACAGAATGATCCGTTCATTAGATCAACTGCCTTTTAGCGCTGTGCAAAAGCATTATTTGCAAATAGCGTACGCCCATAATGCCACGGTGCTAGCATTTGACAGAAATAATATGCAGGATGCGCAATTATATTTGCAAGCCTTTGAAAAATTTGTCTCCCTAGACACTAGAACCTTGACTGACACAATCTACTACTTAACCTACTCAAAACTTTTTAGTTTAAAACAAGGGTTCGATCAACAAATATATGATGATATGCTTGATGATTTAGCGGTATTTAAACGATTTGGATATACGAAAGAATATCATGATATTCTTTATTTTATAGAAAGTATACTCAAGCCAAATAAGGCATAGGGAAGTAGATGATTAGTGGTAACATGTCAGAACGAGAGAGGTAGATTTTACCAAAACCAAAAAAGCCGATGAGAATGACATCTCATCGGCTTTTTGATTATGACAATTGAAAGTGATATTGATTATTTTTGACCACAACACTTAAAAAAAGCATGTTTACTTAGATTTCAAAAATTTTTTGATTGTTTTTTGCCAAGGATATTTAAAGTCCATCGTATTTGACTCATCGAATTTGTTTAACATAGATAATACGCGAACGTTAAGCAAGAAGACGAGCCAGATTACCCAGCCAATCCAGCCAAACTTAATAACGTTGAATAAGTCTAACAACTCTATCACCAACAGAATAACCACAATCACTACTATATTCCGATAGACCGGTCTCAAATCACTTCTAACTGTTTGCTTTTCCAGAAATAAGCGCATATTGCGGTCTTCTCGCAATATTTCATCTAAAGAAAATCCAAAATAATCACTTAGTTTAATTAGGGTCATAATATCGGGATAGCTATTGCTATTTTCCCAACTTGATATTGTTTGTCTGGTGATGAAAAAATCATCGGCGATTTTTTGTTGTGTTAGATTCATGTTCATTCGAGCTGATTTTAATTTTTGTCCAAAGTTCATAATGTTCTCCTAAACTTATTATTACAATTCTTCTTATATAAATAAAGCAAATAAAATTTGCTACTGATAGAAAGCAAAAAAAACAGCAAAAAGCACTATTAAAAGCATGAAATCAGTATGCAAAAGGATACTTGCTCGACCTTTGCTTAACTATCTCGTATACTATATCGCAGTGATATTGGGAACTCAGATCAGTACATGAAATATGATAAAAAGATGTTTGGTCCTCGTAATTCATTTAATCCATTTTCTAATACAGACATATAGGATTTAAATGAAAAGGGTATGCTGATTGTTTTTACTGGCTTAACATAGCCGAAAGATGATATTGGATATGCTAGGTGAATTTTAGACACTATAAATTAAGGTATCTTTCCATGCTAAGTTATTTTTTAAAAATTTTGTAAGCAGAAAATATTATAATTGGCAGAGCTAATATCGTGATAATTATTGTTGTGTTTATTTGAGCCGTATAATCAACAAGTGTTATAAGCCAAAAAGCACTAGGAAACAATAACGCTGCCATCAAGATAGATATATATGTTTCATGCTTCATTGTTTCAGCACCTTTCTATAATAAGGACTAATGCTTAATGGTATTCAGCCAAGGGCCCTTATCATCACTGTACCAAGATACGCCGTGCAAGCTAACAATCAAAATATGGCTTGTTAAAAGATATCATTGCTTCTTAAGAATACAAATTCAGAACGGTTGGGTGTAGCCAAATGATGTTCTTGTGGTTTAGTGGCTACCAAAATTCATACCAAGGCCATAGCCCAAACCTTGGTATTTGTCAGCAAATTCTTGACTTGTTATCTGCAAATAAAACGGGGATAATGCTGCAGAAAGACTATTTTTCATAGCCAGTGGTGTTAAACTGGCTTTTAAATCAGAAATGATTTTAGGTAAGTATTGATGTTTTTCTAAATTTAACTTTGCTACTAGTAGCGCATGCCGTTCTTCTGAATTAATATTTTTATCTAAAATTAAATCGGTAATTTGATTTAACAAATCAATGTCATTAGACATAACTAAAGTCCTCTTCACCTGATTATATATTATTTTATCGAACATTAGCAATGCCAATGTATAAAGTGACTGCTTTAATTATAGGCATGATTGCATTATTCGTTTTATTTTCAACAGTACAGCAACCTGTTAATTTATATACAAATAAATGGGCCTTACTTGCAATTGTCACTGCTTTTATGTATTTTTTGAGCATTGCTATTTTTAGGGGAGTAACTAGCAATAATATTGATGAGCAAACTGGCATCTATGTTGGTGCGGGATTGCGTGTTTTACTATTAACTAGTAGTGTTTATTTTATACCGTAACTGCCATTGAGAAAGTAGAATACATAGTATGCTAATCATCTATAATCCTGTGGACAATAAACTAGATTATTTGATAATCATTTTTAAGTAGACATTATTAAGCTTTTTTTAATAATTGTTCATTCTATTATTTCAAAATTTTTTGTTTTAGTTCCAGAATGAACTTTTTAGAGCAGTAAAAACATGACATATTTCAATTTTTTAACACATAACGGTTAATATATCAAAATTCACAGTAATGAATTCACATAAAGTGTTATATTTAACTATATATAGGTGATATTTCGAGATTGAAATGTTTAACACTAAGGGAGAACACAAATGAAAGATCTAAAAACAGTAATGAAAAATCCACCTATTTTGTCAATTCCTGATAATCTGGTGTTGGTTTATGATCGCTTTATTGAGTTGTGGGCGATGCAACTCAATGGGCAGTTTTACCCTGATAATGGTACGTTTTCAAAGATTTTTAATCGATTCATGAGTGCAACTATCACGACCGATAAAATAATAGTGACTGAAAAAAATAAAGAAAAGTTGTCAATTGATATAGCAGATGTGTCACAAGCTACTGTTTTAATTAAAAAGGTTAATTATCAAAATTTTATGGCTGGTGGCGCTAATGAAGGACCGATGTATTTAACCTTGCTGACCATTGAAGACAAAAGTGGTCATAATTATTATTTCAATTTTATGAGTGCATTAGGTGCTTGGCAACTTGTCACGAATCCGCCGAAAAACCTAAAAGTGGTTGATCCTTTAAACATTAAACGACTACCGTTATTTAAAAACGAGTATGAGATTGTTGCTGCAATAAACGATCTAGGATTTACAAAATTTATTGTGGGAACAGGATATGAGTTTTTGGATTTGAAGCCTTCAGAGACAATAAGGCAAATGTATTAATGTCAAACTTTTATTATTTTATCCAACTACTTGGCATCAGTTCAACATCAGACAACGAAAATACTTGTCTCGTTTGAGTATTTTTGAATCCATTTCAAACTATATTTACTCATAAAAATACCGACTGTCAAACGTTAGATTTTTGGTCTAACTTTGACAGTCGGTAAGAAATGATTCATTTTTAGTACAACAATAAATTAAAATACTAATAATCAATTGATATAAGGCTTTATTCTTCTAAATATAAAACCTACGATTGGAGCAGCGATAAATATATTAATCATAAAAGCGAATGGC
The DNA here is from genome assembly GCF_045801155.1 of Leuconostoc falkenbergense. Taxonomy (NCBI): domain Bacteria; kingdom Bacillati; phylum Bacillota; class Bacilli; order Lactobacillales; family Lactobacillaceae; genus Leuconostoc; species Leuconostoc falkenbergense. The sequence goes on along the minus strand of NZ_CP174386.1, from coordinate 2,090,900 downwards.
GCGTTTTGTAAAATTTTGATTGGCCAAGTCAACAAAAAATCTCTGAGCGTCATATCACTCCAAATACCACTAGAAACTAAACTCATTAATGGGGCCATGAATATAACATGTGCAAAAGTAAAAGCACTTTTGACTTTAAAAGGATGAGTATTGCCGGGCTCGACAAACCTTAGAGCTATTATTTTAGCACCTTTATTTACAAACAAAACAGAAAATGCAACAGCAATAGGTAAGACAACAATATATTGTTTTACTGGAAAATAAAACAGATTTCTATTAAGTGGCGCACCCAATAAAAATTTATTGTAATTAATCATAAAATAACTCATTAAGGTGGCCATGAAAATTGCAAATATAGTATTTTGCTTGATATTTGTAGGCATGAAAAATATATCTCCTTCTAAAAACTGAAAGCGTCAGCAACATTAAATATTCTGCCATATTACAAAAAAAATAAAAATAACATTTGAAGTAAAAATTGATTTAATTATGTTAGAGAGAATGTGTTTACAAATAAGCACATTCTTTTTTGTTAGCTTGTGACAGAACTATCCTAGAAGCTAACTACCATGCTCTCTTTTTAATAGCTGAAGATGGTTAACCACTTAAACTTTATTCTAAGTCTATTCTCTCTGTTTGTTAAAACCTAAAATTCTTGGCATATTATTTCGAAAAATAGTTGATTTAAATTTTAGAAATAGATAATAATAATTTAATTAAATTATTTCCAAAATGTCAGAATAACTTACATAATCTGCTTTTTATTGGTAAAAATTATTATAATGTTAATTAATATATTTACATAAAAATAATAAACGAGGAGCAAACAGTGTTATGTCAATTCAAGAATTTCTCAAAGAACTAAAACAGAAAAAATGGGTAGATTTATCACATGAATTTGGTGCAAATTCACCTCATTTCCCAGCTTTTAAGCCAGCTTCTGCAAAAACAATCTTTACCAGTGAAGAGGATGGCTTTTTTGTTAAAGAGTACAATTTTGTCGGTCAATATGCTACGCACATTGACCCTCCAATTCATTTTGGAGCTGAAAGCGGAGAATGGGTTTCTGATATCCCTTTAAAAGATTTGATAGCACCGTTGGTTGTCATCGATAAATCAGAAGTAGTTAAGGAAAACCCAGATTATTCATTAACAGTCGATGATATTAAAGAATGGGAAAATGAAAATGGCAATATACCAGAAGGCGCGTTTGTTGCGCTTAGAACAGATTGGTCTAAACGTTGGCCAAACCAGAAATTAATGGAAAATCCAGATGATGCGGGACAAAATCACTATCCAGGCTGGTCAGTTGAGGCTATTGAATATATTTACGAAACGCGCCATGCAGTTGCTAACGGGCACGAAACTTATGATACGGATACTGCTGTGAATCAGCCAACAAAAGGTTTTGCAGCTGAGGCATTGGCCTTGCAGTCAGGACATTATCAAGTCGAGATGTTAACCCATTTGGACGAGGTACCTGCAACTGGTGCAATTATTTCTGTTATGACGCCAAAATTTGAGGAGTCTCCGGGTTTTCCAACAAGGGTTATTGCCTATTTACCATAATTAATGAGTAAAGTCATGGAGAATTAAGTATATGGAACAAAAAAATAATTCGTTAAAGCGTACGTTAACAGTCAAAGATTTAGTTATCTATGGCATCATATTTATGATTCCTGTGGCACCCATGGCTTATTATGGATCTTTTTTGGCTCCTGCTCATGGGATGGTAGGGCTTGCATATTTGATTGGTATGGTAGCCATGCTTTTTACAGGCTTTAGCTATGCGACTATGTCGGGAAAGTTTCCTTATGCTGGCTCAGTCTATACTTATGTTCAAAAGGGGGCTAGTGCACCGCTTGGATTTATAGCAGGATGGGGAATTACGTTAGATTACATTTTGTTACCAACAGTTTGTATGTTGGTTTCAGCTTCTTTTGGTACATCGCTTTTTCCAAATATACCTAACTATGTTTGGATTATTGGTTTAGTAATTATTAACACTGTTATCAACATGATAGGTGTTGATTTTGTTTCTAAAGTAAGCTGGATCCTTTTTGGCTTGCAGCTATTCGTGTTAATTGCATTCATTGTTGGTGCAATCAAGTTGTTGTTTGATGGCACAATTGAAGTTAATACTGTTTCGCTTTATAACCCTAAAGAATTTCATATTTCTGGTGTACTATCATCAACAAGTTTGGTCATTGTTTCTTATTTGGGATTTGATGCTATTTCGACTTTAGCGGAGGAAACATCTGATCCACAACGGTCAGTTGGTAAAGCGGTTATTTTATCTATCCTATTAGTAGGGACGCTATTTGTGATTACGGCACTTTTTGCAGGATTTGTTGTGCCAAATTATGCTTCTTTGAACCCTGATACAGCTTTTATTACGATACTTGATAAAGTAGGAGGTGCCTGGTTAACGCAATTAGTTCAGTGGACGATGATTGTATCATTTGGTTTAGCAAGTGGACAAGAGTGTCAAACTGCTATTTCCCGAATTTTGTTTGCTATGGGGCGTGATGGCATATTGCCAAAAGCATTAGGACAGCTGAAACCTAAGTATCGTACACCTTGGACTGCCATTATTTTGGTAGGTATTGTTTCGTTAATATTATCACTATTGTTAGACTTAACGACTGTGGGTAACTTAGTTAGCTTTGGTGCATTATTTGGTTTCATGTGTTTAAATGGGGCAGTTATTTGGAAGTTTTATATTAAAGATTTTACATTTTCTGTTGTAAAATTTATAAAATATTTGATTTCACCATTAATCGGATTTGGTGTCAGTTTGTGGATTTTTGTTAGTTTGGATATGGCATCAAAGTTTACGGGTATGGCATGGTTAATTATAGGTTTAGGAATACTCTTGTATCAAACAAAGTTCTTCAAATTAGCAACACCACAATTTGATTTTGGAGAAAAACATTAAAGGAATGACATCTATGTGTACAACAAGAGAAAAATTTAAATCTTTTTACTATCAAGATGATGTTTTTCCAGAAATTAAAGTAAACATTGGCACGATAGCGCTACTAATTGTTGATATGCAGAACGAATTTATTCTAAGGGATTATGGTGAAGCACAGCAATTTAAAGAGGCAGGTGTATGGGAAAGATGGATACCATTTCATGATCGATTAGATGAAATAGTGATTCCAAACAATGTGAAACTTTTACAACATTTTCGAAATTATAATATGACTGTGACATACGGCCGTATTGCATCATTGCGTGATGACGGGGCGGATCGTTCAGCAGTCCAAAAATCAGATGGTTGGAATGGTATTAATCTACATGTTGATAGTTTTGCAGCGCAAATGATTGACGAGCTAGAGCCACAAAAAAATGAAATCGTTGTGAATAAGACGACGGACAGTGTGACCACAGGAACTAATTATCTACAACTTTTACGTAATATGGGCGTAGAAACAGTGATTGTAACTGGAATTGTGACTGACCAGTGTGTTGCTTCTACCGTAAGAGGATTAGCGGACGACGGTTTCCAAGTAATTTGTGTTGAAGATTGTTGTGCTGCGGGATCAATGGCATTGCATAACGCTGAGCTAACTATTATGAATGGTGTTTATTGTAGCGTCTTAAATACAAAAGAAGTTTTAGACTTAATTAATCCATGATTACATTCCCTAAGCGGCACATCATGCTGTATTCACTTAAATATTTTAACAACATAAAACCCGATAACTTGGACATCACATTCCGTCTAAGTTATCGGGTTTTATGTTAAGTTTTACGAGTATTCAGATACTCAGTAATATTGGATAATTATAATACTGCTCCACCTGGATTCGAACCAGGGACCTGCGCATTAACAGTGCGTTATTCTACCGCTGAACTATGGAGCAATTAGTTGAATAATCAACTATTAAAGTATACCAAGATTAAAAAAATTTGTCAACATTTATTTTTTTGAAAGAGAATTCTTAATAATATCCAACCCGGTTAACAATTGCTCAGTTGGTATTGTTAAGGGTGGTAAGAGGCGAAGCGTGTTGTGACCGGCACTGAGGGCCAAAACATGTTGCTGTTGTAAATCAGTGACGACTTTGGCAACAGGTATATTTAATGAAATTCCTGCCATCATTCCCAAGCCACGGACATCATTTACAGCATCTAATTGTGAAAAAGTAGCTAATTTATCCCATAAAATGGCAATTTTATCAGAAATCGTGGGTAAAATTGTGTCGAGTTCATCAAGTGTGGCACTGGCAGCAGCCATGACTAAAGGGTTACCCCCAAAAGTTGATCCGTGTGTGCCATAGCTTAAGGCTGGCGCAAATTGGTTTCTGGCAAGCATTGCGCCCACTGGTAAGCCATTTGCTAAAGCTTTAGCGCTAGTTACAATATCGGGTGTAAAACCAAATTGTTCATATGCAAATTTAGTTCCAGTGCGCCCAATGCCAGTTTGAACTTCATCTACAATAATCAACGTGTGGTGTTCGTGTGCCAGAGCAACAAGTTGATTGACAAAATTTGAATCTGCAGGAACAACGCCACCTTCACCTTGCACCAATTCTAACATAATGGCAGCTACATCATCATTTAACAAGGCCTTAACGCTTTCAATGTGATTGAATTCAGCGTACAAAAAGCCGTCCAGCATAGGCAAACCTTGATGAATGCTGTCTTGACCAGTTGCTGACATGGCGGCATAAGTCCGGCCATGAAATGAATTAGTAAACGAGATGATGTTTGGGCGCTTGGTGGCCAAACGGGCTAATTTGATGGCTGCTTCGTTGGCTTCAGCCCCAGAATTTGCAAAATAAACAGTATACTCTGAACCGCCGAGTTTGTTGGCGACAGTTTTTTGTAGTGGATTGTCATAAAGATTAGGCAAATGCCAGAAAAGATCTGCTTGCGTTTTTAAAGCATTAACAACAGTTGGGTTATTAGCACCAACATTATAGACACCAATGCCGCTCGATAGGTCAATATAGTCGGCACCCGTTTGATCAGTCCAAGTTGCATTGGACATTTTGGTAAATGTAATCGGCGCGCGTTTGTAATTTGGGAAAAGGGTCATTGGAATGCCTCACATTGAAATGGTTGTGCCATGACTGGCAATGGTATTAGTAATATGAACCGCATTAACACCGTTTTTAACGGCAGAAAACGCGCTGTTGACTTTTGGCAACATACCGCCATGAATGACAGATTCAGTCTGTAATTCAATAGCACGTTGTGGTGTGAGTTGTTGCAAAATGTTACCGTGAACTTCAATGCCAGACACATCAGTTAACAAGTACAGTTCATCAGATTTTAAAAATTTTGCAACCGCAGTTGCGGCGCTATCGGCATTGACATTGAGCCACTGGCCTTGATTAGTGATAGCTAGTGGTGCAATGATTGGAATCAAGTTTTGCTGCCAAAGTGACTGAATTAATTGACTATTAACTTGATCAATTTGGCCAACCAAGCCAAACACCTCTTGGTTGATATAATGGCCAGTCAAAAGTTGATTACTCCCGGCATTGAGACCAATGGCGCTTAAACCATGATGACGGAATGCTTCAACTAAATCTGGCTGAACTTGGCCCAACAATGCCATCTTCGTGATAGCAAGCCCAGCCGGTGTTGTTTGACGAATGCCATCAATTTTGACAACAGGTTCGTTGAGTTGGGTCATCAGTGATGAAATACTGTCACCGCCACCATGAACGATTGTGATGTTGTAATTATTTTTTTGCCAATGCTTAATCGTTTCAAAAAAAGCAGGTGTGAGTTGGCTGGCAGCGTTACCGCCGATTTTAATCAGAATATTTTTCATAGTTTTTTCCGTCCATGTGTGATGACTTGGTGGGTTAGGTGGTATACAAGGCGTTGATTTTGACATATCCGTATGTGAGGTCACTGCCCCAAGCTTGACCAGTGGCAGTGCCGTCATGTAAATCAATGGCAATATCAATATCGTGTTGTGCTAATTGCTCGCTCATTTGTTGCGCGTCAAAGTCAATAGGAGCGCCAGCCGACATCACGGTGATGCCGTTTAGAGAAATGTCTATGATATCGGGATTAATGTTAACGCCGCTAGCACCAATTGCTGCAATAATACGTCCCCAGTTAGGATCTTGACCAAACATGGCCGTTTTGACGAGTGATGAGCCAACGATTTTTTTGGCAACCATGCGTGCGCCAAGACCATCCTGTGCGTGGTTGACTGTGACTGTTAGCAGTTTGGTTGCACCTTCGCCGTCGTTGGCAATGGCAATAGCCAGTGCCGTAGTGACAGTGTTAAGCATGACCTTGAACTGGGAAAAATCATCATTTTCTGTTGTAATAGGTGGATTTTGAGCGCCGCCATTAGCCATCACAAGGACTGTATCATTAGTCGATGTATCACCATCAATGGTAATTTGATTAAAACTAGTTTCGACGTCAGCCGATAATGCAGTTTGTAAAAGAGAAGGCGTAATACTGACATCTGTTGTGATAAAGCCTAGCATGGTCGCCATATTGGGGTGGATCATGCCAGAGCCTTTGGCTACACCACTCATGGTAACTTGATGCCCTGCAATTTCTGATTGAATTGTGATGGTTTTTTTGACCGTATCAGTGGTTTTAATCGCTTCGGCAAAGCTATCTGCATCACCGTCAATATTGAGTTGTGCAATGCCGGCGGTGACAGTGTCGATGGGCAGTGGCTGACCAATCACACCCGTTGAAGAAACAGCTACTAATTCCGGTGAAATATTGAGCTGTGCAGCGGTAACGGCCTGCATGGTTTTGGCGTGAGTCAAACCAATTGCACCCGTTACGGCATTAGCGTTTCCAGAATTAACAATAATGGCTTGTATTTGACCATTTTGAATGACATTTTTGTCAAGTTGAACCGGTGCGGCTTGCACTTGGTTAGTTGTGAAAACACCAGCAACACTAGCAGGTACATCACTATAAATCCAGCCAAGATCCTTTGATTTATGTTTGAGTCCAACATGCTGACCGTCAGCATGAAAACCTTTTGGTGTAGCAATATTGCCATCAGTGATGGTGTGAATTTGTGAGAGAAGTTTTGTCATAGGTAGTCCTTAGTCCTTAAGCATATTGTGCAATGAGTTTTAGACCGGTTGATTCGGGAAAACCGAAAAAGTGATTAGCATTTTGAATTGCTTGACCGGCAGCGCCTTTGATCATATTGTCAATGACGCTAACAATAGTGAGAAATTGTGTCTCTGGGTTGTAAGTTAACCCGATATCCGCGAAATTAGTGCCAACAACTTGCTTGATATTTGGTAATTCATTGCTGGGCATGACACGTACAAACGTTTTGTCAGCGTACGTGTTTTCAAATAGTTCTTGCAATTGCTGCGGTGTTCGAGGTTCTTTTAATTTGACATAAGCACTGACGAAAATACCGCGATTAATTGGCAATAATGATGTTGTGAACTGTATATGAGCAATATCTGGTTGCCAAATATGTAATTGCTGGGTGATTTCGGGAATGTGTTGATGTGAATTTGGTTTATACATTGTGAAATTATCGCTGACATTAACAAAATGGCTGGTGGTGCTTAATGATTTGCCAGCACCCGACAAACCGCTTTTGGCATCAATCACAATATTATTTTGGTCGAGTAAATGATGTTGGGCTAGTGGCGCTAATGCTAGCAGTGTCGCCGTTGCATAACAACCGGGGTTGGCAATGTAGCTTGTCGTTTCGTCATCATAAAAATCAGCTAAACTGTACTGACTCTTTGCTAATAATGATGGTGTCGCAGGTGTTTTGTGATACCATTTTTGATAATCATCAGCAGTGAGACGGAAATCACCAGACAAATCAATCACTGGAAAGTCAGCAAGGATAAATGGTTCAGCGATATCCTTACTGATACCACTTGATGTCGCCAAAAAAACAATATCGGTTTTCTGCATAATATGCAAAGCGTCAAACGGTTCGGGTGACAAATTATACATTCCGGATAAATGTGGGAACTGTTCACTAATGTCATGACCATCTGGCTGAGTGTTAGTAATGACAGCTACCTCAATAAAGGGATGAGAATACAGAAGACGAAGCAATTCAAGCCCAGCGTATCCGGTAATGCCAACAATTGCAGCTTTAATTTTTTGGGTTAACATTGCAAATCTCCTATCTCATTTGATGATTAAATATTAATTCAAAATGAATTTTAATGCAATATATATGCAAAATAAACGTGAATAACTGCTAAATATGTGCATAAAAAAACACTTCCGAAGAAGTGCTAGGCTCGTGCGGGTAAATCAAGGATTGCTGTTGCAAGGACGTGATTCTGGCTTTTGTTACGCAGCTCATTCAGAAAGAATCCGTCTTGTAAATCTAATTTTGTGTCTAAGGCAAACACAGTTAAAGTATATTGGTGTGTTTTGTCGGGTGGCATTGGGCCAATATAAGCTTGGTTGATATCAGAATTAGCTGTTTCACCCATTTTTTGAACATTGTGCCAAGTAGAATTTGTACCAAAAGTGGCTGTTCCGGTTGCGCGCAAATTTTCTGGAATATTGGCGACGGGTAAGTTAGCAGCTAACCAGTGAATCCAAGGGAAACCAGTCACAGGGACGGCGTCGTAATCAATCAAACTCACTGATAGTGATACGGTGCCCGTGGGGATGTCGCTAATATTGACTGGAAAGTTGACAGTGGGCATGCCGTTGGTACGATAATTATCTGGAGCATATTTAGCATAAATATCGGGTAGCAATTGATTTTCTAATGTAACATTAAGTTTCATTTTGTTTCTCCAATCAAATTTCTTTTGGCTTGTGCGAGACGTGTTCGGACTTGAATTGGCATGTCCGCGTTATATGCGCGGACGGTTGCAATCGCTTTAATAATGGCATCAGTTCGCTCATCTATGTCAGTGATTTTGGTAATTTGACGTTGTGTTTCAACTTCAAAGCGGTCGACAAAATCTAGTTGAAGTTGGGTTTTGTCTGCACGCAACGTTTCAGCTGATGCTGATTTACCTTCGGACTCAAGTGCCGCAATGGCCGCTTGATACCCCTCAAAAAATTCATTTGCATCGCTAGTATTGCGCCATGTTTTAGGCGCTTGTGGTTCGGGTTCAGGTGTTTCATCAAGTTTTTTTTCAGTGGGCTTTTTTTTGAAAATATCGAATAAAGACATGATATGTCCTTTCTCCTGACAATGCAGGGAACATGCTTATCTAAGATGGGAATGGTTGTTTTTGTCATGAGACTGGAATAGCGAACAAACGTTTTATTTGATACAATAAAACTAGTTTTTGAATCGGGGAAAATCATGGCAGCACGGAAAACAATTTTTAATGACAAACAACGCATCTTACGCTTATATTCATCACTTATTAGTCATCGCGAGCTTTCAATAGAAGAAATCGAAGACATGTTTTTTGTTGGACGCAAGACAGTTCAACGCGACATTTCTGAAATACGTACTTTTTTGCATGACTTACAAATTGGTGAACCAGTTAAATCTGAAATTATTTTTGATCGTAATTCAAAAAAATATCGCTTAACCGAAATGGATAATTTGTTTGCCGTGTTTGACAAAATCAATCAATTAGATGAAGGTATTTAATTAATTTGGTTAGTAATTTGGTCGAAGTCATCAACCATATCTTTAGGACCGACTACTGATACAATGTCTTTTTCTTGTAAGGTGTAACTGGCTTCTGGGGCGACAATGACTTCATTATCATGCCGAACGGCAATCACATTCAGACCAAATTTCTTGCGGATGTTGAGGTCTTTAATAGAACGACCGTAAAACACAGGATTGACAATTTGTATTTCTGCCATTGAATAGTCATCAGATAACTCTATAAAGTTTAACATGTTGGGCGCTAATAGTTTGCGTGCCACTCGTTCGCCCATTTCACGTTCAGGTTGCACAACGACATCAGCGCCTATTTTTGTGAGTACACGCAAATGGGTATGATTTTCCGCTTTGGCGATAACATTTTTGGCGCCTAAATCTTTGGCGTTGATGGTAGCTAGAATGCTGGCTTGCATGTTATGACCAATGGCAATGATAACGTGATCAAAGCTTGCAATATCAAGTTTTCGTAAGACATCATCTTCTTGTGCATCTGCGACAACCACTTGTGTAGCAATATCACGATAATCATTGACATTTTCTTCATTAATGTCAATACCCATCACATCTTGACCGTTAGCGACTAGTGTTTGCAGCAGGGCACCGCCGAATCGACCAAGTCCAATAATAGCGTAAGTTTGTTTCATAATTTACCTCAAATTTTTTATCCGATAATGACTGATTCTTCGGGATAGCGATACGGTGCGGCTTCGTCGTGAACATTCAAAATTGAGAACATAACGGTATAAATACCAACACGACCAATGAACATTGCTAACATGATGACCAATTGCCCAAAAGTCGTCAAATGGGGTGTGAGACCGAGTGTCAAACCAGCAGTGGCAAAGGCACTGACTACCTCAAAAATAACGTATTCCAGACCGTGGTTGGCAGCATGACTCTGTGTGAGCATCAACATAAACGACAGAATACCAAGAAAAACAAGTGACACACAAACTAATAACAAAGCGCGCATGATATTTTCTTGGGTCAAGCGCCGATGAGCAAATGTGACATCTTTTTTGCCACGTAAAGCAGCATGGGTTTGTAAAATTAAGACACCCAACGTTGTTGTCTTAATACCACCGGCGGTTGATCCCGGCGTACCACCAATATACATTAACATCATTGTCAATAGAATAGTGGCGGACCCAAGACCACCGACATCAAACTGTGTAAATCCGGCGGTACGATACGAAATAGACATAAATAGCGTATCAAAAACGCGCATGACGGGGGACAAGCCCTTGGCAAACGCTAAGTTGCGTTCAGTTAATTCGAACAAAAGCCAACCACCAATGATTAAAGCGCCGGTCATGACCAAAGCTAACTTTGAATGAAGTGTTAGACGATGCGTTTTTTGATACAGCAACACGTCACGCCAAACCAAAAATCCTAACGAACCAGCAATGACTAAGGCAGCAATAATCGCTAACACAAAGGGTTGGTTGACATATTCGGCGGTGTTTTTTGGCAAAATAGAAAAACCCGAATTACCAAAAGCAGAAATGGCATGGAAGATCGCATAAAAAGCACCACGTCCCCAACCAAAATCATGAATAAAAAAGGGTGCTAATAAAATAGTGCCAATGAATTGAATCGCAATCGAAAGTTTAATCACATAGCCAAAGACGGCACGTGTGTCATATAAACTTTGTAAATTATAGACTTCTTGCACCATCATTTTACTGCGTAAGTCCATCTGTCGACGAGTGGCCGTAAACAACAACACTGAAAAAGACATAAATCCAAGCGCACCAATTTCGATTAAAATCATGATAATGGTTTGACCGAAAGTAGTCCAATGAGTTGCTGTGTCAACAACGGTGAGACCAGTAACGGATGCAGCAGATGTGGCGGTGAATAACGCATCCATAAATGTATGATTACGACCACCAACATAACTGATGGGTAGCATCAATAATAGTGCACCCACTGTAATCACGGTTAAAAAACCTAACGACAGTCGTTGCGGCATTGAAATACGCGACCAAAAGAAACGTCGCTGTGAATAATCATGAAATTTCCGCATTTCCGCAGCGGAGGGCAGGTCGATTTTTCTAGACATGCTCTTATTATAACGCATCTAATAAGGTTGATGAGGGTTTATTAGTTGGTATGTGTGAATATATTGAGTCATTTTATTGCCATTTTCACGATTGAAAAGCGTTTAGCAATAGGTAAAAATAATGAAATATATGTGTTTATAGAACATGGTATAATATTCTTTAAGGAATTTCCGCGAACAGCATTTGTCCGCGGAATTTTTACAAATGAAATGAATAGAAAGAAGTGGATGATATATGACCGAATCAACACCAGTCATTGAAATGCGACACATCGTCAAAAAGTTTGGCGATTTTGCTGCCAATGATGACATCAATTTACAAGTCCAACAAGGTGAAATTCACGCGTTACTTGGTGAGAACGGTGCCGGCAAATCGACATTAATGAATATTTTAACAGGGTTGTTGCAACCAACTAGTGGGGACATTTTAATTAATGGGCAACCAGTAGTGGTAGATTCACCCTCAAAGTCAGATTCGTTAGGCATTGGTATGGTTCACCAACATTTTATGTTGATAGATGCTTTTACAGTGACGGAGAACATTGTTTTAGGATCAGAAATTACAAAAGGACTTTCATTAGATACCAAAACGGCGGCTAAAAAAATCCAAAGTTTGTCAGACCAATATGGGTTGGCAGTTAATCCAATGGCGAAAATCTCAGACATATCTGTCGGACAACAACAGCGTGTTGAGATTTTAAAGACCTTGTATCGTGGTGCTGATATTTTAATTTTTGATGAACCTACGGCGGTTTTGACACCACAAGAAATTGATGAATTGATTGCCATCATGCACAATTTAGCCAAAGAGGGCAAATCAATTATTTTAATCACCCACAAGCTGGACGAAATTCGAGCTGCCGCAGACCGCGTAACGGTTATCCGTGCTGGTAAGTCTATCAAGACATTCCCTGTTGCTGGTGTTTCATCACAACAATTAGCTGATTTGATGGTTGGACGTGAAGTGAGCTTCAAAACGGAGAAAGAACCTGCGCAACCAAAACAAACAGTGTTGTCGATTGACAATATTGAAGTAGATGATGCACGTGGCGTTGCCGCTGTAAAAGACTTCAGTCTTGAAGTTAAAGCTGGTGAAATTGTTGGTTTGGCAGGTATTGATGGTAACGGTCAAACTGAATTAATTCAAGGGATTACAGGGCTAACAAAAGTTAAGTCTGGTCATATCACATTGAATGGTAAGGACGTGACAAACAAAAAGCCGCGTCAAATCACGGAATCAGGCGTTGGTCATATACCGGAAGACCGCTTACGTTTTGGCATGGAAGTTGACATGACTTTGTCAGAAAACCTGTCATTGCAAACTTACTACAAGCAGCCAATTTCTAAATCAGGTGTCTTACAGCCAGCAGAAATGGATAAGTTGGCTAACAAATTAGTCAAAGAATTTGATGTTCGTGCAGCAAGTATTCATGTTACAGCAGGTTCAATGTCGGGTGGTAATCAGCAAAAAGCTGTTGTTGCGCGAGAATTAGACCGTGATAACGACTTGATTATCGCAGCTCAGCCAACGCGTGGTTTGGACGTTGGCGCGATTGAATATATTCATCGTCGACTCATTGATCAACGTACTGCTGGGAAAGCGGTGCTGGTAGTGAGTTTTGAATTAGATGAAATATTAAATTTGTCAGACCGGATTGCTGTCATTAATGCTGGTAAAATTGTTGGTATTGTAGACGCCAAGGAGACAAATAAACAAGAATTAGGTTTGTTGATGACTGGCATGAGTTTGGAAGCCGCGCGTGAAGCGTTGAAAGAAGAGGTGACAGTCTAATGGTGGTGCAAAAAAATAATTTTTCAGTTGCACTGTTTTCTGTATTATTTGGGTTGATTGTCGGCGCTATCATTATGCTAGTGTTCGGTTATAATCCTATTTCAGGTTATATTGCTTTAATTAGTTCGGCGTTTGGGTCAATGCAAGACATTGGTGGTGTCCTGACGCAAATGACACCGTTGATATTGACTGCCTTGGGTTTCACGGTTGCATCAACGGCGGGATTCTTCAACATTGGTTTATCTGGGCAAGCATTGGCTGGTTGGGTAGGCGCTGTATGGTATGCGTTGAGTTTCCCTGATATGCCAGCCTTTGTGATGATTCCTAGTGCGTTAATTTTAGGTACTGCTTTGGGTGCCGTTGCTGGGTTAATTCCGGGTTGGTTACGTGCACAGTTTGGTGCTAGTGAAGTGATTGTCACAATCATGATGAACTATATCTTGCTCTTCTTGGGTAACAATATTTTGCAAAATACGATGGCAAAAAGCATCAAAGAATCTGCTGAAACGACGAAACAAGTTGGGCATAATGCCTCTCTTCAATTAAAATGGCTGACAGATTTGACACAAGGTTCAAGCGTTTCGACTGGAATCTTCATTGCTTTAATTATGATAGTGGTAGTTTGGTTTGTCATGAAAAAGACAACATTAGGTTTTGAAATTACCGCTGTTGGTTTGAATGCTGACGCTGCTAAATACGCTGGTGTTTCGGCAAAAAGAACAGCAGTTGTTGCGATGGCAATTTCTGGTGGTTTAGCTGGTTTAGCTGGTACAATCGAAGGACTAGGCAACTATCTCAACTTCTTTACGCAAAATAGCTCACCATCTATCGGATTTGATGGTATGGCCGTTGCATTGTTGGGTGGTGGTTCATATTTGGGCATCTTGGGTGCTGCTGCGCTATTCTCAGTGCTTAAAATTGGCGGTTTAGGTATGCCAATGAGTTCAGGTGTGCCATTTGAATTAGTAGATATTGTGATTGCCTCAATTATTTTCTTCGTTGGCGCAAACTACCTAATCCGTCTGATTCAAAAGCGCATTAAAGCTATGGATGAAAAGGCAGCAGCTCAAGACGCTGCTAAAAAGTCGGCCAAAGTTGCTAGCAAACAAGCGAAAGGTGGTGAATAAACATGTCATTAGTAGCGATTCTTACATTAGTTGTATCAAGTACATTGGTTTATTCAGCACCACTGATATTTACATCAATTGGTGGCACATTTTCGGAACGTAGTGGTGTGGTCAACGTTGGTTTGGAAGGTATCATGGGTATGGGTGCGTTTGCGTCCGTTGTCTTCAATCTTACGTTTGCAAATACTTTTGGCACGTTGACCCCTTGGCTTGGTCTGGTTGCTGGTGCGATTGTTGGGTTAGTCTTCTCACTCTTACATGCAGTGGCGACGGTCACTTTACGAGCTGATCACATTATTTCTGGTACTGTTATTAATTTGATGGCGCCAGCGTTGGGTGTCTTTTTGATTAAAGTAATCTATGGCAAAGGACAAACCGAACCTATTTCACAAGACTTTGGTTATGCTAATGTACCTGTTTTAGATAAAATTCCGTTCATTGGACCAATCTTTTTTGAGAAAACATCAGCCCCAGCATGGTTAGCAATCATCGTGGCTGTTCTATCATGGTATATCATTTTCAAAACAAAATTTGGCTTGCGCTTGCGTTCAGTAGGTGAAAATCCACAAGCAGCTGACACGCTAGGTCTAAATGTTGCTCGTTTACGATATTCTGGTGTGATGATTTCAGGTGTTTTAGGTGGTGTTGGTGGTGCAGTAGTTGCTCAGTCAATTTCACTTAATTACAGTGTCGGCACTATCGTGGGACAAGGATTCGTGGCTATGGCGGCCATGATATTTGGCCGATGGAATCCATTAGGTGCCATGGGCGCTTCATTGTTTTTCGGATTATCACAGTCACTTGCAGTTGTGGGTGCACAATTGCCGGGCTTGAAAAATG
This sequence comes from Leuconostoc falkenbergense, assembly GCF_045801155.1. Taxonomy (NCBI): domain Bacteria; kingdom Bacillati; phylum Bacillota; class Bacilli; order Lactobacillales; family Lactobacillaceae; genus Leuconostoc; species Leuconostoc falkenbergense. The sequence continues at coordinate 2,075,493 of NZ_CP174386.1, read as the reverse complement.
TTCCGTCAATTTGGTTACAAATTGCGCCATACGTACTGACAATTGTCGTGCTTGTCTTCTTCTTTGGTAAGACACGAGCGCCAAAAGCAGATGGTGTTAATTATATTAAAGCAGCTTAATACACTTCAAAACATGTCAAAATGGCATGTTTTTTTTGATGCAAAAAACCCTTCGTAAGAAGGGTTTATGATTTAAGAATAATCTGCTGTTTTGGTTTGAATAGCTTTAGCGCTGGCTGCCAACTTGTCTTGCTCCTCAGCAGTTAGTGGCAAATCGAAGTTAGCGACAACACCGCCGCGACCAATAATCGCTGGGGATGAAATATAGCCATCAAAATCCTCGTTATAGTGAGAAACAATCGCTTCTTTTCGTGCATCAGACAAAATAATTTGTAGCAATGAGACGGCGGCGTGGGCAATGGCAAAATTTGTATAGCCTTTACCAGAATGAACAGTGAAGCCACCGACGCGAGCGTCATTTTCTAATTTATCCAAATCAAGTGATTTTTCTGCTGCCCACGTACGGGCATTTTGACCCATAACATTAACTGTTGACCAAGCGGCAAACTGGGAGGCGCCATGTTCACCTAATACATAGCCGTTGACACTACGCGGGTCGACACCTAGCGCTTCGCCAAAGACGCGCTTGAGTCGCGCTGTGTCAAGGTAAGTTCCTGTCCCGATGACTTGTGCACTTGGCAAGCCGGTAGCTTGCTGGTAGATACCAGTAATGACATCAACAGGATTACTAATGGCTAACAATACACCATTAAAACCGACTGCTTTCAAGTCAGCACCAACCTGCTTGGCCATTGGCAAGTTTGCCTTGAGTTCACCAAAGCGATCACCATCTGGTTTGATGAGATGAATGTGACCAAGTGCGCTGATGACAACATCTGCATCTGCTAAATCAGGGTAATCACCAACATGCACATCAATGTGCTTATCCAAAAGACTTGCTGCGTCGCTGAAGTCTAATGCCTCAGAGGCCACTTTCTCTGGTTTCTTGTCAATCAGCACTAGTTCATCAGCTAAACCTTGTGACACAATCAAGTGTGCGACGGTGGCACCCACATGACCGATACCAACTATTCCTACTTTACGCATAAAAACCCCACCTATTCATTTTCATTAAATATGAATTAAATTATACACTTAATAAGTTAAGATTTCATTGCTAATATCACATTTAATTAGTTAGGCAATAAAATACTTTAGAATTTGTTCTTCGGTGAGCATTTTTTTATCTTCGTCACGAACATCAAGGACAATTTGGCCTGCATTTAAAATGATGAGGCGATTACCATATTGTAAGGCGTCTGCCAAATTATGAGTAATCATCAAAGCGGTTAAATGATTGTCCGTGACCTGCTGATTGGTGGCTAACATCAGTTGTTCTGACGTTTTTGGATCGAGCGCTGCCGTGTGTTCATCTAGTAAAAGTAGCTCTGGTTTGACGCGTGTTGCCATTAAGAAGCTTAAAGCTTGTCGCTGACCACCAGATAAATCACCGGTGGCTGTTTGTAGCCGTGTATCTAAGTTATTACCCATTGTTTTTGTAATTGCGGCGTACTCATTGAGCTTTTCTTTTGTCAAACCTCGACTACGCAGACGACGCTTAGCACCTCGTTTTTCAGCGAGCAATAAATTCTCGGCAACAGTCATCCGAGGCGCTGTACCCATCTTCGGATCTTGAAAAACACGAGCGATATAGTTGGTGCGTGTTACGGCAGATTCGTTGGCAATGTTGTGATTATGGTGCAAAATTTGACCCGTACTAATTGGCAAATTACCAGCGATTGCGTTGAAAAGGGTTGATTTTCCAGCACCGTTGGTGCCCAAAACAGTAATGAAGTCACCGTCAAAAATATCAAGGTTGAGCGATTTGAGAATTTCGGTATTCTCACCGACAGTCACAACGACATTTTTAAGTGAAAAAACAGGTTCAGTCATGAGGGGCAACTCCTTTTTTAAGCATAGTGTCTAATTTCAGTGCGTGGCGAATTTGTGGTAACATCATAGCCAGTGCCAATACAAAGGCAGAAATTAAGTTCAAATCGTTAGTGCTAAAGCCAAGTTGCAAGACAGCCAGCAAGACCAAACGATATAAAATCGAACCAACAATCACGGCAACAAGTCGTTCATTTAATGTTAATTCGCCAAAGACAACTTCACCAATAATGATTGAGGCTAGGGCAATGACAATAATACCAATGCCCATATTAATGTCGGCGTAGCCATTATTTTGAGCAATGACAGCCCCGCCAAAAGCGATTAAACCATTTGATAACATCAGTCCCATGATTGTCATCCGATCGGTTTTGATACCAATTGATTGCGCCATATTAGGGTTATCACCAGTGGCAATGAAAGCTTGTCCGAGTTCAGTTTGGAGGAAGAAAATCAGTGCGATAGTAATGATTGCAATGATGACGAAGCCAACCAATACGGAGTCAAAATATTTAGGCAGGTGACGTAAGAAAGCGGCCGAAAAGAGTGACTTTTGGTTGAGCAATGAAATATTAGCTGACCCCATAATGCGTAAATTGATGGATAACGAGGCTGTCATAACCAAGATACCAGCCAACAAGATAGGAATTTTTCCTTTTGTGTAAAGTAGACCAGTGATTAAGCCGGCAATTGCGCCAACAATAAAAGCGCTGATGGTTGCCAAATAGGGATTCACGCCGTGGGCAATCATAGCCACAGCAGTCGCTGCACCCAATGGAAATGAGCCTTCGACAGTCATATCAGGAAAATTTAAGATACGAAATGTGAGAAATAGCGCGACCCCTAATACGGCCCAAAGTAGTCCTTGACCAATGCTTGAAACGATAATACTCATTTGATTACTTCTCCTTTACTTTCAGCGTCTTTGACGAGTGATTGTGGTAATGTGATACCCAATAATTTAGCTTGTTTTTCATTGACTACTGGCACACCCTTAGTGATTGTTTTGACAGGGTATGTGGCAGGGTTTTTGCCTTTCAAAACCTTAGCAGCCATGATGCCGGCTTGGTAACCAATGTCATATTGGCTCACTGAGATAGTGGCTAAACCACCGTCTTTAACCATTGTATCGACTGCGGGGATGACTGGAATCTTTTCTTGGTTTGTGACATTAATTAGAGTTTTCATGGCTGAAGCAACACCGTTATCTTGTGGGGCGTAGACAACATCGACTTGACCGGCCATGGTTTCAGCAATTTGTTGCATATCGTTGGTTGTGGCAATCGTGTACATTTTGACGTCATAGCCTTGGCTCTTAGCTAAAGTTGCCATTTTTTTGGCATTATATTCGCCACCGTGATCAGAAGTTGTGTAGATAATGCCAAGCTTTTTGGCAGATGGGACAACTTCTTTAATCACATCTAAATGCTGTTGAAGAGGTGAATCACCTGATGTACCAGTAATATTTTTACCTGGGCGTTGTGTTGATTTGACTAAGCCTCCTCCGACAGGGTCAGTAATACCGGCCAAAATAACAGGCGTTTGTCCGTCAGCTGTTTTAGCTAACGATAAGGCGGCAGGAGAAGCGATACCAACGGTTAAATCAGCATTCTCGTTAGCAAATTTCTGTGACATGGTCTTCAAATTAGACTGATCTGCTTGCGCATTTTGATAATCAATTTTGATTTTGCCTTTGGTGTAACCTTCATGAGCCAAACCAGCGACGACACCTTTGTGGATTTGATCCAGCGCCGGATGGGTTACTAGTTGTAGAATGCCCACAGTTGGTATGTACTGCTTTTTGGCGGTTTGAGGCTTGGATGTTTGGAAAAATGCGACACCCAAAAATGCGACAATGACGATGATAACTGCTGCTAAACGTTTGTTCATAATATAATCTCCATAACTGTTCTCTTCATAAAAAAATGACCTTGGGAAGCCACACAAAGCTTTCCAAGGTCAAAAGAAAAGTCTGCATGGCGTGTTGATTGCCATACAGACTCAAAGTAATGCAAAAGTCGTCGGTATGGACAAAACTGATTGTCTCAGCTTGTCCGTTACCGAAAAGCTGATTTACCGACGCCACCAAGCGTTACTAAATTGTGCTGAAACTTTTTGCATGATTTATCTCCGAGTTGTTTATGGAATAAGGATACTAAGAATTTGATGAGTTGTCAAGCACATTGTTAAGATAATTATTAAATCTGTTGTGTGATAATACAAACAGTAGTGGTTTGTCGCGTTAAAGGCTGTGTATAAACTAACAAAATCTCATATTTTATTCACAGTACGCCGCAACAAAGGGCTAGGTTTGCCGATTAAAATACCGGCCACTTCTTTGGCAAATTCAGATCTGGCAACTGGTCGAAATTTATTGAAGTAGGCGATACTTTTCAGATGGGTCAAGGCCACACCCGGCCAATATGAACTTTGTCGCGCGGGATCAAAAATAATACCAGGGTAAACTGCAAAAGCGCGACCAGGTAGCGCCTGAGCCATTTCGCGCTCAACGGCTAGTTTGGCTTTTAAGTAAGGTCGCATAAAGAATGGTCCAGCGTTTGCTGATATGAAAAGGAACTTTGGTTTGATTTCCTGAGCTAATAAATGAATCAGTTGATGAGCTGGTTCATAACTGCTGTTTTGGTAGGTTTGATTTTTTAATGGGTTGGGTAGCAGAATACCAACAGCGTCAATTACCCAATCCGCATCACTCACAATAGGACGCAATTGTTCACTATCACTTAGCGCAATTGCGTGATAGTGTGTCTGATCACCTGGTTTGCCGTTGAATGGATGGCGTGAAATGCTGTGCACCTCAAATAATTCGGACGACAAATATTTAATTAAACCCTGACCAACGAAACCAGTACCACCCACAATGACAATCTTTTGTTTCTTTTCAATCACCGGCTTACCTCACGATTATTTCAGCATATTGTTGCGATTGTCCCAAATATATGAAATAGCTAGAATCAATAATCCTAAGTTAGAAGTCAAAATAGCAAATGTAGATTGCTTCATAATCCAACTAATCAATGAGACAAACATCAAAACTAATGCTAGTATCACGACATACACGGTGCTTTTTTTCATGATAATCTCCTTAAATATATTACAATTACTATTTTAACACGAGTCCCTTGATAATCGTGAAATGAGAAACTGATTGCAGCAGTCATGATGGACTAGGCGAATGAGATGTCAATCGCTTGTAAATAGGCTGTACTGGTGTAATATAGATGAAGAACATTTGTCAGAAGGGACAGACAGATATCTGGCTTATCAAAAGTCGATTTGTTAAAATAGAGGGTATGCAAAAACAGAGTAGATTCTTAACTGAATTGATAGGGGTTGGTATCGGCGGTGCCATTGGTGGTAGCGTACGGTATTTGTTGGGATTAGTGCCAATCATTGGTGCTATGCCGGTAATGACAATGCTGATTAATTGGGTAGGAACGTTTTTGCTTGCATCACTTGGCGCTTATCTTGCGAAGCGTGAAAGTCGCTTACAACCTTGGCAAACTTTTATTGGTACAGGGGTAATCGGCGGCTTTACAACTTTTAGTACGATGATTTTACAAGTTAACCAGCAGGCTCTAATTAGCCTGACAACTGCCATAATCTATGTTGTCTTAACAATAGGTGGTGGGTTAATTATGGTTAAAATCGGTCAAAAGTTTGGTCGTAAAGTGAGCGAGGTGCGTTCATGACATTACTAATTGTTGCGATTGGTGCAGGATTAGGTACAATGTTGCGATACTTAACGGTCACTTTTTGGTCGACTAAGCCACAGTATCTCACAGCTATTTTTGCGGTTAATATGGTTGGTGCTTTTTTTATGGGGATACTAATGGCAACAGGCGCTACCAATGCCTTGCATCATTTTTGGTCAACCGGTGTACTAGGCGGATTGACGACATTTAGTACGATGATGACCCAAAGTGAACAACATGCCACCTTGCAGCAACTATTATATCTATTAATCCAGTTGGTTGGCGGTTTGGTCATCTTTGGCTTGGGATTTGCTTTAGCCACCTTTTTGTAAATATGGAGAGAACAAATGAGTAAAATAGCAGTTATTATTGATTCATCATCAGCGATGCCAGTGGTAACGCGCAATCGTTATCATATTTTTCAGGTCAATGATCCCATTATTTTTGGTGATGAGGTCTACAAAGAAAGTGTTGATATTCATGATCTTGGTGAGCTGGTTAAGATGATGAAAGATAAGAAGCAAATTGCTTCGACTTCTCAACCAGCACCCGGCGATTGGGAAGAAGCTTTGAATTTAGCCAAGGCATCAGGGTACGATCAGGCTTTATTGGTCACATTATCATCAGGTATTTCAGGCACTTATCAAACAGCTGCAGCAGTCGCTGATAGTTATGAAGGCATGTCTGATGTACGCGCATGGGATTCTAAAATTGCTGTCATGGGTGCTGGTATGCAGGCGTTAATGGCCGCTGCTATGGCTGAAAAAGGTAAGACATTAGATGAAATCATGGTAGCGCTTGAAAAATTGCGTGAGTCGATTGTGGTTCGTTTTGTGGTGAATGACATTTCACATTTGCAACGGACTGGGCGTTTGTCACGTGGTGCAGCCTTAGTGGGCGGTTTGCTCAATATTAAGCCGATATTATCAATGGACGTGCAAGATGAAGGTAAGATTGGTGCTGTTGGTAAGGCCAGAAAAATGAGCGGGGCGTTGAAAGAAATTAAAGAAACGCTACGTCAATCATTAGCCGAAGTCGATTATCCCGTGCGTGCCATTGTAGTCGATGGTAACGACGCCAAATTAGGTGATAAGTGGCTCAAAGATTTGCAGGCTGAGTATCCCACTGTCAAATTTGAACGTGGGGTGTTGGGTGCGTTTATTGGTGTTCACACAGGTGACGGCGCTATGGGCGTTCTCTGGGCACATGATTGGGAAGATTTAATTTAACTTAGAACAAAAATAGAAAGCATTGTCATCTTGATGACAATGCTTTTTGAGTGTTTTAGTGCTGTAAATGGTATTGATGCGTTACACTGAAAGTAGAGGAAATCACGATGGTAATAAAAAAGTGGCAGCATGTCGCCCTATTAGTTGGAATGGTTGTTGTGGTGGAGGCAATTGGTGGATTATCGGCTTTTTTAGCGGGTGACATTAAGCAAATTTATAATCAGTTAGTACAGCCACCACTTTCACCGCCAGATTTCGTTTTTGGGATTGTTTGGCCCATTTTATATCTGTTGATTGGTGTGGCTGCTTATTTATTATTAGTTAGTCAGCATCATGCAGCAGCCAAAAAGACTAATTTGGTGTTATTTGGGTTACAACTTTTTGTTAATTTTATTTGGAGTATTGTGTTTTTTGGTGGTAATCTTTACTGGATTGGTGTACCGATTATTCTGGTTTTAGATGTCCTAGTGATTGCCTGCATTGTCTCTTTCAGGCGCAATCAATTGTGGGCGAGTTACTTGATGTATCCGTACTTGGCGTGGATTATGTTTGCGACTTACCTCACGATTGCAGTGGCTATCTTAAATTAAAAAGTGACAGTTTTGTCAACTGTTAATCAACCGAGTCGTTCTAAAAATGGCTCGGTTTTGTTGTATAATTAAATCACATAATTATTTACGGGGGTTACTAATGCAACGTTCAAAACGTTACCTGATTGTTTACGAGGTATTAAACGCTGTAACACACGGTTTAGGATTTATTTTGGCCGTGATTGCTGGCATCGCATTGCTATTTCATGTCTTGCAACGACCAGTGTCTGCTTTCGAGTTGACAGCGATAATCATATATATCGCCACAGTTGGCTTGTTTTTGCTTGCATCAACTTTGTTTCATTCGTTGGTATTCACGCGTGCGGCCAAAATATTTCAATTTTTCGACCATGCGGGTATTTATCTAGTGATTTTAGGTAGCTATACGCCGTACACTTGGCTACTAATCAAAGGATGGGTCGGCTGGAGTATCTGGGGTGCTATTTTGGCAATGACGATTGCCGGCTTTGTCTATGACTTATTCTTTGTCGGACGCTGGCCATGGGTGTCGGTGGTCATTTACCTTGTGATGGGGTGGCTGATTATTTTGGCAATGCCAATCTTGTGGGGCGTATTGTCACACACAGCCTTCTGGTTGCTTTTGGCTGGCGGCTTAACCTATTCTGCGGGGACAATTTTTTATCTAATTCCTAAGATTCCTATGGGGCATGTCTACTGGCATCTATTTGTACTCGGTGGCGCTGGCTTGATGTATGCCAGTATCTTTATTTCACTCTAAAAATTTAAACAAAATCAATGTGATATTATTGTTTTTGAGCTATAATATAGCTGTTAAATAATTGCAGGAGAAATTAAAATATGGCATTGACACAATCACACGTTAAGCAATGGGTAATTGATCAGCACTTGGATACTTGGGGGCCAGTCAACGTTACCTGGCATGATGATTTGAAGCGTACGGTGATTATCGTCGCTGACGGGACGAAAAATCAAGTTCGTCAAGAGATTAAGAAAATTGTTGCTGGTAATATTGAAAAGGGCATCATTTCAAAAGAAGACGCAAATGACTTTCTCGATTCCTTACATGTCAATGATTATGCCGTTGAAGATTGAGCCGAAAGGCTTTTTTTTGACATCTAATCACAAAAAAAGCTATCAGAATTAATTCTGATAGCTGATATAGTGGTCAGCCAGGGGCTCGAACCCTGGACCCACGGATTAAGAGTCCGTTGCTCTACCAACTGAGCTAGCTGACCATATCATCTGTTTCACAACAATAAATATAATACCACGTGATTTATGAAAAAGCAAGCAGCAAATATGATAAAATGGAACTATTCTCAATATGGAAGGAAAAGCGTTGACTGTTAATAAGCAGTCTGAAACGCGTTTAGACACATGCTAGATCTGATTAAATCAATCATTATTGGTATCGTTGAAGGCCTGACAGAATTTTTGCCAGTATCATCAACAGGGCACATTATTTTGGCGGAAACACTGATGAAAATCCCCGGCGGCGCTGTGTGGACGAAGTCTTTCACCCCATTTTTCGACTATGCCATTCAATTGGGTGCCATTTTTGCCGTGATTCAACTTTATTTCAACAAACTGAATCCATTTTCACCCCAAAAAACAGACCGTGAAAAGTTCCAAACATGGCGCCTGTGGATTCGTGTGGCCGTTGGTGTCTTGCCCGCTGTGGTCTTTGGTTTATTGCTGAATGACTTCATGGATGCGCATTTGCTGAATTTCTGGGTTGTTTCAGCTATGTTGATTATTTATGGTGTGATCTTCATTGTGATTGAAAATCGTCAAAAGGGTATTGCGCCTTTAATTACAGACGTCAACCAAATCACGTTTAAGCTAGCGCTCTACATTGGTTTGTTCCAAGTTTTGTCATTAGTACCGGGAACATCTCGTTCAGGTGCCACGATTCTTGGTGCCATCATTCTTGGTGCTTCACGCTTTGTCGCTGCGGAATTTTCATTTTTCCTATCAATTCCGGTGATGTTTGGTGTCACGCTGTTGAAGATGTTCAAGTTCTTCCATGAAGGTGGCTCATTCACGGGTATGCAAGGCTTGGTTATGCTATTTGGCTTTGTGGTTTCTTGGATTGTGGCGTTGTTTGCGATTAAGTTCATGATGAATTACATCAAAAATAACGACTTCAAGGCATTTGGTTACTACCGTATTATCGTTGGTGTGATCTTCTTGTTGCTTGGCATGACAGGCGTGATTACGACAATGCATTAAAATAAAATGTGTTACCATTTCTGAAAAAATTTGATAAGACAATGAAATGTCATCTATCAATTACTAACTTATAGCTAGTAATTGATTTTTTTTATCAAAAATGACGGATGATTAGGTGACTTTTATTTGTTTATAAAAAGACATTTTTTGGACACATTTATTTCATAATATAGTCGCGTTATTGTGAAATAATGTTATTATCAAAAGAAAATGTAAATATAAGTATACAAGAGAGAAATGACAACATGAAAATTAAAATATCAATATGCCTATCGATATTACTAATAAATATTTTAATTTCACCAATAATGATGGTTGCAGCTGATGAAGTGAATGCAACGAGTTCAATGGCAACATCAGTACGTGATGAGCAAAAGGTCATGGCATCAGACGAAACAGTGAAAGAAGCGATAAAGGAAGCACAAACAGAATCTTCCGACACAAAGATAGATAAAAGCAACAAAAAGACCACTGAAGTTGAATCTGAAGATCATTCTAAAACAAGTAGCACTAAACGTGACATATCCTTATTAGATATGGCTGGGCAAGTAACAGTAACCAATGCAGCTGAGTTTACGGAAGCATGGAATACCCCAGCTGTGACTAAAATAACAGTAACTGATGATATTGATTTGAAGTATGATACTGAGTTGAGAACACAAGAAACTGGTACAGCGGCGCCCACAATCTCTAATGCAGAAAAGGCAGTCGATGACTATATGGCGGACGCACTAAAGCCTAGAGCTAATAATATTGAAATTACATCTAACAATAAAACTATCAATCTGAGTTCATCCGTTTTCACTGTTAGACGGGCGTCGGGCACAACTAATACAAGGATTGTAACGCGATATTACGGTTTACCAGTATCAACTGGTGTGGCGCCTGATATTAATATTAATCACTTAACGTTTACTTCAGCAAGTGCAGATGACTTTAAAAGTATGTCCGATTTTCGTAATAGTATCTTGTATCGTGGCACAACTAGCGCGTCAGGTGATATTGGTGGCACGTTAACATTATCAGACGTAACAGTGGCGATTGATAATGATCCTGCAACCGACGCAGGTAATACCATGTCTGCCTTTGTAGTACCGGGTATGAACATCGCGCTTTATAACCATATTGATATGCAAACCCGAGGTACTCAACTGATGGGCTCAAATATTCATGCTGATGCCTCAGTCCGTTATAGAGGTATTCATGATAATGTACCGGGGGTTATTGGTGTAAATTCGTTTAGTTATTTAGCAAATACATGGGCGTTATACAATAACTACTATTCAGGTAGTAGCTCAGGAACGTACCAAAATTATACTAATACTATTGCTAAAAATATTGATATTGAAAAAGGTGCCAAAGTTTACATGTCACGGTTAAATTTTGGCGCAACAAATAATGCCAGTCTATTATATCAAAATGGTGTGATAGATGGCGCCATTAGTAATCTTAACATTGCTGGCACGCTGATGATGAATGTCAAAGATGATGGATTTGTTTTTCAGTCACGCCGAGGTAGCGCCGTTAACATGTTGACAACCAAAATTAACGTTGCCTCTGCTGGTATCTTGGCAATGAACGGGACTAACACGACTGCTTCTGATTATTCTGGTGTTATTCAAGCACCTGCTAATCTCGTTCGAGGAGAATTTAACATTGCCGATGATGCGACTTTCTATTTAAAAAGTGGTCAGGGCTGTCAGACATTCTCTATTCCTGCTGGTGTTAACGAAACCAATGGCGGGATTGTTTTTAACGTTGAATCACCAAAATATATGTTAATTGCAAATCATAAGAGAGAAACTGATGCCGATGTTGCTGGTGCTGATTGGACGGGATATACAACTGGGTATATGCAATTAAACGTCAAGCATTCAGATGTTTCATTTTACAGTTCTGTCACGAATTATAATAATGGCAATCATTTAACTTATAATGCCCCTGCCGGATATAGTAGTTGGAAACGAGTTGGTATTGCAGACATGATGCAAGAAACTCAAGTTGGATCTACAGATAGTAGTTATTATAGTTTAAAAGAAACGCCTGAATCAAAAGTTACTGGTTCGGCAGGTGCTTTATGTAATAACAGATACTATCGTGTTTTTGAAATTCAGTCATACGTATTTAACTGGCTTAAATGGGTGCCTATGTCTGAAGCTGATACAGATGCAAAGTTGGCGCTGATTAGTGACGCCGAAAACCAAGAAGAAGCAGTTAGTGATGCGGATCGGTATATTCGTGGTCAATATGGTATATCAGAAAAACTGATTCCTAATTTTGCATTGCCAAATGCTGAGTGTGATGGAATTGCTGACTTTGAAAGCACAGGTGGTGCTAACAAACAAGTGACATGGGAAAGCAATCAGGTTGGCGTTAAACAAAACACAGTAACGACAAATAGCAATGGTATTTTTGTTTTTGAAAGCAATCGAAGTCAAGACTTCTCAATTCCAGGCGGTGATGCAAATAACCATGTTAAATATCAACAGGGTGATGATACAGTGTCTGTCACAGTGGATGGTGGAACCTATGAAACAAAGGTGGCATCAACACCAACCTACGCACCACAAGTCTATGATTTGCCCGCAGTGAATGTTGTTGGTGGCACAATCACTTTTAAAACATCAATGGCTGCGGATAACATTCTGATTAATGGTGAAGACAATGCTGAACAGTATGTCACGTTAGCAACACTAACAAAAGCTAATAATTCTGCGAATGGTGATGGGAAAGAATGGTCATTTAATATGACTGATTATAATAATGCCCATCAAGATGATCCAATTGAAGTTGGTGAAGGACTGGAGTTTTGGGTTATTGGAAATGATCAAGGTGTTGAAGCAGAATCAACTCGAACGACTTATACTTATCATGATTATTTGGCAGAAGCAGTTGGGTATCGGTTAATTGCTGCAGATGATTCATTGCCAATCATAGCTGATACAGTTGAAAAAATGACATTTGGTAATCTGAAACGTGGCAAGGATGGCTTATTTAATCGGGCACCGCTTGATTTGAGTCTGGACTACGGTCACTTAATAGTTGCTGATGGCACAATTCAAAAAACAACACCTTGGCAGATGCAAGCGTCATTGGTTGATAAAGGCTCTTTTGGCGATGATGAGTTACAACTTGAGTATGTTAACAGTACAAATGATAGTTCATTTTTGAGTAACGAAGGCGATTCATTATTGGTTGCTACGGCCCCTAACGGAAATAATGGCGATATGGTTGTGGAATTGGATACATCTTGGAACAAAGTAAGTAATGGTCAGGGCTGGTATTTGACGTTAAATAGTTTGAAAAAGTATTCGGTTGCGGATTATATTTATGATGATATAAAAACGCCGATAATGCAATGGACGCTAACAAGTGTACCTGGAGACGACTAAGGGAAAATATAATGTTACAAAAAATATTAACTTTTGCAACGGTTATTAGTCTATCGATTCTTATAAACCAAACAGTTGCTGCAGATTCAATTGAGTATGGGTCTGTAACGAATGGATTAGAGTTCAATGTGTCCAATAATTCGTTGCTAAATAACATTAATACTAATAGTGATTGGGGTACAGTGGGAGAGGTAATAAACCAAGAAAATGAAGGTATTATTATCGAAGATGGTGTGGGTTTTACACATTTCCCAGTCTTGAACTTTGGTGAAATAACGGAGAGCTCACTTGACGATGAACAAGTTGTGCAAAAATCAGACACGAGTTATAAAGTTTGGCCACTTTCTAATGTGCAACAAGTGGGAGATCAATCTGTTATCACACGACCATATTTGCAAATTGTGGATCAACGTTCTGATAAAGATGATCAACCTCTAAGCATTTCTGTACGTATGACGCAACCTTTCCAAGGTATGTATCGTGAGGCTGGGAGTGATAAAATTGATGTTCAACCGAACTTATTGGTGAGGACTGTGCCCTTTTTTGATTACAGCATCTCCGGATTAATTAATACGACGGGTCATTTTACTCAAAATTGGGGTGGCGAAGTAGGCGCTGGATCGGAATGGACTTTTGGACCAGATAGTTTAGAGATGACGGCTGGACCATCAGCAGATAGTTTTGGCACTATGAGCTACGAATATGGATCGCTGAAAAATCAAACGAATATTGAAGCAGGCAGCAACGGTAATAGAGCTGGGACAGCTACTTACAACAGTAATGAACGCATTAAAAATGGTATATATCTTGAGTTACCCCGCAATATAGTTTTAAAATCAAAAAGTTATCAAGCAGAGTATACATGGTCAATTGTTAATGGGCCCAACAGTGATAGTTAGCGTAAAATTTGCAATCGTAGGATGGTGGAAAGATTAATAATGCTAAAAAAAATATTAAAAGGGTGTCACGTTATTGTTGTTATTAGTATTTTAATATCGTCTTTTTTGATGATGAATGTATCAGCTAAAGCCGATACGTCACATTCTAGTATCAATTTTGCAGATGGGGCAATTGATATCTCAGTGCCATCTCTTGATTTTGGTGAAATAGATGTAACATCGCTACAAAATAATGATACTACGGCTCAATTTTTTCAAACATCATTAGGTCATATGAAATATTATCAAGGGGATGCAAAGTTAGTAGCGACGGATAAAAGATTTAATTCACGAGACGGTTTTCGTATTACTGCATCAACTGATGGGGATTGGTATCAAGGTGAGGATAAGGTTGCTGATGTTACGAAATTGGTGTTATTTATGAAAGATCCAGGAGATGACGATTTAAACATATTGTATGGTCCTGGCGCTGTTGTTATGGACGTTGACTCGCCTATTCTAGGTGAGAATAGCGAACGTAGTTTTAATTACGATGAGGATTCGACGGATCATGTTAATTTTGGAATTTTTGTCCCTAATAATGCTGATGTGAGTGCGCTTAAAAACAAGACGCTAACAACAACAATTACTTGGACGACAAGTGATATTCCACAAGTTTAGTATAGATAGCATTTCTTTAACAATGATTGATATCAAAAAGTTATTCTGAAAATAGTAAATTAAAGGAGCGGATAGTAGATATATCCGCTCCTTTAATTTACTATTTTATGATAATGACACCAATGGGACATCGTTCATAATCCAAGTTAATTCTGCTTGATAATGCTTATTCATAATAGTGGTTCCCGCGGGAATGTCTAATGAAAAACCACCAACAACATAGTTTCTTTTGCCATTATTTTTCTGACCAAATGTGTTGGTCCAATCACCCGCAGCTGTTGTTTCTTCGCCCATCATCATGCAAACTGCTTGCTGATCGGCAAAAGCTTGATTATTGTAATCCCGTGTATTAGCTGTTGATCCTAATTCGGTACCGCTTAAATTATGATCAGTAGTACTAACTTTTAGTTGTGCATTGGCAAGTGTTTCACCATCAGCTGTTTTAAAGTCACCGGTTTGAATCACGGATGCGCACCAGACATGTGCATTCGAAACAGTATGCACTTGAACGAATGGATTGACGTTCACTTGCTTATTATTCAAGAGCACCTGATCTGCGGAAGGATATAAGGTGTGACTTGTTTTTAATAGAAGACTTTCATTGCTTTTTTTACTTGCTAAACTATCGATGATTGGCGAAAAATTTAGTTCAGAAGCATAAGCGACGTATATACCATCTGAGCCAATTGTTGACATAGCAGTGTTGTTAATTGGCTTCACTGGTGTGTCATTGTTAATAATTGTAATTGGTTTATTCCCAGAAAGCCGTACTGTCGCTTTTGAAGTGTGGTGACCATCAGCTAACGCTATGCTTACAGGTGCCATTGCCAGCGCTAGAAAACTCAGGCTACCCAATAAATATTTTTTCATACAAATTTACCCTCAATTCTTCTTTACGTTTAGTGTATCAAATGGGTTAGTTTAAATTGGTAATAACTTTCGAATAGATTGTGACGAGTTGTGAAGAAAGTGTTGTGATCTGCCAATCTTTTTTGTTAATTAGGTGTTTCGTCATTTATTGCGATTTAAGGACACAAAAAATTCCCATTTTATCCACAAAATGCGCAAAGTGAGGTCACAAACTATTGGTATAGTAAAACTATAAATTGAAGTTGAGAAGGTAAAAAGTTATGCTAATTAAAAAAATTGGCCTTATTTTAGCGACAGCAACATTTTCTATGACACCATTACTTGGATTAGCGCATGGTGATGAGTCGTCATCGTCATCTGCTGATTCAGGAGCTATGGGGATGCGTGTTAGTGCTGTTTTGCCAGAAAATCAAGTTAACAAGGATCATACTTATTTTGATTTGTTAGTAAAACCCAATGACGAGCAAACGCTTGTTGTCAATCTGACTAACACGACTGACAAATCACAAACAGTGACGACGGCAGCAGCGGCTGCTAAAACTAATATTAACGGTGTGGCTGAATATGGTCCCTCAAAAAATAAATTAGATAAGTCAGCACCGTTTGATTTTGGAAAAGTCGCTGAGTTGCCGAAACAAGTTGAAGTGCCAGCTAATAGTACAAAAAAGTTAGAAATAAAGGTTAAAATTCCTGATAAGCAATGGCAAGGTATTGTGGCGGGTGGTATCACAATTACACAAGCTGCCACTGCAACAGAAAGTAACGCGTCAAAAAAAGCTGGCGTTACGATTCGTAATCGCTACGCTTATGCTATTGGTGTTGTGCTACAAACGGCTGAGAAAACAGATGTCAAAGAAAATCTTAGTCTTGAAAAGGTAGATGCTGGGCAAATCAGTTCGCGCAATGCGATTATTTCAGAATTGCATAGCACGACGGAAGCATATTTGAATGGTATTTCAATTACATCCAAAGTAACACGTAAAAATAGTAAAAAAGTGTTATATGAAGCCAAAAAAAGCAAGATGCAGATAACGCCAAATTCAGTTTTTGCATATCCGCTATCTCTTGACGGACATGCTTTCAAACCCGGCAAATATACGATGAACATGACAGTTAAGTCGAAAAAAAGCACTTGGCATTTTACAAAAGATTTCCCAATCACTAATGAGGAAGCTAAGAAGTTGAATGATAAAGATGTCACGCTTGTTCATGATGAGGGCTTTAATTGGTGGTGGCTTGTGTTAGCCGGTGCAGTCATTATAGCAATCATTCTGTTTTGGTGGCAACGTCGAAAGAAGCAGAGCGTCAATAATGATGTTAAGCATTTCTAGGGGTTAATCGGTAGAACTTTATTAAAGTGTCACTTTGTCCCATCATTTTTAAATTTTAAGCGTACAAGGTGGCAAAGTATTCTTGATAAATGCCAAAAAACATCTTACGAATCAATAAAACTTACAAAATCAAAAAATAAGGGGACTGCTATTGCGCTGCTGTGTGCTTAAATGGCATTCCCTTTATCAAGTGCTGGAAACGCAGTTATTGGCAGTCCAATAATAATATATGTTGATTCTGGTAGGTAAATATGTGTAGTTATAAAAGGTAGGTTAGTTATGAAAATAGTCAATAGAATCATTATTGTGATTTTAACGGCACTAATTGCCCAGTCGCCCATTACAATTTCAGCTGATACTATTGTCAGTAGTTACATTCAGTTCCAGAATGGTGAACTGAGCATGTCTGTTGATGATATGGATTTTGGTGTCTTAGATACGAGTAATCTCGAGGATACAGATAACCAGACATTTATGTCAGGCCTTGGACATTTCGTGTTATATAAGGGAGATGCTGAGTTAACAGTTACTGACGACAGGCTTGATAGTAATGATGGGTATACAGTGACTGTCAGTACTGAGGACGATAATTGGTATGATGATTCAGAGTCAGTAGTAGCTACAACCGATAGTATGGCTTTAGTACAGCTAACTTCTGATGAGATTAACTTAATTTCTAGCGGGACTAGCACGCTCGTGAAAACCGTCGATAATAGTCCCATTGCGCATCAAGAAGTTATTCCACTTGACAATAGCAGTACAGATATTGGGTATGCGATTTTAGTTCCAGCGAGTGTTGATGTGTCTAATTTGTTGGGAAAATCAATTCACACTAGTGTCGTCTGGACACTTGGTGATACGCCTTCTGAATAGTTAATGTTGTCAGTAAGATCGCGTAATTTTATCATCAAAAAAGACAAAACCCTTGTAAGTTTTATAAGTGAATATGTTTGTTATGAAAAATGTTTCACGTGAAACACTATTTCGATTAAAAAGGGCACTTTCTAATTGAAATGTTGTCAGTAGTTTTGTTAAGTTTCTTAACGTGTTTGATTTAGTGGCTGTTGATTAAAAAGCTAGCCGTCGACTTGTTTTTCGGGTAGAATAGAAGTACTATGGAAAACTTTCAAGAACAACTAAAAAATCGGCGGACTTTTGCGATTATTTCTCACCCCGATGCTGGTAAAACAACCTTAACTGAGCAGCTATTGTTGCATGGTGGCGTGATTCGTGAAGCTGGAACGGTTAAAGGTCGTGGCTCAAATAAGCTGGCCTCGTCGGACTGGATGGCAATTGAACAGCAACGTGGTATCTCAGTGACCTCGTCAGTGTTGCAATTTGATTATGAAGGTAAGCGAATTAACATTTTGGACACACCGGGGCACGAGGATTTTTCTGAAGATACCTATCGAACGCTGATGGCGGTTGACTCAGTTGTCATGGTTGTCGATGCAGCTAAGGGAATTGAGCCTCAAACAAAAAAGCTCTTTGAGATTGTGTCGCAACGTGGTATTCCCGTGTTTACTTTCTTCAACAAGATTGACCGAGATGCACGACCAGCGCTTGATTTGGTTGATGAATTAGAGTCTATTTTAGGTATTCAAGCCTATCCAATGAACTGGCCAGTTGGATCAGGACAAATTTTGCAAGGCATTTATGATTTGCAAAAAGATGAATTAGTACCTTTCAAAAATGCCAGTGATCACCCAGAAGTTGTCAGTGAAGCAATGGATGAAATTGAGTTATTACGTGATGCGGGTAACGAATTTGACGCCGATAAAATTGCTCATGGCAAATTGACCCCAGTCTTTTTTGGGTCAGCTTTGGTGAATTTTGGTGTCACCGAATTTCTGCGTGAATATTTGACCTATGCGCCGGCACCTGCTGCTGTGACAACAGTTGACGATCAAGTAATCTCGCCAGACAGTCCACAATTTACTGGTTTTGTCTTCAAAATTCAAGCCAACATGGATCCACGTCATCGTGATCGCATTGCCTTTGTTCGTATTGTCAGTGG
This sequence comes from Leuconostoc falkenbergense, assembly GCF_045801155.1. Taxonomy (NCBI): domain Bacteria; kingdom Bacillati; phylum Bacillota; class Bacilli; order Lactobacillales; family Lactobacillaceae; genus Leuconostoc; species Leuconostoc falkenbergense. The sequence continues at coordinate 2,056,629 of NZ_CP174386.1, read as the reverse complement.
TGAATTTGACCGAGGTATGGATGTCACTTTACAGCGAAATGGCAAGAAATTAAAGCTCTCTAATGTCACACAGTTCATGGCTGAAGAGCGTGAAAATGTACAAACAGCAGTACCCGGAGACATCATTGGTGTCTATGATACCGGAAACTTCCAGATTGGTGACACGATTTATGCTGGCAAAAAGAGTGTGCAGTTCCCTGATTTGCCAACATTTACCCCTGAATTGTTTAACCGTGTGATTGCCAAAGATGTGATGAAGCAAAAGTCTTACCATAAAGGCATTGAACAGTTGGTACAAGAAGGTACAATCCAACTTTACAAGTCTTGGAACGGTGGTGATTACATCATTGGTGCCGTTGGACAATTGCAATTTGAAGTGTTCCAGTTCCGTATGGAAAATGAATACAACGTCGAAATTCAATTTGAACCAATTGGTTCAAAAGTGGCACGTTGGATTAAACCAGAAGAACTTGACGAAAAAATGGGTTCATCTCGTAATTTACTTGTTAAAGACCGTTATGACGCCCCAGTTTTCTTATTTGAAAACAAGTTTGCACTCAATTGGTTCCATGATAAATACCCAAATGTGACGCTAGAAGAAAAAATGTAATGTGACCTAAACCACAAAAATCAATAACGATTTTGTGGTTTTTGTTTGCCTTTTTGGTGTTCAAATTGTGAATACATACGATAATATATTACATTTTAGGACAACAATGTGTTATTATTACATGTGAAATAGTTAACGAAAGCAAGGGGAGAATATATCATGGCTTTTCATATTGATGAAAATCACTATAATGAAGCATTAAAGTTTTTTATTAGGGAAAAGGGTGTGCCAGTAAAAATCATTTTGGCACACGCTGATATTTCACGTAGTCGTTTCTATGGTTATTTAAATGGGTCGGGTGATCTTGCAATGAGCAGATTACTCTCGATTTTGGAAGTGATTCATGTGTCACTTGACGAGTTTATGTTGTATGCGCGTTCATTAAAAGCGGTCAATACCAACATGCAGTCACAACCAGAAGCGCTAATTGTTGATGAAGCAATGGTGGAAAACGCATTACAAATATACAAACAAACCAAAGATGTTGCAGCGATTGGAACAGCTATTACACAAATCAAAGCACATGATTCGGAAGAGGTTGCGGGAAAATTATTTAAAAAAATTTTACCAACAGCTCGTAATATTTTGTGCAGACGTCATTATTTCTCGCTGATGGATGCGAATTTGTTATTAGATATCATGGACAATCTACGCTACGAGGATTTGCAAACAATTTTACCGTTTGTACGCAAAACAATGATGCAACAACAAGCTTGTCAACAGGCTGGTTTCAAAATGGAAGTCGTACGTCAACAAGCATTACTCACTGTAATCTATCGGTACACATTGCGAGCGTTTCACGAAAAAGCAAATGATGACACTAAGCGTGATTTTGATCTTGTTGATAGTCTTGAACCAGCTATTAGCGATTGGTATACGAACGTTATTCGTAAATTGATGACCGTGATAAAAACGCTCATCGTTGTCGGTAATGAATACGAGGCGCGAGTGGCATACAATAATATTTTGGCAGCCGTTTATGCGATTCAACCACAATCGGCTTGGAATAATTATGAGAAGCTCATGCACAATAACTTCAATGATTTCAAGACATACGCTATGTCATGACCTCATTTAATTCGGGATTCGCATTCAGTTTTGGTCGTGACTTATGTTAAAATGTAGTAACACTACATTGGAGAAAAATAATGGCATATTACACACAACAACTTTTTAATGGCCAAAGAGATCGCATTTTGCGTGTCGTTGACGCTGCGGATGAAACGCAAGCAACAGCAGGCTTTATCCATATTTTTGACGAACGTCGCCCGTTTGATTTTGAATACGCAACGGAATTAAGTAATGGCGAAATGACACAAGAGGAATTTGATGAGCAGGGTGGTGCTGGCAATACATTCAGTGCCAATTTTATGCCTATTGCTCAAAATGAGGATGAAGAGATACCTGCAGAAGTGTTTGAAGAATGGGCTGGTCTAGTTGGACGAGAGTACGCCTTAATTCCTAACTTGCACATCAATATGTACCAACAATCACTCAAGGCAGAAATTGAAGATATTGATAAAGATACTTTTGAAGAACGTTTGATGGAGTTAATCACACGTGTGTTGGGCTCATCTGTTGTGGGCTTTGAAGAAAAGTCATTGACACTTTATCCCAGCTTCTTAATCCAAGAGCAACCTGAACAGGCTGAACCACAAGGCCCTTCAACGCAAATCATTTTACCAGAATAAGACGCTGCCTAGAGGTGGCGTTTTTTTACGAACAATTAGCTAACTTTAATACCAACGTTCGGTTCATTTGGTGTTACAATGTTCGTTGTCGATAAGACAAAATAAAATCGGGGTAGATTGATGCGCGTTAAGTGCAGCGGAAACGGAATGTGGGTCGCTGACGAAACACGCTTGTGTGCGGTGCATCAATCACATTCACCAATATAATCATATAGGTGAACACTCCACTCGGAGGTTCTTTATTATGGAAAGTACATCGCGTACATGGGCGCTGTCAAAATTAGACACGCGCCAGTTTGTTGTTTTGGCATTTTTAATGGCCATTGACATGGCATTAAACAAATTCACTGTTGGGACGAACGTGATACAAGTCAGCTTTTCGTTCGTGGCAATGTCTTTGATTGCCAAGTGGTATGGTCCGCTGTGGTCGATGTTGATTGCTGCCGTATTAGACGTGGTTAATATCACGATTGTTAATCCCGGTGTCTTCTTCATTGGTTTTACTTTAACTGCGGTTGTTTCAACATTAATTTATGCGCTAGCTTATTATCGTCAAGATCACACAAGTCTATGGCGAATTATTGTTGCCGTTGGCTTGGTGTTGCTCATCACTAACATTGTGATGAACACAGCTTGGCTGGTAATCATGTATCACACAGCGCATGATTGGCCATCATTGGTGGCGTTCGCAATACCAAGAATTATCAAAAACTTAATTATGTACCCAATCCAAGTTGCTATCACCTATTTCTTTCTAAATAATCCGGTGGTACGCCGCACAACAAAAATAATTTTTAGTTAAACAGCTTCGGCTGTTTTTTTGAAAGCAGGTTATGATGACAAACGAATTTCCTCAAGTATTAACAATTGCCGGTTCTGATTCTGATGGATCAGCTGGTATGCAAGCTGATTTACACACCTTTTTTATTCGTAAGACGTATGGTATGAGTGTTCTAGTGGCAGCTGTTGCGGGTAATTCTTACGGTATCCACGCAGCGGAAACATTACCGTTGGCGTTTATTGCCCAACAGTTTGAAGCTTTGGCTGATGATTTTAAAATCAAAGCTAGTAAGACGGGAATGCTGTCTGATGCAGCTTTAATTGGCACGGTAGTTAAGGCATATCAGACTTACGATTTTGGGCCATTGGTCGTTGATCCCGTTATTACTACGAAACATGGGGCACAATTATTAGAAAATGAAGCGTTCAAAGCTTTGAAACAACAGCTGCTACCATTGGCAACTGTTGCCACGCCTAATTTTTTTGAGGCACAATTGTTAACAGGACGAACAATTCAAAGCGAAACAGACCAAGCAGCGGCAGCACGGGACATTCAGGCACTAGGTGTTCAGAATGTCATTGTGAAAGGTTGGCATCATCAAGATGACCAACAAGAAGTTGCAGACTACGTGTTACTAGCTGATGGATCAGATTTTTGGCTGCGCCATCCTTATTTTGATACGACACATATCAACGGTACGGGCGATACGTTAAGTGCCACCATTGCAGCTGAAATTGCAAAAGGACAGTCAGTCGCTAATGCCATTCGTATCGCGCATGATGTGACAACGGCAGCTATTGCTAGCGAAATAGCGGTTGGCCACCAATTTGGTCCAATTAATCATTGGGCAGCTCAAAATATTGATTAAAAAAAGTGTGAGTTGATAAATTTCAACTCACACTTTTTTAGGCTTGACCTGTGATATCACCATGGACAAGCCGTTTAAAAATATGTCGGTCGGCCCAAGCGATGTTACGGCCTTGGAAAAGAAAAGATACAATTGTGCCTAGTCCTAAAGCCACAAGCTGATGACTGAAAGGGAAGCAAACTGCTGAAATACCAATGGCAACAGCAAAGTTACTCATTTGCGCTTTACTAGCGTTGCCGTGAAAATAATCAAACCGTAAAATGTTGGTCAAGTCATCAAGGGGATGTAGAATCCAATTGACACGCTGATAAATTGAGATAGCAACACCAATCGTCCACACCGCAAAAATATCGATTGGAAGTAACCACCACCAAGCAAGATGTCGAATGCCTAAGGAGACAAAGAGATTAGCAAAGACGCCAACCAACAAACTAAACGACATGCCAAACACAATATTGCCAATTAAACGGGGCCAATTAAAGTGCATGGCGAGCCACATGTTCAAGAAAGCGACACTCGTAGCAAAAAAAGCAAGGAATAAACTGATCGGCGCACCAGTTAGATTGGATAAATTGGCAGCACCAGCCGTCCAAGGAGCTGATCCCATTGCAGTTGCCACACTCAAACCATTTCCAAAAGAATTGATAATTAAAGATACAACGAAAAAACTAATTTTTTGTTTGTACCCTAACTGGTAAAATTGTCCGTCAATATAATACATGTTGTCTCATCCTCAAGCTAATATATTATCTTATTATAGCATTGTCGTCGCAAAGTGCTTGGTACATTTAGATTGAGAGTTCACGATTTCATAACATTTAGGGCGCAATGTTTACACTTTCTTCATAGAATAGTTATATAATAAGCCGTAGGCGTAATATTAAAAAATATGCCGATACTGTGATTAAGTACACAATACTATTTCTGTGTTTGTAAGCGCTTTCAAACGTACATTTATCAGGCGTTTAACAAATAAAAATTAAAAGTGTTGCTTTTTCTTGACACTTATTATATACTTAGATTGTTAAGAAATGAGCAAACAAAAAGGAGCACAAATTATGGCAGAAGCAACTGCAAAGAAGCCCGCTAAAAAGGTTTTGACACCTGAAGAAAAAGCTGAATTGACAGCTCAAGCTGAAAAAATGACGGCCGAATTGGTCGAAAAGTCACAAAAAGCTTTGGCAGAATTTTCAACATTTTCACAGGAACAGGTTGACAAAATTGTTGCCGCAATGGCATTAGCTGGTTCTGAAAATTCACTATTGTTGGCCCATGAAGCCCACGATGAAACTGGTCGAGGTGTTGTTGAAGATAAAGATACCAAAAACCGTTTTGCCTCTGAATCCGTTTATAACGCGATTAAGTTTGACAAGACAGTTGGCGTTATCAATGAAGATAAAATCCAAGGAAAGGTTGAATTAGCAGCACCACTTGGTGTATTAGCTGGTATCGTACCAACAACTAATCCAACGTCAACAACGATTTTCAAGTCAATGTTGACAGCTAAGACGCGTAATACGATTATCTTCGCATTCCACCCACAAGCACAAAAGTCATCAGTTCACGCTGCACAAATCGTTTATGAAGCAGCTGTGAAAGCTGGTGCACCCAAGAACTTTATCCAATGGATTGAAAAGCCTTCAATCTACGCTACAACTGCTTTAATTCAAAATCATGGCATCGCTTCAATTTTGGCTACTGGTGGTCCATCGATGGTTAACGCCGCTTTGAAGTCAGGAAACCCATCAATGGGTGTTGGTGCTGGTAATGGTGCTATCTACTTGGATGCAACCGTAGATACTGACCGTGCGGTGTCAGACTTACTTTTGTCAAAGCGTTTTGATAATGGTATGATCTGTGCCACTGAAAACTCAGCGGTTATCCAAGCGCCAATTTACGACGAAGTTTTGGCTAAGTTACAAGAACAAGGTGCTTACCTTGTGCCTAAGAAAGACTACAAGAAGATTGCTGATTACGTCTTCAAGCCAAACGCCGAAGGTTTCGGTGTAGCCGGACCAGTTGCTGGTATGTCAGGTCGTTGGATTGCTGAACAAGCTGGTGTTAAGATTCCTGAAGGCAAAGATGTCTTGCTGTTCGAGTTGGATCAAAAGAACATTGGTGAAGCTTTGTCATCAGAAAAGTTGTCACCATTATTGTCAATTTATAAAGTTGAAAAGCGTGAAGAAGCCATTGAAACAGTTCAATCATTGTTGAACTATCAAGGTGCTGGTCACAACGCTGCTATCCAAATTGGTTCACAAGATGACCCATTCATCAAAGAATATGCTGATGCAATCGGTGCATCACGTATCTTAGTTAACCAACCAGATTCAATTGGTGGTGTTGGTGATATCTATACAGATGCTATGCGTCCATCATTGACGCTTGGTACCGGATCATGGGGGAAGAATTCATTGTCTCACAACTTGTCAACATACGACTTGCTTAACATCAAAACTGTTGCACGTCGTCGTAACCGTCCACAGTGGATCCGTTTGCCTAAGGAAGTTTATTATGAAGCAAACGCGATTACTTACTTGCAAGAATTACCATCAGTTAAGCGCGCCTTCGTCGTGGCTGACCCTGGTATGGTGCAATTCGGCTTCGTTGGTAAGGTTTTGAGCCAACTTGAATTGCGTCAAGAACAAGTCGAAACAAACATCTACGGTTCAGTTAAGCCTGATCCAACTTTGTCACAAGCAGTTGAAATTGCACGTCAAATGGCTGACTTTAAGCCTGACACAGTGATTTTGCTTGGTGGTGGTTCAGCATTGGATGCTGGTAAGATTGGTCGTTTCTTGTACGAATATTCAACACGTCATGAAGGTATCTTGGAAGATAATGATGCTATCAAAGACTTGTTTACAGAACTACAACAAAAGTTCATGGATATCCGTAAGCGTATTGTTAAGTTCTACCATGCACGTTTGACGCAAATGGTTGCAATTCCAACCACATCAGGTACTGGTTCAGAAGTGACACCATTCGCGGTTATCACTGATGATGAAACACACGTTAAGTACCCATTGGCCGACTATGAATTAACACCTGAAGTTGCCATTGTTGATCCAGAATTCGTGATGACTGTACCAAAGCGCACAGTTGCATTCTCTGGTTTGGATGCTTTGTCACACGCCTTGGAATCATACGTTTCAGTAATGGCTTCAGAATTTACACGTCCTTGGGCTTTGCAAGCTATTAAGTTGATTTTTGATAACTTGGCTGATTCTTATCACTATGATCCAAAGAACCCAACTAAAGAAGGTCAAAACGCACGTACAAAGATGCACTATGCCTCAACTTTGGCAGGTATGTCATTTGCTAACGCCTTCTTGGGTATCAACCACGCCTTGGCCCACAAGACTGGTGGTGAATTCGAATTGCCACACGGTTTGGCCATTGCGATTGCAATGCCACATGTGATTAAGTTTAATGCCGTAACTGGTAACGTAAAGCGTACACCTTATCCACGCTACGAAACTTATACAGCACAAAAGGACTATGCTGACATCGCGCGTTTCCTTGGTTTGAAGGGTAACACAGATGTTGAATTGGTTGATTCATTGATTGCAGCTGTTAAGGATTTGGCTGCGTCAGTTGAAGTTAACCAAACATTGTCAGGCAACGGCGTTGACAAGAAGCACTTTGACGATTCTTTGGATAGCTTGATTGATTTGGTTTACAATGACCAAACAACACCAGGTAACCCACGCCAACCTAGTTTGGCAGAAATTAAGCAATTGTTGAAAGATCAATTTTAATTAATGTTCATGAAAAACACACACAACATGAGTTGTGTGTGTTTTATTGTGTCATCACATAAATCAATAATGCAATTATCACGATGATAACCAAAATTATAGTGCCCTTAATTGATAGTAAGCCCAACCCACGCTCTGGGTGGTTGGTGACATCGTTTAAAGTATCATCTAAATCACTGCGACCAAAATTGTCTTTTTTCATGTCGTTCTCCAAAGGGTAAGTTGACGGAAGATGTTTCTTTCATTGCTAGATATTGTAATGCAAATTGATGAGGAATACCAGCTGTAATTAAAAAACACAAAGGATAATTTTATCCTTTGTGTGTCAAACTTAGCATTAAATATTTTCAAGATGACCTTTTTTATCTTTAGCGATTAAGTAGTAAACGGTTGCGGCAATTGACCATGCCCAAACGATATGTCCCCAGAATTCTGAGAAATGTTCATCGAATGGTTGATGCCATGGTGCAGGGACCGTTCCAAAGGCGGGCATCAAGATGACGTGCCACACAATCCAAAGAACGATACCATAAGCGGCACCTTGCCACAAGGCAATTTTTGACCAGTATTGTGATACAAAAACGTACAAGACTGAAAAGGCAATAGCAAATGAAAAATGCAAAATTAAGGTGAACCAGAAAACTTTTTGATCTTGTGAATAGTAGAAGTAAGATTCAACTAATTTTTTGGGGATACCTAATTGCATGGCCATGTGCTGTGGCGGATTAATCAGGTTACGGGCAATTGTACGAGGTGGAAAAATATTTTCCCAACCAATTTTGACCATGCCGGAAATCATACCGGCGATGAAACCGTACCAGACACTTTTGATAATAATTTCTTTGAGACTAGCCTTTGGCTTATTTAAAACAAACATCAACACTCTCCTTAAAATGTGAATAAAATAACAAACAAATACTAATTTTAAACGTTTATCAATTAGTTGTCAAGACAAGAAGTTGCAGTAGATATTATCATCAAAAAAATAGGACAAAAAACCGCGACACCATTTTGATACAAACAAAAGCCACCAAATTAATTAGTAAAATTTGATGGCTTTAAAATGAGTATTATTGTTTTCTGATTTAAGTCTCAGAGCTCTTACACTAACAAATAGATAGTTATTATGAGAAATAGTGAACATGAAATCACATATTACCACAGGTTAAAATTAGGCTTCATCATACCAAGCATAGTGGAACATTTCACCGGCTGGCTTATCCACGCGTTCATAAGTATGAGCGCCAAAGTAATCACGTTGTGCTTGGATTAAGTTAGCGGGCAAAACAGCGGAGCGGTAAGAATCATAATAGGCGACCGCAGCAGATAATGATGGTGTTGGCACACCGGCTGACACAGCCAGTGCAACAACACGGCGGGCTGCACCTTGATACTTTTCAGCAATGTCTTTAAAGTAGCTATCTAAAAGCAAATTATGCAAATCACTTTTAGTTGTGTAGGCGTCAGTGATTCTTTGTAGGAATTGTGCTCGGATAATCGCACCAGCACGCCACAATTGCGCAAGTTCACCAAATGGTAGATTCCAATCATAATGATCTGAAGCCATCCGTAATTGGTCAAATCCTTGGGCGTAAGACATGATTTTTCCAAAGTAGAGTGCCTGACGAACATCTTCTACGACGCTGTCTTTGTCACCATCAAAGGTAAAATCAGGACCGTTTAGCAAATCGGCAGCTACGAGACGATCTGCTTTTAGTGCTGAAATATAACGTGCGTAAACAGATTCAGTAATCAATGATTGTGGTGCCCCAACTTCAAGTGCTGATTGTGATGACCATTTACCAGTGCCTTTGTTACCGGCGCGATCGAGAATAACGTCTACTATTGGCTTGTCAGAGCCCAAATCATCTTTGCGAGTTAGAATATCGGCTGTGATTTCGATTAAGTATGAGTTCAATTCACCACTATTCCAATCAGCAAAAGTCTTGGCCAAATCATTGGCATTCAAATCGAGTACACGCTTTAAAATATCGTATGATTCGGCGATTAATTCCATATCACCATACTCGATACCATTATGCACCATTTTGACGTAGTGACCAGCACCATTTGGACCGACATAAGTAACGGTTGGCCGACCATCTTCTGGTGCTTTTGCGGCAATTTCTTCTAAAATAGGTGCCACTGAATCATAAGCTTCACGTTGACCACCGGGCATTAGTGATGGTCCTTCAAGTGCGCCTAATTCACCACCAGAAACACCCATGCCAATAAAGTTGATGCCTGATTGTGAGAGTTTTTCTGAACGACGGATTGTATCTTGGAAGAAAGTGTTACCACCATCAATGAGCAAATCACCTTTTGATAGGTGTGGCAGTAACTCATCAATGACATCATCAGTGCCTTTACCAGCTTTAACCATTAGTAAAATACGGCGTGGTGCTTTGATGGATTGTACAAAATCTGGGATTGAATAACTAGGAATAAATGATTTATCAGCGTGCTTTTGAACCAAATCGTCTGTTCGCGCGCGAGACCGATTAAACACTGAAACGGTGTAACCACGTGACTCAATGTTGAGTGCCAAGTTGCGACCCATTACTGCTAAGCCAACAACGCCAAAATCTGACTGTGTCATACTATTTACCTGCTTTCCAATAATTGTATTTATACGTGATATGAACTGCAATTTTTATTTTGAATTGTATTTAACTTACTACCCCAAAATCTATTAGTCAGTGTCTCATAAAACGGTATAAAAGAGTGCCTACTTTCCAAAATAAAATAATAGATTTGTTACTTTTATGGTAACACGCACATGGCTTTTGTCACTTGATATGTTTGTGAAAATTGTGAGTTTTTTGTGTTCAAATTGGCTTTTGAAAAGATGTTATTTTAGCCATTAGCGCGACAATAAAAAAAGCCTGATGACTCAGACTTCTTGGTAAACGAGTTCAATTTTTAATCGATCTGGATCTTCAAAATAAAGGGCTTGGTAATCTTGCCCGCCAGCGTATGGATATTGTTGCGGGTACAATTCTTTCAGGTTAAGCTCATGAATCCAGTCACGCCAGTGATCAAGCTCCTGACGTGAGGCGACATGGAAAGCGAGATGGTTTAGACCATTGTGCTTGCGATGGAAACTTGGTGATAAATAGTTGTCTTCGGTTTGGACAAATACTAAGTAGGTGTCACCTAATTTCATTGAAAAGCCAGCCGACCATTCTTGATAAAGGTCATAGTCGAGTGCTGTTAAAAAAGGTAGCCAAAATTGACGTGATTTCTCCAAATTAGCAACATTGATTTCAATATGGTGTATCACACCGCGCATAGTTAACCTCGTTTTGTTAATTTAACGACACCTTCCCAACGGGCAGTCTGTGGGAACATATCAATACTTTGAATATAATCAACCTGATAGACTTGTGCGAGATCAACTAAATCACGTGCTAATGTGGAAGCATTACATGAAATATAAACAAATTTCTCGGGTTTTGTGCGTAGAATTTCGCGCCGTAAAGCAGTGTCTAAACCAGTACGTGGGGGATCAACAATCAAGGCGTCGGCCACCCAGCCTTGCGCTTGCCACTTTGGAAATAAGGCTTCGGCTGTGCCAACTTCATAATGTGCATTTGTGATATTATTGCGTGCAGCGTTGTCATTGGCATCATCAACAGCCTCTGGTACAATTTCCATGCCACGGACTTCGCCAGCTTTGTCTGCTAATGTCAGACCAATCGTTCCAACACCAGCGTAGGCATCAACGAGTTTATCTGCATGGGTCAAATTTAGCGCGGTTAATGCTTCTTCATACGCCACAGTCATTTGCGTGTGGTTGAGTTGCATAAACGCCCGAGGCGATAATTGGAAGGTCTTGCCGAGAATGGTCTCTTCAATCGTGTCACGGCCCCATAATTTGAGCGTTTCCTCACCCCACACCAAACTCGTACGACCGGGATTGTAATTTTGGAAGATACCCACGACTTCAGGTAATGCTTGATTGATAGCAGCAATTAAAGCCGTATCTCCCGGGAAACCATCAGTATGCGTGACAAAAGTCAATTGCACGTCACCTGTTGTGTGTGAAACACGGGCGATAATTGTTTTCACAGTTCCGCGATTTTTATCTTCATTATAAATGGAGACAGACAGTTTATCGAGCAGTTCTGCGACCTTGCGGATAACTTTCATGGTGGCTGGGTCTTGCGTGTGTACAACGGGCAAATCGACAAGTTCATGACTGCCGCGTTTGTACATGCCAACACTTAATTTATCGCCAATTTTGCGAACGGGGAATTGCGCTTTATTACGGTAATCGTATGGGTTGTCCATGCCGATTGTGTCGCGTAATTCATAGTGTGTCCAGCCACGGGGTTGGAATTTTTCGAGTGCTTGGGCAATGACGTCTTTTTTGAAGGCGAGTTGCGCCGGATAGGTCATGTGTTCAAGTTCAAAGCCACCCACAGTATCAGCGTACTCATCGAGTGGTTTGACACGTTGTGGTGATTTCTCACGAATTTTGAGCACTTTGGCGGCGATGTATTTTGGTTCGACTTCCGTGACTTTCACCACAGCGACTTCGTCTGGTAAAGCGCCGGGGACAAAGACAATCTTGCGTTTGAAATAGCCAATACCCTCACCATTAATACCCAATCGTTTGATTGTTAATGGGAAATTTTGACCAACGCGAACATTGACCCCGTCTTGTGCGCCATGATTGGGTCGGCGGTTGCCTTTAAAAGACTGCTTATAAGTCGTCTTTTTTGGTGTATTGTTGTGATCGTTTTGGTAGGGCCGTTTTTTTTCTGTTGTCATGTTTTACTTTCTGCATTGCAATGCCAAATAGCGGTTCGTTACGTCCTTAATCATACCATGTTTGGATAAAGGAAAGGCACCTCAAGAAATTTTGACGACAAATGTTTGGTAGGCATGATAATACAGCCGGTAGATATTTTGTAATAGTAATAAAATCCAACTTAATGTCAGCCCAAAAGCAATGATTTCAAAAGCTGTCAGAGACAAATAACCAATGACTTCAAATAGCAGCATCGTGACGACCAAAACACCACCAATGACGTATGAAGTGACCATAAATTCACGCGGTGCATTTGGTAATAACCACCGGTTGCCAGCCATCAAAATTAAAATAAAATAGACTAAGCCGTTGGCGATTTGATCATGAATAAAATGCAGTTGTCCGGCGTTATTTGGAAAGGCACCAATACCTGCTAGTGAGATGGCCGATAATGTTAGCAAAACGCGTAAGACAATCAGTCGGTGATTGCCACGCATGACTTGTTGCAGTGGTACAAACAAATAATCGACTAAGGCAATCCAAATTAAGCCAGCCAAAATCAACGTTGCGTTAAATTGCCAAGCGTCAAGAGCGCCGTCCGTTCCTAAAAAACTCAAGTTATATTGCCACCATAGCCGTGAACTGTTGGTTACCATCGCAATTAAGACGCCGCCAATCATAGTCATCACAAAAATCGCAGTAATAAATAAAGTTGAAATCGACAAAGCGGCGTAAATCATCAAAAAATTAATAATCGCATCAAATAAAACAAATAACACCACCGAGGTGAATAAATCAAAGGTCACATTTTGAAATAAGTAATTAATTGCCCAAAAAAATCCAGAGGTTATAAAGGCTAAAATAATCGCAAAAGCAATCAATAAAGCAGGGAAAACACGCCAGCTCGTTTTGCGCTTGAGTGAATTAGGTTGACGACGAACTTCTTGAACATAAGTTACCAAAAAACTAAGCATACCACTCATTTCGCCTAACAGAATGACAGCGCTGGCAATTGAATCGTCGCCGCCTAATGGTAATTGAAAGTGTCTTTGATACAGTGCATAACCAATGAATAACAATGCCGCCAACACTGATGGGACTAGGAAATGTCGCAGTGATAATGTTTGAATTTCATTTTGACCGTCTATTGGGTGTAGCGTGAGCGATCCGTTTCGTAAAGTTAAATGAAATGATTGTTCAGGCTGTAAGTGCAATTCAGTGACAACTTCTTCAGGTAAGTTGATATGGTAGGGTGTTTTAGACATGATATTCTCCAATAACATCTAGTTTATCATGACATCACTGGGGGAAAACAACTAATGTAATAAAATAAAACAACAATTTAATAGTTTACACTTGTGTTATGTCATAAATGTGATATACTATAAATATAGAGAGAAACAAGAAAAGTGAGTGATGAAATCTCACGAGCCTCTTTTTGATAAAGGAGATGTAACTAGATGTTTAGAAGCAGCAACTTTATACAAGACTACGCCCACAATCGTGTGCGTGGTCAAACTAACGAGGACGGCGATTGACAATGAGATTTGATATTAAAGCATATTTAGATGATAATTCGCTAACAATTTATCGTGTGGCGAAGGATTCTGGTTACGGGTATACAACGATTCACAAGTCGTTTAATAAAACACAATCAGACGCAACGAGCTTGAATATGCGCGATCTTGACGCACTCGCGAAGGCACAACACAAAGCAATGTGGGAAGTGCTCAGAGAACTTGAGAAACTTTATTTTGATGAACAGTAAACAAGTGCTTGGGGAAGCACAAGCACGTAGATAAAAAGGGGAATTTAAACTATGGCTAACAATAATTTTTTCAATGATCCATTCGGATCAGATATGAATGACATTTTTAACAACATGATGGGCAATATGAACGGTATGAATTCGGAAAATCGTCGTTATTTGATTAACGGTCGCGAAGTCACACCAGAGGAATTTGCGCAATATCGCCAAAGTGGTCAGCTACCACAGGGTAGTCAGCAAGCCGGTCAAGTGGCTGGTAATGGTCGCCCAATGGCACAACAACCGGGACAAGTTAAGCAAGAAGGCATGTTGGCAAAGCTTGGTCGTAATTTGACGCAAGAGGCACGTGATGGCTTGCTTGATCCAGTGATTGGTCGTAACAAAGAAATTCAAGAAACAGCGGAAATTCTAGGTCGTCGTACCAAGAATAACCCTGTGCTAGTCGGTGATGCCGGTGTTGGTAAGACGGCGGTCGTTGAAGGATTGGCACAAGCGATTGTCAATGGGGATGTCCCAGCCGCCATTAAAGATAAGGAAATTTATAGCATTGATATTTCTAGCTTGGAAGCTGGCACACAATTCCGTGGCGCTTTTGAGGAAAATATCCAAAACTTGATGAAAGAAGTCAAGACGGCAGGTAACATCATCTTATTCTTTGATGAAATTCATCAAATCTTAGGCGCTGGTTCAACTGGTGGCGAAGATGGTGGTAAGGGATTGGCTGATATTATCAAGCCTGCTTTGAGTCGTGGTGAGATTTCATTGATTGGTGCCACAACACAAGATGAGTACCGTAACACAATCATGAAAAACGCTGCCTTGGCACGTCGTTTCAACGAAGTAACGGTTAATGCACCAAGTCCAAAGGACACGCTTGAGATTTTGAAGGGTATTGCTAAGTTATACGAGAAGCATCACCATGTCTCATTGCCAGAAGATGTTTTAAAAGCAGCGGTTGATTATGCGGTTCAGTACATTCCACAACGGTCATTACCAGATAAGGCGATTGATTTGTTGGATATGACAGCAGCACATTTGTCAGCGAAGAATCCAGTGACAGACAAGGTCAGCCTAGAAAAGCAAATGACTGATGTTAAAGCAAAGCAAGAAAAGGCAGTTAGTGATGAAGATTATGAAGCAGCCTTGAAATATAAGAACCAAATTGCTGATTTGGAGAAGAAAATCAATAGTGCTGAAGATGCTACAAAAGTTGTGGCAACGCCAAATGATGTTGCGGAATCAGTTGAACGTTTGACTGGTATTCCCGTTGCACAAATGGGTGCTTCAGATATTGAACGCTTAAAGACAATTGGTGATCGCTTGGCTGGTAAAGTTATTGGTCAAGATGAAGCTGTTAACATGGTTGCTAAGGCAATTCGTCGTAATCGTGCGGGATTTGATGAAGGTAATCGTCCAATTGGTTCGTTCTTGTTTGTTGGACCAACTGGTGTTGGTAAGACTGAACTTGCTAAGCAGTTAGCGTTGGATATGTTCGGTAGCAAGGAAAACATTGTCCGTCTGGATATGAGTGAGTATTCTGATTTGACGGCCGTATCAAAGTTGATTGGTACGACGGCAGGATATGTTGGTTATGACGACAACAGCAACACCTTAACAGAAAAAGTACGTCGTAATCCATACTCAATTGTCTTACTAGACGAAATTGAAAAGGCTAATCCGCAAGTTTTGACATTACTATTGCAAGTGATGGATGATGGTCGCTTGACTGATGGTCAAGGTAATGTGGTTAACTTTAAGAATACAGTCATTATTGCCACATCAAACGCCGGCTTTGGTCATGGCGCAGCAGGTGATGAAGAAGACTTGATGAAGAAGTTGGCACCTTACTTCCGCCCTGAATTCTTGAACCGTTTCAATGGTGTGATTGAGTTTAGCGCTTTGACAAAGGCGGACTTGAAGCAAATTGTTGACTTGATGTTAGATGATGTGAACAAGACATTGGCTAAGAAAGACTTGACATTGCAAGTATCTGAAGCGGTCAAGAATCATCTGATTGAAGATGGTTATGACGAAGCAATGGGTGCACGTCCACTACGTCGTGTCATTGAGCAACAAATTCGTGACCAAGTAACCGATTTCTACTTGGATAACCCCGGTGAAAAGGCTTTGAGCGCTGACTTAGTTGACGGCAAGGTAGTCATCTCAGCAGTGGTTGCAAAGACAGCAGTAACTGAATAATAGTTGTTAAATGATTGAACCAGTTCATCTATTGATGAGCTGGTTTTTTTGTATGATTTGTTCACAAAATGGTCATCATTTGTTCAAGGTAGCTTCACCCCCCCACTTTATACTAAATGATGACGATAAAACTGGGAGTATGCTGCATGAAAAAATATGTTAGAAAAGCCATCTTATTAACGATAACTTTGCTACTGGTTAGCGCAAGTCCTGTACAAATGGTAGCCGCTGTGGCTGCCGAACAATCTAATCTGAAATCGTCAACACAGGATAAGACAAAAAAGGCCGCATTACTGGATAAAGTTTTTAAAATGCCAAAAAGACAGTCGGAGGTTAATATCTCGGCTGATAATGATAAGGCACCAGCTGAAGTTCAGCCAGAGCCAAAGGCTGACCCTATGCCAGAACCAGAGAAGCCGGATGCAGCGCAAAAAGAAAAAATAAGTGAACCGACGTTAGCACCACAGTTAAAAGCAACTGAGACGATCACAGGGACTTATGGGACATCACCATACACGCTGGACCCAGATACCGGCGTTTTGGAGTTTGGAGCGGGAACGTTGGCAGGGGGTGCCATTAATAATGCTACCGAGTTCGCAAGCTATATCTCAATGATTAAGGAAATAAAATTCTTATCCGGTGCCAAGTTGCCATCGAATAGCAGTGATATGTTTAGGTCATTATCAAGTTTAGAAAAGTTTGATAGCGCGAATCTTGATACATCAGATGTGACGACAATGGTCCGCATGTTTTATGATTCGGCCGCCACGACGATAGACGTGAGTGGTTTTGACACAAGTGCAGTCACTGACATGAGGTATATGTTTGGTTATTCAAAGGCGACGACGATAGACGTGAGTGGTTTTGACACAAGTGCGGTCACTGACATGAGTGCTATGTTTTATGATTCGGCCGCCACGACGATAGACGTGAGTGGTTTTGACACAAGTGCGGTCACTGACATGAGTCGTATGTTTTATAGTTCGGCCGCCACGACGATAGACGTGAGTGGTTTTGATACAAGTGCGGTCACTGACATGAGTGCTATGTTTTATGATTCGGCCGCCACGACGATAGACGTGAGTGGTTTTGACACAAGTGCGGTCACTGACATGAGTCGTATGTTTTATAGTTCGGCCGCCACGACGATAGACGTGAGTGGTTTTGATACAAGTGCGGTCACTGACATGAGTGCTATGTTTTATGATTCGGCCGCCACGACGATAGACGTGAGTGGTTTTGACACAAGTGCGGTCACTGACATGAGTTCTATGTTTAGTAATTCGGCCGCCACGACGATAGACGTGAGTGGTTTTGATACAAGTGCAGTCACTGACATGAGTTCTATGTTTAGTTCTTCAGACGCGACACCGATAGACGTGAGTAGTTTTGACACAAGTGCAGTCACTGACATGAGTCATATGTTTTATAGTTCGGCCACCACGACGATAGACGTGAGTGGTTTTGATACAAGTACAGTCATTGACATGAGTTATATGTTTTGTCATTCAGAGGCGACAACGATAGACGTGAGTGGTTTTGATACAAGTGCAGTCACTGACATGGGTGATATGTTTGATGGTTCGGCCGCAACAACGATAGACGTGAGTGGTTTTGACACAAGTGCGGTCACTAACATGATTTACATGTTTTATTATTCGGCCGCAACAACGATTGACATCAGTAGCTTTGATACAAGTCTAGTGACCGACATGCGCTACATGTTTTATCAATCAAAGGTGTTGTCACTAGATTTAAGTCATTTTACGTTCAACTCAGAATGCGACGTTGACAACATGTTATATACGCATAGCGGTAACTTATGGAAGCTAACACTTGGCGCGAACCAAACATTTAATTCAGACGCCAATATTCAGAATCCAAGTGTGGGTTCGACTATTCCGGGAACTAGTGATTACGTGAGTGGTAATCGCTGGCAAATTGTTGGTGATGGGACTGACCATGCGCCCACTGGTGCCTTGATTTCCGGTTATGACATTCCAAGTGATAGTCGTGCAGTTACGACAACGTACGTTTGGGAACATCGTGAAAAGTGGCGTGGTGTTAATGGTAATTCACCGTGGTATTTGAATCCAGATGATGGTGTTTTGACATTCTACAAGTCTGAAGACAGCTCGCCCACGGTGCTGGCTGAGTCAGTTTATAACAATTTAATTAGTACTTTTGGCTGGAGTACTGAGTTACCCAAGTTAGTTACTGCTATTAGATTTGAAGATGATGTTGCAGCGCCAGTGAATTCAAGCTATTTGTTCTCGGATTTGGAGAACTTACAATCATTTGATGATACGAATCTCGATACTAGTAATGTTGAGGATATGAGTGGCATGTTTGCTTACGCATCACAGTTAAGTACGCTCGATTTGAGTCACTTCAACACTGATAAGGTTGAGTATATGGATACGATGTTTGGTGGATTGTCTAGTTTGACAGCGCTGAATATTGAAAGTTTTAACACGAGTAATGTAACAAACATGGGCTACATGTTTGTCGAGACGTCACTGAGTAGCCTTGATTTGAGTCATTTCAATACTGATAAGGTTGAGAATATGTCATGTATGTTTCTAATGATGCCTAACTTGACGGCGTTAGATTTGTCTAGCTTTAATACCAGCAATGTCACAGATATGTTTGGTATGTTTGCCCTGAACGGCCTGAAGCATTTAGACTTGTCACATTTCGATACGGCACGTGTTGAGAATATGCAAGTCATGTTTGTGGCTGCGTCACTGGAAACATTAGATATTAGCTCATTTGATTTATCTGGGTTAAAAGAAGTGAACCCTGACGAGGGTGGAATTGGCGTTACCTCGCCGGTTGCGTTCATGTTTAGCTCATGGCAAGCGTTGGACCCTGAATCTGATCAAGAAAGCAACCTTTGGCAGGTTAAGCTTGGTGAGCAGACAGTATTCCCAGACGACCCGGGATTTGAAGCAGCACCAGCGGCTGGCACAACGATTCCTAGCACAAGTTACGTCACGAATGACGCGGCTTGGCAGATTGTTGGCAACGGCACTTTCTTGAATCCAAAAGGTGACAAGGTTTCTACCACTGAAATGTGGGACGATGCGATTCGACCAGTAACGTATGTTTGGGCGAACAAAAATCAAGCTTCGCCAAGTATTGTATCAGTTGATGCCCTTAATTTTGGCACGTTGAGCTTGGCTAACACGAGCTTAACACCGACAGCAACCAATATGGCGACTGGTAATCTGAAATTAGGCGACTTGGACGGTAACTATCACGTTTCAGTGGCACAAGCTGCTAACTGGGAGATTGGTACTGGCGGACAGACGATTAGCAGTGATTATTTGCCTATTAAGTATGGCGACACGTCATTAGCGAGTGGGATAGCAACGTTTGTTTCAGGTGAAACTGAAGACGCTGTTGTGACTGAATTAGATGTTAAGTTTAACCATGCTACTGGGAAGAACTTTACGCTTGATTTGCGTGGTAGTGGTAATTTGTCACCTGCATTAGGCGAAACATTAACGACTACGATGACATGGACGTTAAGTGACACGCCAGAGTAATAACAGCAATGAGTGAAAATGGTACAATGAAGAAAATAGATAAAGGACTTTTTGCGTGTTAACCACGCACAACAGACATTACGATGATTATTCAACATGCCATTTTGCATATTTTAGATACGAACACAGGTAGTTTAATTGCTTCCCAAGCGGAAATGAACGTTGATAACGCTGGTGTTCATGATTATATTGACAAGATTGTCGCCAAGGTCATGCAAGGTGATATCAAGACAGGTCATCTCACCGCCGACAATTATCTCAAAAAAAGTTTGACACAAGATGATTTTGCGACCATGACCACGCAACTCGCTGCTAAATTATTTGACACAATGGCCGGGAGTGAAGCAATTCACCCCGGCGATTTGTTGAGTTTTCAAGCGACGATGGACGAAGGGCCAGTATTTGGGTTGATAAAGTTGGATTTTGCACCACGTTATGCACATGCTGTCGAATACGAAGACGACAAAATGGTGAATAACTTGGTGCTAAATCAAGCTGTTTTGCCCGCTGCGACGCAAACGGTCAGTGAAGCAATATTGGTTGATTTAAACGATGATAGTTATCAACTGCTAGAAAAGAAATACCTCATTGATGGTCACCGCGTGCCGTATTTTTCTGAAAAATTCCTCGAAATAAAACCCGACATTTCGGTAAAAGAGAATATTCAAACGATTAAGCGCACGGTTAAAAACATCGCTGAAAAATACGACGAACCAGAGCATGAAGCGCTCGCTATCACACAAACCGTTATCCATGATAGCATTGAAGCGACTGGTGAAATTGACACTGACAAAATTGCTGAAAAAGTTTTCACCAATAATATCAGCGCGAAGCAAGAATACACTGAAAAGGTGACCGAAAAGGCAATTCCAAAGACTGTTGCTGTACCCAACACGACCAAATACGAGAAAAAGTATCGCGTCCAAAAGTTTAAATTGGATTCCGGTATTGAATTATCCATTCCGATTGATATTTATCAAGATCATAGTAAAGTAGAATTTGTCAATAACGCGGATGGTACGATGTCGTTGGTGCTCAAAGACATTGCGTCCATCGTCAACAAGTTCAGCGTTTAAGGAGAAAAATATGCCCTATCAAGATTCCTATATTGCTAAAATACGTGAAAAAGTTGGTCATGACTTTGAATTAGTGACGGCCACTACTGACACCGTCATTGAAAATCAAAAAGGCGAGCTGTTGATGGTCTTTAATCGTGATTTCAATGCGTGGGCATTTCCCGGTGGCTACGTTGAGCCAGAAATGTCGTGGCAGGAAAATGCAGCGCGTGAATCGCTTGAAGAAGGTGGTATCGTCGCGGATCCACAACAATTACAACTGATAGGAACAGTATCAGGACGCCACTACGTTGCCCATTATCCCAATGGTGACCGCACGAAGCTTTACACAACGATTTATTTGTTAACATCATGGGATGATGAGTTATCTCAAATTGATGACACTGAAATCGACGCTAAGCGTTGGATGTCACCGAAAACAATTGCCCACACACCGCTAACGTTTTCTGGGGACGCTGTTTTTAGAGTATATCAGCAATACAAAGCGACCGGTCAAGCGCAAACATTGACGGTTGATAGTATCCTACAACGCTTTCTTGACGCCCAAAATGGTGAAATTATTGGCGTAAATTCCTATCAAGACGCACTTCAAGAATTAACCAATGGTCAAAAACAGACCCATTGGATGTGGTTTGTGCTACCACAATTAAAAGGTTTGGGTAGCAGCGCGCGTGCAATGTATTATGGTATTGATGGCGAACAAGAAGCCAACGATTATCTTACTGATGATACATTGCGTGAACGTTTAGAAACGATTGTCACGACCACACTGAATTTGCCTGACTCTGATCCGGTGGCATTATTTGGTGAAGTCGATGCGCAAAAATTCCAAGCGAGTTTGACATTGTTTGGTAAAGTCGCTGACAATTCTGAACTGTACCAACGTGCATTGGTGAAATACTTCAACGGACGCTTACATGAGCCAACGTTAGCACTGTTAAAATAAAAAAGCCTGCTTACCTAATGATAGGTTTCAGGCGTAACAGTATGTGTTGCAGTTGCGCTGTATCGCTAATGCCAGCAATTGCAATTCTGACAAAATAATCCCTGTGCGACCGCCAGCCACCAGCTTGAAATTGGGGGATCAACAGCACATGGATTTTTTGTTGCGCCAAATCGTCTTTAACTTTTCCAATTTCCAACTTAGGATTAATTTTGACCCATTGAAAAGGACTGTTTGGGGCGCTGAAATCAAATATTTCACGAAAAACAGCAACATGACGTTCTATTTGCTCACGTTGATAATGGATTAAAGGTTCAATAAGATGATGTTCAATCAGATAGCGGATAATTTCAAAGTCTAGCGTCGGTTCTTGCAAATTTAAATTAGTAAATGAATGACGCAATTGTCGATCAAATTGCTGGTCATACAGGAGAAAGGCGACGCGCAAACCGGGCGCAACAATTTTAGAAAAGCTAGTGATATAAATTGTGTTTTGCGGTGCTAAATCAATTATGGCAGGCAATTTTTGTGTATCTAAGTGTCTCAAATAGTCATCTTCAATGATAATAAAATCATGTTGCCTACTCAATCTTGCTAACTGTTGACGCCGAATCAGTGGCATGGAACGATTGGTTGGATTGGATAAAAATGGCATGACGTAAACACCGTTAATTTTTTGAGTGGTGAGTAAATGTTCGAGTGCAACGAGATCCATGCCATCTTGATTTTGTGCAATGGCCAGCAGTTTGATATGCAGTGTTTTCGCTAATTCAATGAAATTAGAATAGGTGTATTCATCGACGACGATTGTGTCATAAGGTTTGAACAAGCCAGACAAGATGACTGCTAAGCCACTCTGCCCGCCGCCGGTAATCAAGGGTGATTGATTCTTGTTCATGGGCACCTGTAAATAATCAAACCACTGCTGACAAATTTGTCGGTATTGTTGGTCGTCAAAAGCATTGGTAGAGTAGCGTGACAAAGTTGCTAATGTGACGTGTGACATAGCTAGTTTGATAGTGCTTTCTGCAAGACTATTAGGCGTGTGTCCCATATTGAGAATACCCAAATCGCTGATATGTGATGCGTTATTTTGTGCTTGAATTGTATTATCGCGCACACCATTAGGCGATACAAAAGTACCACGACCTTTTTCTGAGTAGAGCAGTCCTTGTTTGATCGCCAATTCATAAGCATGTGTGACAGTTGTGAAATGAATGTCTAAAAAATAGGACAGTTCTCGTTGGGAAGGTAGCTGTTTATAGGGTGGCAATATGCCGTTTTCAATGTCGTTTTGAATATTTTGATACAGCGATTGGTAAAGCGGTGGTTGCAAAGGCAATTTGCTGGGGACCCAAGATAAGTCATCATCAACCATAGTTGTTCTCCTAATTATCTGTGATTATTAAATATTATAAGGCATACAATATTTTTATTGTATGCCTTTGTATTTACTGGTAACTTGTTAGTAATCAGAAAAAGGCGGGTTTATGTATGAAAATAAGTGTTAAAGCAATTCTCATCGGTGTGCTATCTGCCTTCTTTTTCTCATTGACCTTTATTTTCAATGAAATCATTGCGAATAAGAACGGTTTTTGGCTATGGTCTGCGTCCCTGCGATTTTTATGGATGGTGCCCATGATGGCTGTTATTTTAGTACCACTCGGTGGGTCATTTAAGCACGTGAAGCAAGCAATCAGTCGGCAACCGCTGTCATGGTGGGTGTGGAGTCATTTTTGTTTTGTGCTGTTTTATGTGCCATTATGTTTAGCAAGCGCATATTTACCGGGCTGGCTGGTAGCAAGCGTCTGGCAAAGCACAATTGTTTGTGGTGTTTTGACGACCCCATTGCTCAACTTACGTGTTAAAGGGAAGACATCAAGACCAAAAATTCCTTTTCCATGGCAAAGTTTGCCTTGGATGGGGTTGATTTTGGCTGGTGTGTTGATGACGGTCATGCAATACATGGGGACAATTCATATCACTGGGCATATCTACTTAGCCCTTTTGGCAATTCTTGTTGGGGCGATTTGTTATCCTTTGGGAAATCGCCAAGTCATGATGATAGCGCCCAAAACAAGTGGAATTGAGCGAATCTGGGGGATGTTGATTTGTACAACACCGACGTGGCTATTGCTTGCTGGGATTAGTTTTGTTGTCAATGGCACCCCTAGCAGCAAAACAGTTATGGCAACTTTTCTGGTGGCGCTGTCTTCAGGTGTGATTGCTACGGCACTCTTTTTCCACGCAACCTCAATGGTTTTTAAGAACATCAAATCATTAGCCAAAGTTGAAGCAACACAAGCGATGGAATTAGTGTTTTCAATCATTTTAAGTGTGATTGTTTTACATCATCCGTTTTCATTTGGTTGGCAATTCTGGGGTGTTTTGGTGATTATTGTTGGTATTGTTGGGATTAGTTTGCGCGATTAAAAAAAGTAGTCGTCTGACTACTTTGGGTTTGACTATGCTTTGGCTTTGGGGGCATGCAACACAAGACCATGCTCTGGTGTTCGAGCGTTGATGACAATGTCTTCAACCTTGAAGATATGTGCCAGTTCATCTTCACTGAATACACCTTTATTTTCAGCGATCTGGCGCAACGATTTGCCAGTACGTAGTGATTCTTTAGCAATTTTAGCAGCTTCTTGATAGCCGATAATTGGGGCCATTGCGGTGGCAAAACTAGCTGACAAATCAATATCCTGTGACAAACGTGATTTGTTAATGGTGATACCATCAACCGCATTGATACGTAGTGTATCCATTGCACGGGTCAAATGTTCAATGCCGGCAATCAGGCTTTTGAAGATAATGGGCTCAAAAGCGTTGAGCTCAAGCTGTCCAGCCTCCGCCGCTGCTGTGATGGTGGCGTCAAAGCCAATCATTTCAAAAGCGACTTGGTTGACTACTTCTGGAATGACGGGGTTAACTTTACCGGGCATGATGGAAGAACCGGCTTGTTTAGCGGGTAGATTGATTTCATGGAGACCAGAACGCGGACCGGAACTAATGAGTCTTAGATCATTTGACATTTTTGATAGGTTGACCGCCAGTGACTTAAGAGCACCTGATAGCGCCACAAAGCTATCTAAATTAGAGGTGGCGTCAAATAAATCATGTGCCTGTGTCAAAGGCAAGTTGGTGATACTAGCAAGGTTTGGGACGATGTGGACTTGATAGTGATAGCTGACATTGATACCTGAACCAATGGCCGAGCCACCCATATTAAGCATATATAGCGCATCGCGAGCGGTGGTGAGCCGTGTTATATCACGACGTAGGGGCTTGAGCCATGCGTGAAAACTATTACCCAGCGTCATTGGCACGGCGTCTTGCAGTTGCGTGCGCCCCATTTTGTAAGTTGTAGAGAACGTGTCAGCTTTGTTGCCAAGAGCGTCAACTAGGGATTCTAATGAGTCAAGCAATGGCGCCATCAAACGAATCAAGGCAATTTTACCAGCGCTTGGATAAGTATCGTTGGTACTTTGACCCATATTAATATGATCATTGGGATTAATGCGTTGATAGTCGCCACGGGCGCGACCAATTTGTTCTAATGCAATGTTGGCAATCACTTCATTGACATTCATATTGGTGCTTGTACCAGCACCACCTTGAATGTCACTAATGGGAAACATACGAGAATCAATTGGTTGCTTGAGGAGTAATTTAGTTGCACTGACAATGTGCTTGGCAATTGAACGATCCAAATTACCTGACGTGGCGTTTGTTTGGGCAGCTGCTTGCTTAATTTCCAGAAAGGCGCGAATAATTTCTGGGTGAGTGACATTATCTGAAATCGGGAAATTATTCAAAGCTCGCTGGGTATGAACACCAAAGTAGACATCTTTTGGTAGTTCGATTTGACCAAGTGAATCTGATTCTGTACGCATGTTGGTTCTCCTTGCAGGTTATGAGAATATTTTACCGCACAAATCGAGTATACCAATTATCTATGTTATGTTTTATGACATCAAAAAAAGGCCCCTCAAGGTGCCTTAATAATTTCAACGTCATTCTCATGACCAATCACAATTTGATTGACGACATCGGTGAACAAACCATGTTCGACAACACCAACCATACCAATAAGTTCTTCACCCAAAGCCCTTGGGTCTTCAATGACTGGTAAATGTAAATCAATTAAGAAATTTGCCGAATCGGTGCGAACAGGATTACCATTTTGGTCTAATCGCCAAGTTGGGTGGAATCCATCTGCGGTAAAGCGCTTGAACAATTGTTCAGAACCATAAGGAATGACTTCCACGGGTAAATATTGTTCGAGTTTTGGGACACGTTTGGTTTGGTCAATGACCCAGATGTTTTCACGTGAATTGAAAGCGACAATTTTTTCCCATAGGAGAGCAGCTCCGCCACCTTTAATGGCTGAAAAGTCGTCGGCAACTTGGTCGGCACCATCAATCGTCAAATCAATTTTGTCGACATCATCAACATTATACATAGGAATGCCTAGTTTAGCCGCATTACGACGCGTTTTCTCGGAAGTTGGGACACCAACAATTTTGAGATTCTCGTTGGCAACACGTTCACCCAATGCTGTGATAACGTGGGCAATGGTCGAACCAGAGCCAATGCCGACCACCATACCATCTTGAACAAATTCAGCGGCACGTCGGCCAGCAATAATCTTTTGCAAATCTTGTGTTGAACTCATGACTTGTATTCAATCTCCTGATAAATGTCGGGATTGCGGAAAAACAAAGCGCGTGCGTATGAGCAGACGGGTTTCACTGTTTGACCGTTTGCTTGTGCTTCATGAACGACAGTATCGACTAACTGACGTGCGACACCTTGACCACGTAGTGATGGGTCAACGATTGTCGAGTTGAGTGACAAGGTTTTGCCATCATTAATTGTGGTATAAAGCACTTCTGCAATTGTTTTGCCGTCTTTTTCCAAAAAATAACGACCATTTTCATGTTGAAAGTCCATAATGATTTCCTCTGTCTACATTATAACAATAGAAGAGCAGTTAAGTGACAAAAATGCTGTCTAAAATTTGACCGAAATAACGTATAATGAAATATAAACAATTAATGAGGTATTTGAAAGATGACACGTGGTTTTGAAATAGTAAGTCAATACGCTAATGCTGGTTTAAATTTTCCTAAGCGAAGCACAACGCAAGCAGCTGGTTATGATTTTGAAGCATCAGCAGACGTTACCTTGCCAAGCGTTTTGAGTAATCCTTTTTTTAAGGGACTCAACATTTTATCCCTTGGTAAACTAAAAGGTATTCGTGATGATGCCGATTTACAAGACCTTTTAAAGCCTGTTTTGGTACCAACGGGTATTAAAGCATATATGGCTGAAGGTGAGTATTTGCAGCTTGTGTCACGTTCTAGCGGTCCAATCAAAAAGCGTATCATGATGCCAAATGCAATTGGTATTGTGGACGCTGACTACTATAATAATGATGCTAATGAAGGTGAAATTTTCTTCCAGTTCATTAACTTTGGCATTAAAGATGTTCACATCAAAAAAGGCGAACGTATTGGTCAAGGCATTTTCTTACCGTACCTGCTGGCTGATGGGGACGATCAAGTTGCTAAACAACAACGACAAGGTGGATTTGGGTCAACGGGTCAAAATTAATGGCAGATGAGGCGACAGATATTGTTTGGCGAGGAGTTGAACACGATTTTAAGTTGCGCGTGACACCAATGATTTAGCTGACTTTAAGCCAACAGCATTGCAGCCGTTTATACGTGAATTGCCTACTACGCCAATCCACCTCATGAATCAAGATTAGGAGAGCAATTCATCACATGCAACAAAAGATAGGTGTTTTAGCAGATGTTCATGGTAATTTAACAGCTTTAGAGGCTGTGATTGCTGATGCAAAAGCGAATGGGGTGACCGAGTTTTGGTCATTAGGAGATATTACAACGTTTGGGCCTGGCACGGTAGCGAGTTATCATTTGCTGCAACAGGAGAACACTACGGTTTTCTTACAAGGTAATTGGGAATCCACTTATTTTGAAATTGAAGCTGGCGAGCCAATAGATTTTGGTAATGCTAAGGATGTGGCCTTTTTGGCTTGGATGTCACGTGAATATGCGGCATTTAATCAGGCAGAGATTGATCAAATCAGGCAGTTGCCAATTAAGCGTCGTGTTGAACGTGCAGGACTAAAAATTGACCTCATGCATAATCAGCCCAATAAGAATTACGGTAGTGATTTATCGCCCGACGCACCACAAGCCAACTTTGATAGAGTATTTCAAGGTAGTGATGCGGACATGGCAATATATGCGCATGTTCATGCTCAAATTATGCGCAGTGACAACATTGTTTATGAACCGTATCGGATGCACCGTATTTTGAATACTGGGACAGTGGGGCAATCGTATCAACTGACTCAAAAAGGTATGATTGCACAGTATTTGTTATTGACATTAGACGATATTGTTGGTGTGGCGAGCGCTGATTTTCGACGGGTCAATTATGATACATCACTTGAAATAGCGCGTGCCAAGCAGGCTGACTGGCCATTTGATGAGTCCTATATTCGCATGTTAAAAACAGGTCAATTTACACGTGATGTTGATAGTTTGGCGGCGGACAAACGTTTTCCACAGTATCAAGCGCAAGCCCAGTCATTTTATCAACAGCTGAAAGGAGAATAACTATCGCTAAAGTTAAAACGCAATTTATATGTACCAATTGTGGGTTTGTATCAGCTCGTTATCTTGGGCGTTGCTCGAATTGTGGTGAGTGGGGGACATTAGTTGAAGAAAAAATTCAACCAGAAACCAATGATCGCAAGAGCCGTGTCAGCCTTGATGGTCGAACGGCCAAAGTTGAAAAAATTAACGAAGTGACTTCTGAGGCGACCCCACGGGTGGCAACGCAACTAAAGGAGTTAAATCGTGTCCTTGGTGGTGGTGTCGTACCGGGATCAATGGTACTGATTGGTGGCGATCCGGGTATTGGTAAATCAACGTTATTGCTACAAGTTTCAGGGCAATTGGCGCAAGCGGGTCGTGTTTTGTATGTAACCGGTGAAGAATCTGCGACCCAAGTTAAATTGCGCGCTGATCGTTTGGGCGTTGGGCATGACGAATTTTACCTTTATCCGGAAACGGATATGACGGCTATCAAAAAACAAATTGAAAGTTTACAGCCGGATTTTGTGGTGATTGATTCGGTTCAAACGATGCAAGAACCAGATATCACGTCTGCCATTGGCTCGGTCTCACAAATTCGTGAGGTAACGGCTGATTTGCTGCAAATCGCCAAGACTAATAATATTTCCATCTTTATCGTCGGTCATGTGACCAAAGATGGTGCTATTGCGGGACCAAAAATTTTGGAACACATGGTGGACACGGTATTATATTTTGAAGGTGATAGTCACTACAAGTACCGTATTCTACGTGCTGTCAAAAACCGTTTTGGGGCGACTAACGAATTAGGTATTTTTGAAATGCGAGATGGCGGGCTAATTGAGGTTGCCAATCCTTCTGAAATTTTCCTTGAGGAGCGCTTGGCTGGTGCAACCGGATCGGCCATCGTGGTGGCATTAGAAGGATCACGCCCAATTTTGGTTGAGCTGCAAGCTTTGGTTACACCGACTGTATTTGGAAATGCGCAACGGACCGCGGCTGGATTAGATCGTAACCGTGTGTCACTTATTATGGCTGTACTTGAGAAACGTGCTAATTTGCTACTGCAAAATCAAGATGCCTATTTGAAGGCGGCTGGGGGCGTCAAACTTGATGAGCCAGCGATTGATTTGGCAATTGCAATTGCGATTGCGAGTTCTTACTATGATAAAGAGTCACAATCTAGTGATGTATTTATTGGTGAAATTGGTTTGACTGGTGAAGTGCGCAGTGTTGCTGATATTGAAGGGCGTTTAAAGGAAGCAAAAAAGCTTGGCTTCAAACGTGCAATTGTACCAAAAAACAATTTAAATGGGATTACCAAGCCACGTGATATTCAAATCGTTGGTGTCGCAACCTTGAGCGAAGCGCTTAAAATTGCGCTAGGGTAACTTTTGCTAAAATCCAGCTCATGTTTGAATTCAAGTAGCTTAAAGACAATGACGTTGCCAACAAAAACGTGACACATAATTTATAAATCAAAAAGGACCGCATTTCCATAAATGTGGTCCTTTTTTGCAACTTCTAAGCGACGTCGACAAGTGGGTTTTTATTCTTTTGAAATGCGACAATGATCAGATGAATTACTATTGTCACAACGCCAATGGCGAAAAGTTGAAGCCAGAGTGTTTCCGTGTGATTGCCACCGTACAAAATGTTGTAATCAGCGCGAATCGCATAAAAACAAGGTGAAATATTACTCATGGCTTTGAAAAATTCAGGCAAAATCGGACGTGGAATTAAGCCAGCACCAGAGACAACTTGTGTCAGCATGAATGGCATATTGATCATAATGCCCAGCTGACCTAATATCAATGAGAAAATTAAGTTGACGTTTAAGGCTGCGAACAATTCTAGTGTGTGTGAGAACCATAGTTGCCAGTAGACGTTCGTGCTGAAATGAATCATGCTCTTGCTGAGGCCAACAATCAATAGAGGCGCAAACATGGCAATCATAACAATAGCGATTTCAGTGTAAATATACGACCGCCAACGACCAATTAATGGTGCAAATGATTTATATGCCATCACAATGAGCATGGCTGCAATCATTGAACCAATATAGAAAGATAGTGACATAAAGAAAGGTGCCATGCTGTGTTGCATGCCGGTTGGCACTTTGTTGACCTTCACAATATCATATTGGTATGATTTGGCAACATTAGCGTAGGTTTGGTTAATTTTTGCCGTGGCTGCTTGCTGTGTTGCCTTGGCTTTTGCTAAAATAGCGTCCTTTTGAGTAGGATTTGCCGCAATCAAAGATTTTGTTTCGGTTTCTAATTGAGATAAGGTTGCTGCTGATAAGACGCCTTTACCTTGCTGAAGTAAAACATTCTTTTGTACCTTGGCACCAACTGATTTTGACATGGTTTCCATAGCAGAGACGGCAGTCGTTGGATTAGCATAGTTGATATAAAACTTTAATTTGGCTGTACTTTTACCATCTATTTTTTTCAATTTGGCATTGAAATTTTTGGGGATGTTAATAATCAAATAAATTTTACGATCATTAAGTTGCGCTTTGGCGTCGGACAAACTGAGATTTTTCTTGATATGTTTGAATGGCAAAGCGTCTTCTAATTGATGAGCGAGCTTTGTGCTATCTTTGTCTTGGCTTACCACGGCGACAGGCAATTGATCAATTTTACTAGGAACCGCTTTGTAGCCAGAAAAATAAATACCGACCATTAATAATCCGTAAAATAAAACGATGATGAGTGCGCCAATCACACCCTTGTTGAGCAGAAATTTTTTGAAATTCATGTGGCTCTCCTTTTTATTTGCTGACAACAGAATAGCACTATTATGTTTTGCATGCAAGTGCTTGCTTGCATTTATGAAGAACAGTCCTTTAAAATAGAAATATGATAATATAGCTAAGAAGAGGTGTGATATGACAACTAATCCAACATCAAAACAAGATTTGATTTTAAATGCTTTCATTACTTTGTTAATTCAGGGTGGCTATCAATCGGCAACTATCAATAAGACAGCCGAAGTGGCGGGTGTTAATCCTAGTACGATATTTCGTAAATTCACTGATAAAGAAGGATTGCTTTCAGCCGTTGTCGAGCGCCATTTGCACGACTTATCGACCATTTTTGATGGCATGGTTGTCATTGGCGACGTCGAAAAAGATTTGATTACGATGTCTAGAATTTATCAAGAATTTCAAGCCAATCATCAAGAGATTGTGCTAGTTGGGGTCCAAGAATCATTTAGAATGCCTGCAATGAGTCGAGCAGTTGAAGAAATACCCCTCCAATTCAAGCAAATGTTAAGAGAATATTTTAAGGACATGCGTGCACAACACAAAATTAGTGACCAAGTCGATATTGAAGCAGCCACTATGAATATGATTTGGTTAAATTTTGGCTATTTTTTAGCAGCTATTCGTTTTGAAAATCCCGATTTGGTAACGCCGCCTGAAGATTTTTATGACAAACAAATTCGTTTTTTTGCCAAAAGTTTAGCAGTATGACTAGCATTCGCTTCGTTATTGGAACTAGCTTCTTGATTGTTGTATACTAGTAGCTAGACAAATCGTGATTACATCACAAATAGGAGATTGATAACACATGACAGAAGACATTCGTGTCCGCTATGCGCCGTCACCAACGGGACATTTACATATTGGTAACGCGAGAACTGCAATTTTCAACTGGCTTTTTGCGCGCCATTATAACGGCACATTCATTATTCGTATTGAAGATACAGATTCAGCACGTAATATTGCTGACGGTGAAAAATCACAGCTGGATAATCTAGCGTGGCTTGGTTTGGATTGGGACGAAAGTCCTGATAAGCCGGGAGAGTATGGTCCTTATCGCCAATCGGAACGTAATGAACAGGGTGTTTATCAAGAATTTATTGATGCTTTGCTAGCCAATGGGCAAGCTTACAAGTCATACAAAACCTCGGAACAATTAGCTGAAGAACGCGAAGCACAACAAGCTGCCAAACAAGCACCACATTATATTTATGAATATGAAGGATTGACTAACGAAGAACGCGAAGCTAAGTATGCTGAATTTGAGGCGCAAGGGCTTAAGCCGGTTGTGCGTTTCCGCGTACCAGAGGAAAAAGTTTTTGCGTGGGACGATATTGTTAAGGGTCACATTGAAATTGGTGCCAAGGAGGTCGGTGGCGATTGGGTCATTCAAAAGGCTGATGGCATGCCAACTTACAACTTTGCCGTGGTGGTGGATGATCATTTGATGAAGATATCTCACGTTTTGCGTGGTGATGATCACGTTTCCAATACACCAAAGCAAATGATGATTTACGATGCTTTAGGTTGGGACGTGCCAAAGTTTGGCCACATGGCATTGATTATCAATGGTGAGACGGGTAAAAAATTGTCAAAGCGTGATGAAAATGTTTTGCAATTTGTCGAACAATATAAAGAACTCGGGTACCAACCACAAGCAATGGTTAACTTTATTGGCTTATTGGGCTGGTCACCTAAGGGTGAGGACGAAATTTTCTCACTCGAAGAATTTAAAAATATGTTTGATGAGACACGCCTATCAAAAGCTAATGCTAAGTTTGACCAAAAGAAGTTGGAGTGGATTAACAACCAATGGATGCGCCGTGACACAGCTGCCGTTATGCCACAGTTAATTCAAGAACTAGTGAATGCTGACTTGATTTCTGAGTCCGATGCGCAACTCAAAAAAGATTGGTTAGCCGACGTTATTAAGATTGCTGGGGTTGATGGCATTTCCTATACACGTGAAATCGTTGCATTAGTGCGTAAGCCTTTCTTTGAACTTGGCGACGTGACTGATGAAATGGTTGACTATTTGACTTCCGATGATGGTCGCAAAGTATTTGATGCTTGGGAAGCCGCATACACAGCTTTGCCAAACGATGCCACAGCAGAAGATTATATGGCAGCCATTCGTGGCATTCAAAATGATTTGGAAATTAAAGGTCGCAATTTGTGGAATCCAATTCGTATAGCCACAACCCACGAAATTCAAGGTCCAAACTTACCAGAAATGTTAGTAGTTTTGGATAAGAATACTGTTCTACAAACAATGGCTGACATTAAACAAAAATATTTGAACTAATAACAGGCGCCACGACGTGGCGCTTTTTGTTTGCAGTGCCTCATGAAAAGCCCCAAGCATTTGACGAGTCCTGTATAATATAAGTAAATATGTTTACAGGAGACAATGTATGATTCAGGTATTCAACACTTTGACTCGCGAAAAAGAGGTGTTCAAGTCAATAACACCGGGCAAAATTAACATGTATGTTTGTGGACCAACAGTCTACAACTATATTCATATTGGTAACGCACGTTCTGCAATTGCCTTTGATACTGTGAGACGATATTTTGAGTATCGTGGATATGATGTGAATTATGTCTCTAATTTTACAGATGTTGATGATAAAATTATTAACCGCGCCCAAGAAGAGGGTATTTCAGAAATGGCAGTGGCTAATAAGTATGCTGATGCTTTTCATGAAGACACATTGCCACTTAATATCAAGCCTGCAACTGTTCGATCACGTGCTACCGAGGTGATTCCAGAAATTATTGCCTTTGTCCAAGACTTAGTTAGTAAAGGCTATGCTTATGAAGTTGAAGGGGATGTTTATTTTCGTGCTAAAAAGTTCAAAGGTTATGGCATATTAGCACATCAAGATTTGGCCGAAATGGAAGCAAACGCCGCAGGGCGTCTTGATGATGAAGAAACGGCTCGTAAAGAAGATCCAATTGATTTTGCAGTTTGGAAAAGTCAGGAAAATCCAGACGTTATTTCATGGCCATCACCTTGGGGCAACGGACGACCGGG
Source organism: Leuconostoc falkenbergense (assembly GCF_045801155.1). Classification (NCBI taxonomy): domain Bacteria; kingdom Bacillati; phylum Bacillota; class Bacilli; order Lactobacillales; family Lactobacillaceae; genus Leuconostoc; species Leuconostoc falkenbergense. Next base: position 2,022,186 of record NZ_CP174386.1, on the reverse strand, counting down.
TTGGCATATTGAATGCTCGGTCATGGCACAAAAATATTTGTCAGATACCATCGATATTCATGGCGGTGGTATTGATTTGGCCTTTCCGCATCATACAAATGAAATTGCGCAATCTGAAGCGCATACGGGGCAAAGGTTTGTCAATTATTGGATGCATAATGGCTTTGTTAATGTTGATAACGAAAAAATGTCCAAGTCATTAGGCAATTTCACTACTTTGCATGACATGTTGGCTAACTATGATGACCCAATGGCTATTCGTTATTTGCTTGCGACAACACAGTATCGACGACCAATTAATTATGCTGAAGAGACATTAGCGCAGGCGCGTGCGGAATTAGACCGTATTCGTACAGGGTACCGGAATCTTGAGTTCCGTTTGACATCAGCTATCTCAGGTCATGATAATGTGATAGATCAAGAAGTGAATAGACAACAGCAAGCATTTGAAACAGCGATGGATGACGACTTCAACGCCCAAAATGCAATTGCTGCTGTATTTGAGCTTGTGACATTGGCTAATACTTATGCTGAGTCTGATACGGTTAAGCAATCGTCTGGTAATCAGCTACTAGAAACACTTCAGATGTTAATGCAGATATTTGGTGTGGATATTGTCGAAACACAGACTTCTTTAAACCCTGAACAGAAACAATTATTTGATGACAGAGCAAATGCTAGAAAATCACATGATTTCCAAAAATCAGATCAATTAAGAGATGAACTAAACGCTCAAGGGATTATCGTAGAGGATACGCCGCAAGGACAACGTTGGCATAAAGCATAACCCGACAAAATATCAAACAATAAAACCGATAACTGAGACTAAGAAACACATGTCAAAAGTTATCGGTTTTGTTTTTGACAATAAACTCTCTTTTGAAATATTAAGATAAGGTAAAGGGAGGGGCAAATGAAGCGAACGGGGGAGAGGGAAACAGGGAAGAAGGGAGGTAAAAAGCGAACGAAGCGAGGGGAAAACCGAGCTAGAATAAGGAAAGGACAAACGGAGTAAAGTGGAGGTAAAAGAAAGGGAAAAAGGAGTTGACGAGGCGGGATAAAGTTGGTATATTAATATATGTTCTGACGGAGGCAAAAGCGAGTCAGGGCGAGCCGGAAGCATGAGCAAGTCAACGAAGAAAGTAGTTGACAAGACAAGAACAAGGTGATAAGATAATATAGTTGTCTCAAGGGGCAATAAGTAGCACATTGAAAACTGAACAAAACTTTGAACAAACGAATCTGTGGCTGTTACTTAGGTAACAAAAACAAATTTGCGAAGTCAATTCGTAACAAACAATAAACGGATTAGCGTTATAGAGAATATAGCGAAATAATCGTCAGTTTAATCGAAGAGCAATCTTCAAATTTTCAAATTGAGAGTTTGATCCTGGCTCAGGATGAACGCTGGCGGCGTGCCTAATACATGCAAGTCGAACGCACAGCGAAAGGTGCTTGCACCTTTCAAGTGAGTGGCGAACGGGTGAGTAACACGTGGACAACCTGCCTCAAGGCTGGGGATAACATTTGGAAACAGATGCTAATACCGAATGAAACTTAGTGTCGCATGATACGAAGTTAAAAGGCGCTTTGGCGTCACCTAGAGATGGATCCGCGGTGCATTAGTTAGTTGGTGGGGTAAAGGCCTACCAAGACAATGATGCATAGCCGAGTTGAGAGACTGATCGGCCACATTGGGACTGAGACACGGCCCAAACTCCTACGGGAGGCTGCAGTAGGGAATCTTCCACAATGGGCGAAAGCCTGATGGAGCAACGCCGCGTGTGTGATGAAGGCTTTCGGGTCGTAAAGCACTGTTGTATGGGAAGAACAGCTAGAATAGGGAATGATTTTAGTTTGACGGTACCATACCAGAAAGGGACGGCTAAATACGTGCCAGCAGCCGCGGTAATACGTATGTCCCGAGCGTTATCCGGATTTATTGGGCGTAAAGCGAGCGCAGACGGTTGATTAAGTCTGATGTGAAAGCCCGGAGCTCAACTCCGGAATGGCATTGGAAACTGGTTAACTTGAGTGCAGTAGAGGTAAGTGGAACTCCATGTGTAGCGGTGGAATGCGTAGATATATGGAAGAACACCAGTGGCGAAGGCGGCTTACTGGACTGTAACTGACGTTGAGGCTCGAAAGTGTGGGTAGCAAACAGGATTAGATACCCTGGTAGTCCA
>NZ_CP174386.1:1675000-2015000 GCF_045801155.1 Leuconostoc falkenbergense | reverse complement strand
AGGTCGAGGGTTCGATTCCCCCCGCCGCGATAGGCTCGAAAGAGGACCATTAGCTCAGTTGGTTAGAGCAGACGGCTCATAACCGTCCGGTCGTTGGTTCGAGTCCAACATGGTCCATGCAGGACGAAGCAAAGATAATGGAGAATTACCCAAGTCTGGCTGAAGGGAACGGTCTTGAAAACCGTCAGGTCGGGAAACCGGCGCGTGGGTTCGAATCCCACATTCTCCTTAGGCATGAAGATGTCGCAATAAAATTATCGCGGGATGGAGCAGTCTGGTAGCTCGTCGGGCCCATAACCCGAAGGTCGTAGGTTCAAATCCTGCTCCCGCAATTGGTCGCATGGTCTAGCTGGTTAGGACGCCTGCCTGTCACGCAGGAGATCGCGGGTTCGAGCCCCGCTGTGACCGTTCATTGGGAACAATGAGATGGCTCTGTAGCTCAGTTGGTAGAGCAATGCATTGAAGCTGCATGTGTCGGCGGTTCGATTCCGTCCAGCGCCATAGGGAGGAGACTTCCGACAGGAACTACTTGCGAATGTAGTTCAATGGTAGAATTCCAGCCTTCCAAGCTGGCTATGCGGGTTCGATTCCCGTCATTCGCTTGATGTTAGAAGCGGCATCAAAATATGGGCCATTAGCTCAGTTGGTTAGAGCGCTGTGTTGATAACGCAGAGGTCCCAGGTTCGAGTCCTGGATGGCCCATGATTCAGGGGGAAGCAAGTGTTATGGTAACATAACGTTTGTTTCCTCTTTTTGTTTCCCCTTGTGTTTTAATTTGTAATAGGATAGAATGTTCTTAGTGATTATTATAAGTAGCGCATCAAAGAAAGTTATTGGTTGATGAGAAATAACAGCGTGAAACTCCATTAATCTTAGTTTGGCAGGTAATGCTGCCCGGTGCCCTCGTTAAAGGTAATGAAGTGCTATAATTTAGGTTATAGAAATTGGGTGGTACCACGGAATCGCGTTTTTCGTCCCTTGTTTAACAACAAGACGAGAACGCTTTTTATTTTAAAAAATGAGGGAATATATTATGTTAGATATGCGTTATTTAAGAAAAAATAGTGAAGAAGCAAGTCAAAGACTTCTGGATAGAGGCGTTGAACCTGGCACGCTTGATCGATTGTTGGCATTAGATCAGGAACGACGTGATACCATTCAACGTGTTGAAAATTTGAAGGCGCAACGAAATGAAGTTTCTGACAAAATTGCCTATGCAAAACGTCAAAAAGAAGATGCTAGTGACGCGATTGCTCAAATGCAACAAGTTGGTAGTGATATAAAGGCGTTAGACGCCAAACAAGCAGAATTAGATGAGCAAGTCAATGAAATTGCGGCGCACTTGCCTAACTTGGCTGCTAGCGAAGTGCCTGTTGGACCAGACGAGTCTGCCAACGTTGAACAACGCAAATGGGCTCCTGAACATTATGATAATCGTCCTGAAGCACTTGTGAAAACAGATTGGGTGAAAGCTCACTACGATATTGGTGAAGCACTTGGAATTTTGGATTTTGAGCGTGGCGCAAAGGTTTCTGGCGCACGTTTCTTGTACTATGTTGGTGATGGTGCACGTTTAGAACGCGCTGTTTATAATTTTATGTTGGACGAGCATCGTAAAGAAGGCTACACTGAAATGATTACGCCGATTGTAGTCAATGATTCAGCAATGTTTGGAACCGGACAGTATCCAAAGTTTCAGGATGATGCGTATCGGGTAGCTGGACTCGATCAAACTTATATTCCAACAGCAGAAGTACCTTTGACAAATTATTACTCTGGAGAAACGATACCGGCAGAGGATTTGCCAATTAAATTAACGGCGTTGTCACCCTCATTCCGAAAGGAAGCGGGTTCTGCTGGAAAAGATACGCGTGGGTTAATTCGCTTACATCAATTTAATAAGGTTGAGATGGTTAAGTTTACTAAGCCTGAACAATCGTATGATGAGTTGGAAGCAATGACAGCAAACGCCGAAAACATTTTGCAAAAGTTAGCGCTACCTTATCACGTTATTTTACTTTCAACTGGGGATATGGGATTTTCTGCAGCAAAAACCTACGATGTTGAGGTTTGGATGCCACAACAAAATGTATACCGCGAAATTTCTTCAGTTTCAAATACAGAAGATTTTCAAGCGCGCCGTATGCATATCACTTACCGTGATGAAAATAACAAGTTACAGCTGGTCCATACTTTAAATGGTTCGGGACTTGCTGTGGGTAGAACTGTTGCTGCTATTTTAGAAAACTATCAGAATCCAGACGGCTCTGTCACGATTCCTGAAGTTTTGCGTCCCTACATGGGCGGACAAGAAAAGCTCGAAGCTAAAACTCATCATTAAAATTAAAAGAGTCTATTTTTTGGGCTCTTTTTTTGATATAATGGAACGTAGACTATTGTGCGCTAGACCACACAAATTTAGGTTTTAGAGGAGAAACGTGTCATTTTACTGAAGACACGCTAAATAACATGAATAATCCAATACGTAAATTAGTTGATAATTCAAAAAAACAACTCAAAAAATTAAACAACATTGCTGATCAGGTTGAAAGTTATGCTGATCAAATGTCAAAAATGTCTGATGAGGCCTTACAAGCTAAGACAGATGAATTTAAGGAAACCATCAACAAAGCAACAGATGGAATTAAAAATAAGGAAAAGCAAAATAAAGCGTTAGCAAAAGTACTGGATGAGATTTTACCTGAAGCATTTGCCGTTGCCAGAGAAGGCGCCAAACGTGTGTTGGGATTATATCCTTTCCGAGTACAAATTATGGGATCGGCTGTATTACATGATGGTAATTTGGCTGAAATGCGCACAGGTGAAGGAAAAACACTGACAGCGACGATGGCTGTGTATCTGAATGCTTTATCAGGACGCGGCGTTCACGTTGTCACTGTTAACGATTATTTATCAGCACGTGATGCGGAACAGATGGGACAACTCTACAATTGGCTTGGCCTATCCGTTGGTGTCAACGTTGGTGATGCGCCTGCTGAAGAAAAGCGTGCCGCCTATGACGCCGATATTACCTATTCGACGAACTTTAACATTGGATTTGATTATTTGCGTGATAACATGGTTCGTCGAGCGGAAGAGCGTGTGATGCAGCGTGGCTTGAACTTTGCATTGATTGATGAAGCTGATTCAATTTTGATTGATACGGCACGAACACCATTGATTATTTCTGGCCCAGGATCGGGCATTTCACAAATGTATGCTCGAGCAGATCGCTTTGTGAAAACTTTGCAACGTGATGAAGACTACAAGGTAGATGAAGAAGCTAAAGCAACCATGTTGACTAATGAAGGTATTCATAAGGGTGAAATTTTCTTCAACTTGGATAATTTGTATGATGCAAATGATACTGCTTTGACTCATCACATTGATCAGGCTTTACGGGCTAATTTCAACTATATCAACGACAAAGACTACGTTGTGCAGGATGGCGAAGTGAAGTTGATTGACCAATCAACAGGTCGTATCTCTGAGGGAACACGTTTGTCAGATGGTTTACATCAAGCAATCGAAGCCAAAGAAGGCGTTGAAATTCAAGAAGAAAACAAATCAATGGCACAAATTACGTATCAGAATTTGTTCCGTATGTATAAAAAGTTGTCAGGTATGACAGGAACGGCTAAGACTGAAGAAGAAGAGTTACGTGAAATTTACAACATGGAAGTGATTACGATTCCAACTAATCGTCCAATCCAACGTGTGGATTACCCGGATCTACTTTATCCATCAGTTCGTGCCAAGTATAATGCTGTTGTAAAGCTTATTGTTGAACTCCATGAAAAGGGTCAACCTATCTTAATTGGTACAGGTTCAGTTGAAGCATCAGAATTGTTATCTAAAATTTTGATGGCGCAAAATGTGCCACATAATGTTTTGAACGCTAAAAACAATGCCAAAGAAGCCGAAATCATTGCTAATGCTGGTCAACGTGGCGCTGTGACTGTGGCGACTAACATGGCTGGTCGTGGGACTGACATCAAATTAGGCCCTGGTGTTGAAGAACTAGGTGGCCTAGCAGTTATTGCAACTGAACGTCATGAATCACGTCGAATTGATAACCAGTTACGTGGTCGTGCTGGTCGTCAAGGGGACCGCGGTTTCTCACAATTCTTCTTATCACTGGAAGATGACTTGATGATTCGCTTTGGAGCTGATCGTGTTCGTTTGTTGATGCAGCGACTTAATTTGGATGAAGAAGACACAGTGATTAAAAATCGTATGATTACGCGTTCTGTTGAATCAGCGCAAAAGCGTGTCGAAGGAAACAACTATGACACACGTAAAAACGTATTACAATATGATGATGTTGTGCGTGAGCAGCGTGAATTAGTCTATCATGAACGAGATATTGTGATTGATGAGAACGAATCGCTCGAATGGGTGTTGATGCCTATGGTCGAACGAACGATTAATCGAGTTGTTGATGCGCAAACAAAATCTAAAGATAATAAGACTTGGGATCTAGCTCAAATCGTTGCTTTTGTTGGCAATGCTTTAGGACACGAAGATGCAGTGACTGTTGAACAGTTGAAAGGTTTGTCTCGTGACGATATCAAAGCAAAACTATTGCGATTAGCTAAGGATAATTATAAAGAAAAACAAGCCCAACTTTATGATCCCGCGCAAATGCTAGAATTTGAAAAAGTGGTTATTTTGAGAGCGGTCGATCAACATTGGACTGATCATATCGATTCATTAGATCGCCTACGCCAAGGTGTTGGTTTGCGAGGTTATGGTCAATTAAATCCTTTGATTGAGTACCAAAATGAAGCCTATGCTAATTTCAATAAAATGATCGCTGACGTCGAATATGATGCCACGCGCACCTTCATGAAAGCTGAAATTCGTCAGAATTTACGTGCTTAATAGACAAATAAAAGCGAACTTTGTTCGTTTTTATTTTGAAAGGAAATAATATGGAAATTATTGATGCCAAACATGCGATTGCTGATATGCAAGAAAATATCACGCGTTTTCGGAATAGTCTTGACTTGGAGGCATTAACTGAAGAAATTGCAGACTACGAAAACCGTATGACTGAGCCAGGTTTTTGGGATGACAATGATAAAGCGCAAAAAGTCATTGAAGAAAATAATGTTTTGAAAAATCGGCGTGATTCTTTCTTGAATTTGACTAGTCAAGTTGAGGATTTGGAAGTTTTGACAGAAATGTTAGCTGAAGATCCCGAAGATACAGATTTGGAAAATGAACTTTCTGAAGGTATTGCGAAAGCACAGCAAGACATTGATGCTTACAACTTGGAACAATTATTGACAGAACCTTATGATGCTAATAACGCCGTTTTGGAAATTCATCCAGGATCTGGTGGAACAGAATCAACTGACTGGGGTGCTAATTTGTACCGTATGTATACTCGTTGGGCGCAACAACATAATTTTCAAGTGGAAACGCTTGATTACCATGCGGGTGATGAAGCTGGTATTGATAGCGCTACGATAAAAGTGACAGGTCACAATGCATACGGTTTTTTACGCAGTGAAAAAGGTGTACATCGATTTGTTAGAATTTCACCTTTTGATAGTGCTGGACGGCGGCATACGAGCTTCGTATCGGTTGATGTGATGCCAGAATTGGACGACTCAATTGAAGTGGAAGTGCGTGATGATGATGTCAAAATGGATGTGTTCCGTTCGGGTGGTGCTGGTGGTCAAAACGTCAACAAGGTTTCCACTGGTGTGCGTTTGACACACGAACCAACAGGTATTGTTGTCTCATCAACAGTTGAACGGACACAATATGGTAACCGCGATTATGCCATGCGATTATTAAAAAGTAAACTTTATCAGTTAGAGCTTGAGAAAAAGGAAGCCGAGCGAGCAGCACTCACTGGTGAAAAAATGGAAAACGGTTGGGGATCACAAATACGTTCTTACGTTTTGCACCCCTATCAAATGGTTAAAGATCATCGGACTAACTACGAAACTAATCAGCCACAAGCGGTTCTTGACGGTGACTTGGATCCTTTTATCAACGCCTATTTGCAGTGGCAATTATCACTAAAAAATCCAAATTAATGAAGTCGAAACGGTCGTTTCGGCTTTTTGAATTTTGAATTGCGATTAAATGACGCTGATACAAACAAATGATTTCCTAATAACATCTAATTGGGTTATAATATAAGTCAATATTATACAAACACAGCCGAATTTTAAGGAGGCATACATGGATAATAACTATACACCAAGTGCTCAAAACGTTCTGGCTTTGGCACAAGAACAGGCAAAATATTTTAAACATCAAGCAGTTGGCACGGAACACTTGTTGTTAGCTTTGGCCATCGAACAAGAGGGTATTGCTAGCAAAATTTTGACGCAGTTTAATGTCACGGATGATGATATCCGTGAAGAAATTGAACACTTTACTGGCTATGGTATGTCAAGCCGCTATGAAAAGGGCGTTTATTTACCATATTCACCAAAAGCAGCTGATATTTTACGACAAGCTGGTGAAGAATCTCGTGCTTTGGCACAACCCAAAGTAGGAACTGAACATATTTTATTAGCGCTGCTGCAAGATGAAAGTATCTTGTCTTCACGAATTTTGTTGGCATTAGATGCTAATTTGCAAGATTTGCGTCGGGCAATCTTGCGGAAGCTGGGTGTCACAGACATTCGCAAACAAATGAAACAACGTGAGAAGCAGCAAGCAGCGGCCGGAACACCGACTTTAGATGGCTTGGCGCGTGACTTGACGCAGATGGCACGTGATGAAAAAATGGATCCAGTTATTGGACGATCTAAAGAAGTTCGCCGTGTTGTGCAAATTTTATCTCGTCGTACCAAGAATAATCCTGTTTTGATTGGTGAACCGGGTGTTGGAAAGACAGCAATTGCAGAAGGATTGGCTCAGAAAATTGTCGCGGGTGAAGTACCAGAAAATTTGTCACATAAGCGTTTAATGGCGCTTGATATGGGGTCATTAGTTGCTGGTACTAAATATCGTGGCGAGTTCGAAGATCGTTTGAAAAAAATAATCGAAGAAATCTATCAAGATGGCGAAGTTATCCTATTCATTGATGAGTTGCATACTTTAATTGGTGCTGGTGGTGCTGAAGGCGCTATTGATGCGTCAAATATTTTGAAACCAGCTTTAGCTCGTGGTGAATTACAGACATTGGGCGCAACCACCTTTGATGAGTATCAAAAGTACATCGAATCTGACGCGGCATTAGAACGACGTTTTGCTTCAGTGACTGTTGACGAACCAACGCAAGAAGATGCAATTGCTATATTGAATGGCATCCGACCTAAATTTGAAGAACATCACCAAGTACAAATTGATGATGAAGCGATAAATGCGGCTGTGAAGCTATCATCGCGGTACATCAGTGACCGTTTTTTGCCTGATAAAGCAATTGATTTAATTGATGAAGCGGGCGCAAAAGTTCGCATTGAAGCAACAGAAAATAGTGGTACGAATGACAAAGTAGTAACTCGTCTTAAGCAAATTGAGATAGACAAAGATGCTGCTATTGAAGCTTTAAATTTTGAAGAAGCAGCGCAACTGCGTACCGAAGAAATGAAGCTCAAGAAAAAATTAGCTAAGAAAGAGGCGAGAATACAAGCAGCAGTGGCTAATGGCGAACGCTCGCAATATGATTTACATGTGACAACACAAGACATCGCTGAAGTTATTTCTCAACAAACAGGGGTGCCGTTGACACAGTTAGAAAAAAACGATCAGCAGCGTTTAGTCAATTTAGAAAAAGTTCTAGGACGGCGAGTTGTTGGCCAACAGGCTGCAGTTTCCGCAGTTGCACGCGCTATTCGACGTGCACGTTCTGGATTGAAAGATCCTACGCGCCCCATTGGGACCTTTATGTTTTTGGGACCAACTGGTGTTGGAAAAACGGAGTTGGCTAAAGCGCTGGCAGAAGCTATTTTTGGTAGTGAAGATAATCTCATTCGTATCGATATGTCCGAATATCAAGAACGCTGGTCAGCTAGTCGATTAATCGGTTCTGCACCTGGGTATGTTGGTTATGATGAAGGTGGACAATTGACTGAAAAAGTACGCAATCATCCTTATTCAGTTGTTTTGCTAGATGAGGCTGAAAAAGCCCATCAGGATATCTTTAATTTGATGTTGCAAGTCTTTGATGACGGCTATCTGACTGACTCTAAAGGTCGTAAAGTTGATTTTCGCAATACAATCATTATTATGACTTCTAATTTAGGTGCCACACGTCTTCGCGATGAAAAATCAGTTGGTTTTGGTGCTGTTGATTTGAAAAATGATCATGAAGCTGTTGCAGCTAAAATTAGAGAAACACTGAAAGAGACTTTCAGGCCAGAATTCATCAACCGTTTAGATGAGGCAATTGTCTTTGAGAGTTTGACCAAACAAGAGTTACATGAAATTGTAAAATTGATGAGTCGTTCAGTGCTACAACGTGTTGCTGAACAAGGTATTACAATTAAGATGACGCCGGCCGCCATTGACGTTGTTGCCAGTGCTGGTTTTGATCCTGAATATGGTGCCCGCCCAATTCGACGTGCACTTCAGACAAGTGTTGAAGATGCACTTAGTGAAGAATTGTTACGTGGTAATATTACCACCGAAGATGCCGTTACAATTGGTGCAAAGAATGGCAGTATTAAAATTACAACGAAACCACTTAAAACGACGTCGCCAGCAACTTAATAGTTTAAACACTTGAAGATAATTCAAGTGTTTTTTTATATCAAGACACCAATTAGTAGCCAACCAACGGTTAGGAAAGGCACAAATGGTAAACGTTTTTGTGATGACAATGCTAAAAAAAGTGTGGCTAAACAACAGCCTAACAACAAGCCTAGTACAAAAACATAGGTTGTTGTTGAAAAAATGAGTGTCAATAAAACTGGAATATCACCGGATCCTAAAGCGCGTCGTATATAAACCAAATAATAAGCTATCAAGCCAATTAATAAAGCTAGAAAAATGTGCGATTGATCATGGTGTTGGTGGATTGCGTACAATAACAGCGGAATAATCAAGTAGCTATGGATGGTCTGCGACTCGCAGTCTTCAAGTGATAAAAACAGTAGTACTACTGCCATTAGCCATTGAAGGGTCGAGGAATACCAAAGCATGGTGCCAAACAGTGTGCACGTCAATTCTAATGCAGGATAGCGCCAACCAAAACGTTTGTGACAATAGCGACATTTTGCAAACGTGAAAACTGCCGAAAAAAACGGCACGAGATCGTACCACTTTAATAAATGATGACACATCAGGCAAAACGATCTGGGATGTAGTAATGAAATATTATGTTGGATGCGATCATTGGCACACATAACTGACGAAACAATGATGCTATTAAAAATCAATATCAATATATTTTCCATGTGGAATAGTACGAAAAAACAAATACTTATTCACAAAATGTAAATACCCACTTGACTTTATCGCTCAATCTGGTATTATATTGAACGTGCTTTTAAGTAATCTGTTCTGTGACATTGTCACACTGTGCTGAACGGCGCTGTAAAGGTAACTGTCAGCAGATTTCCGGTGAGCATTTTTGTTTGAAAACAGAAATGAAACACCTGGAACTGTGAAACTAATGAAAAATTTAAGGAGACTGTAGCATGCCTACAATTAACCAATTGGTTCGTAAGCCACGTAAGTCAAAGGTTTCTAAGTCAAAATCACCTGCTTTGAACTTTGGCTACAATTCAATGAAGAAAAAAGCAACTAACAATGCTGCCCCACAAAAGCGTGGTGTCGCAACACGTGTTGGTACAATGACACCAAAGAAGCCTAACTCAGCTTTGCGTAAGTACGCCCGTGTGCGTCTTTCAAACTTGTATGAAGTAACAGCATATATTCCGGGTATTGGTCATAACTTGCAAGAACACTCGGTTGTTTTGATTCGTGGTGGTCGTGTTAAGGATTTGCCTGGTGTACGTTACCACATTATCCGTGGTGCTTTGGATACTGCGGGTGTTGATGGTCGTATGACATCACGTTCAAAGTATGGTACAAAGGCGCCAAAGAAGTAAGAAGGAGACTGACTAATGCCACGTAAAGGTTATACTAAGCGTCAGGAAGTTTTGCCTGACCCAATTTACAATTCAAAACTCGTTTCACGTTTGATCAACAAGTTGATGCTTGATGGTAAGCGTGGTACAGCTTCAACAATCTTGTATGATGCTTTTGATCGTATCAAGGAAGCAACTGGCAATGAACCATTGGAAGTTTTCGAACAAGCCATGGAAAACATTATGCCAGTATTGGAAGTTAAAGCTCGCCGTGTTGGTGGTTCTAACTACCAGGTGCCAATCGAAGTTCGTCCAGATCGTCGTACGACTTTGGGACTTCGTTGGTTGGTTAACTACTCACGTTTGCGTAATGAACACACAATGGATGAGCGTTTAGCCAAAGAAATTATGGATGCTGCCAATGACACTGGTGCATCTGTTAAGAAGCGCGAAGATACGCACAAGATGGCTGAAGCCAACCGTGCGTTTGCACACTATCGTTGGTAATCTGTTGATGACAAGAATTTAATTATTCTTGCGCGTCAAATAGTGTACAATTGTCATAGATGGTGTTTGTCAAAACAAGCACCATCAAAAAGCGAACACAATTATGTGTCGCTTTTTGTTGCATATATAACTAAACCAGGAGATAACTCACAATGGCAAAACGTGAATACCCACTAGAGCGTACACGTAACATCGGAATCATGGCCCACATTGATGCGGGTAAGACAACGACTACTGAACGTATCTTGTACTATACAGGTAAAATTCACAAAATTGGTGAAACACATGATGGTGCTTCACAAATGGATTTCATGGAACAAGAAAAGGAACGTGGTATCACAATCCAATCAGCTGCTACAACAGCTGTTTGGCACGGCTTCTTTGATCAATTTGAAAAAACACCTTATCGTGTTAACATCATTGATACACCTGGACACGTGGACTTCACAATCGAAGTTGAACGTGCTTTGCGTGTTCTTGATGGTGCCGTAGCCGTACTTGATGGTGCAGCTGGGGTTGAACCACAAACAGAAACAGTTTGGCGTCAGGCAACAACCTATGATGTGCCACGTATCGTCTTTGTTAACAAGATGGACAAAATGGGTGCTGATTTCCAAATGTCAGTTGACTCAATGCACGAACGTTTGCAAGTTAATGCTGAAGCAATTCAATGGCCAATCGGCGCTGAGGATGACTTCGAAGCTGTTATTGACTTGATTACACAAGAAGCTTATTACCCTGTTGATGAACTTGGTGAAAAGTGGGAACCACGTGATATTCCAGCTGATTTGAAAGATTTGGCGGAAGAAAAGCGCAACACATTGATTGAAGCTGTTGCTGATGTCGATGATGATTTGATGGAAAAGTATCTTGAAGGTGAAGATATTTCTGTTGAAGAATTAAAGGCAGCGATTCGTCGTGCTACATTAGCACTTCAATTCTACCCAATTCTTGCGGGTTCAGCTTATAAAGATAAGGGTGTTCAAATGATGTTGGATGCCGTTGTTGATTATTTGCCAGGACCTTTGGATGTTAAGCCATATATTGCTAAAGATCCAAAGACAGACGAAGAAGTTGATTTGATTGCTGATGATTCAAAGCCTTTCGCTGCTTTGGCATTCAAAATCATGACAGATCCATTCGTTGGTCGTTTGACATTTATGCGTGTTTATACTGGTACTTTGCAATCAGGTTCATACGTACAAAATACTTCCTCTGATACACGTGAACGTGTTGGTCGTTTGCTACAAATGCACGCTACTTCACGTACTGAAATTGAAGAAGTATTCTCTGGTGATATTGCTGCGGCTATTGGTTTGAAGAACACGACAACTGGTGATTCTTTGACAGCTGTTGACCATCAACTGATTCTGGAATCAATGGAGTTCCCAGAACCAGTTATCGAATTGGCTATCGAACCAAAGACAAAGGCTGATCAAGACAAATTGTCAAATGCCATTCAAAAATTGGCTGAAGAAGATCCTTCATTCCGTGCTACAACTAACCCTGAAACTGGTCAAACATTGATTGCTGGTATGGGTGAATTGCAATTGGATATCATGGTTGATCGTATGCGCCGTGAATTCAATGTTGAAGCCACTGTTGGTGCACCACAAGTTGCTTATCGTGAAGCCTTTACTAAGACAGTGCAAGCACGTGGTTACTTCAAACGTCAATCTGGTGGTAAAGGTCAGTATGGTGATGTTTGGATTGAATTCTCACCAAACGAAGAAGGGGCTGGATTTGAATTCGAAGATGCCATCGTTGGTGGTGTTGTGCCTCGTGAATATATTCCATCAGTTGAAGCTGGTTTGAAGGAAGCATTGAATGCTGGTCCTTTGGCTGGATTCCCATTAGTTGATTTGAAAGCTAAGTTGTATGATGGTTCATATCACGATGTCGATTCAAGTGAAGCTGCCTTTAAGATTGCTGCTTCATTGGCTTTGCGTGAAGCTGCTAAGACAGCCGGCGCGGTTATTTTGGAACCAATTATGGCTGTTGATATTGTTGCACCTGAAGATAACCTTGGTGATGTTATGGGACACGTCTCAGCACGCCGTGGTATGATTGAAGGTCAAGAGTCACGTGGTCCTGTTTTGGCAGTTAAGGCTAAGGTGCCTTTGTCAGAAATGTTTGGTTATGCCACTACTTTGCGTTCAGCAACGCAAGGCCGTGGTACATTCCAAATGGTTTTCGATCACTACGAAGCTGTTCCTAAGAACATTCAAGAAGAAATTATCAAGACTCACGGTCAAGAAAATTAATCTTTAACTGACTGATGGTTCAGTATAAACGGCGTCACTCAACGGAGTGACGCCGTTTTGTTATTATTAGGTAAATTGACATGAAAAATCACAGTAAGTTTTTAATTCCAGGTATTATTGTTGTCGGGATGATTTTGAGATTACCCTTCACGGCTATACCACCAATTTTGAGTAGTATTTCCAAATCAGAAGGTGTACCTGTTGGCCAATTGGGTATGCTAACAACTATTCCATTGATAGCATTTGCGCTATTTTCTTCCACAGCTCCAAAAGTAGCACAGAAGATTGGTTTAGAAAGAGCATTTGCGTTGATGTTAATGCTGCTAATTATTGGGTCGGGTATTCGAGTCATCAATGCAACTTTTCTCTATATTGGAACAATGCTAATTGGTATTGGTGTTGCTCACATGAATGTGTTGCTGCCCAGTGTTATTCGAACGTATTTTCCGATGAAAGTCGGTCCGATGACGTCTGTTTTTACATTTAGCATGATGTTAGCAACAGCCGTTGGGGCAAGTCTAGCAGCGCCAATAACAGCATTAACTAGTTGGCAAATTTTCGTAGGACTGCTAACAATCTTGCTAATTGGCGCTTTACTGGTTTGGTTGCCTAATGAGCGATTTGCGGCAAAAAGGCAAGCTACTCAAATAACGAGTCCTCACCAGAAAACGGTCCGATTCAATGTTTGGAAAAACCGTAATGCTTGGTTATTATTGTTTTTTGGTGGTATGCAATCTGCAATGTTCTATGTTTTGATGGCATGGGGGCCGACAATGGCAATTCAAACCGGATTAACGCCGGCCACCGCTGGTTTATTTTCTGGTCTTAACTCGTTAATTGGTTTACCATTTGCGTTAACAGTACCTTCAATTGTTGTTAGGTTGAACAAACATCAAAAACAATGGCTGGTTGCTAGTTTTTCAATTTTAGGTACAATTGGCTACCTTCTGCTACTAAATCCACAAGGCACATTTGCCTACTGGTTACTGGTCAATTTATTTATTGGTGTCGGCACATCGGTGTTATTTCCGTATTTGATGACCACATTCACGCTTAAAACCAGCACGCCGGGGCAAACAGCGCAATTGTCGGGTATGTCGCAAAGTGGTGGTTATTTGATTGCGGCAATTGGTCCAGCTATGTTTGGTTACGCATATGGTTGGTGGCATTCTTGGACACCGCAAATTATCGTTATTATTATTTTGTTCATCTTAATGACACTAGCTATTGTTGTTGTTGAAAATCATGAAAAAATCGTTGAGGCATAGTAGTCACTGAGGCTAAATGGCAGAATATGATTTTCTTTTTATGTCTTAAAAATTAGTGTAAAATTGAAATTATCGAAAAGAGTTGAGGTTGAGAATTTGGCAGAGCAAACACCAATTATTGAATTTAAGTCTGTAAGCTTAGCTTATGGTGACACAGAGATTTTGAAGGGCATCGACTTGTCTTTAGAACAAGGTAAATTTTATACCTTGTTGGGGCCATCGGGATCTGGTAAAACAACGATATTAAACTTGATTTCTGGTCAATTGGCGGCAACTTCAGGTGATATTTTATTTGAAAACAAGCGTATCAATGATGTACCAGTGGAAAAACGAACTGTTAACACTGTTTTCCAAGACTATGCTTTGTTTCCTAATATGAATGTTTTTGAAAACGTGGCTTTTGGGCCTTCTATAAAGAAAATGTCAAAGACCGATATTGAACGACAAGTTCATGACATGCTGAAGTTGGTTAAACTTGATCAATATGCTGATCGTGATATTAGTGAGCTGTCAGGTGGGCAACGGCAGCGTGTGGCGATTGCGCGCGCTTTGGCTAATGATCCAAAAGTTTTGTTACTTGACGAACCATTGTCTGCATTGGATTACAAGTTGCGCAAAGACATGCAGTATGAGTTACGTGAAATTCAGCAAAGACTTGGTATTACATTTGTTTTTGTGACGCATGATCAAGAAGAAGCGTTGGCCATGTCTGATTGGATTTTTGTGATGAATGATGGTGTCATACAACAAAATGGGACACCTGAAGATATCTACGATGAACCGATTAACCATTTTGTTGCGGACTTTATTGGTGAAAGTAACATTGTTGATGGCATTATGAAGACGGATTACGTTGTTCATTTTGTTGGCAAAGATTTTGAAAATGTGGATGCTGGTATGCGACCTAATGAACGAGTTGAGGTTGTCTTACGGCCTGAAGATTTGGATTTAACTACCATTAAAAATGGTAAGTTAATTGTGACCATTGATGACCAATCATTCCGTGGTGATTATTATGAAATTACAGCAATTGATGATGATGGTAATGAGTGGCAAGTTCAAGCAACGAACTCGGCTCAAGTTGGAGAACGAGTTGGCTTGACATTTGATCCAGAAGATATTCATATTATGCGTTTTAACGAGTCGGAAGATGATTTTGACGCGCGTTTGGAAAGTTATGAGGATGATGATGAAGAGTAAACAACAACGTCAGTTATTTTATCTCGTACCTTATGGCGCGTGGCTACTGCTATTTGTTATTGCCCCACTTTTTTTATTGCTATTTCAATCATTAACTAGTGCGAATGGTGGTTTAACTTTACATAACTATGCTGTTTATTTTGGTAGTGGCACATACCTTCGCATGACGTTCAATTCAGTTTGGTTTGCTTTTTTGATTACACTAATTACATTGGTAATTAGTTATCCGATGGCTTACCTACTCAATCAGCTCAAGCAAAAACAATTTTGGTTGCTATTAGTAATCCTGCCAACGTGGATTAATTTGCTGTTAAAGACCTATGCGTTTATTGGTCTCTTGTCAAAAACCGGTACGGTTAATAATTTCATGAGCTTCTTTGGCATTGCCCCACTGCAACTGTTGTTTTCTGATTGGAGCTTTTTGTTAGTTGCTGCCTACATTGAAATTCCGTTTATGATTCTGCCAATTTTTAATTCGTTGGCAGAAATTGATCCAAAACTGGAGCAAGCTAGTCGTGATTTGGGTGCCAATAAATGGCAAACATTACGACGAGTTATTTTGCCATTATCAATGCCAGGCGTGAAGGCAGGCATTCAAGCTGTTTTCATTCCAAGTTTGTCATTGTTTATGATTACACGTTTGATAGGCGGTAATCGTGTGATTACGTTAGGTACAGCAATCGAGGAACATTTTTTAGTAACCCAAAACTGGCAACTTGGATCGACGATTGGTGTGATTTTAATTGTAGCGATGGTTGTGACGATGATTTTGACGCGTGACCGTGTCAAAAAAAATACGAGAAAGTGAGTAATATAAATGAAAAAAGCTTTTAAATGGTCAAATTTATATTTGTGGTTTGTTTTCATTTTGCTGTACTTACCAATTTTTTTCTTGATTATTTATTCATTTAATGCAGGTGATGTGATGCAAGGATGGGACGGATTTTCCTTGAAGCATTACGCTGAGTTGTTCGCAGATACGCGCATTATCGAGATAGTGGTTAATACTTTTTTAATCGCACTATTGTCTTCGCTTTTGGCTAGTATTTTGGGAACGGCTGGTGCGTTGTATATTTATGATCAGCGCAATCAGTTGATTAAAAATATTTTCTTATCATTAAACAATATTCTGTTGGTATCACCTGATGTTATTATTGGCGCTTCGTTTTTGATATTGTTTACAGTTGTCGGTTTTTCATTAGGATTTGCGTCAGTACTCCTGTCGCATATTGCTTTTAGTATTCCGATTGTTGTTTTGATGGTTTTGCCGAGACTCCAAGAAATGAATCAATCCTTAGTTGCTGCTGCTAAAGATTTAGGCGCTAATAACTGGCAAATGTTATCGCGCGTGATTTTACCCGTTATATCACCAGGTATTTTGGCTGGATTTTTTATGGCATTTACGTATTCTTTGGATGATTTTGCGGTGACATTTTTCGTAACTGGTAATGGGTTTTCGACGTTATCTGTTGAAATATATTCTCGGGCCCGTCAGGGGGTTAGCTTGGAAATTAATGCCTTGTCGGCAATGATGTTTATTGTATCGCTCGTACTTGTCTTACTATATTACGTTATTTCAACGCGCTCATCTAAAAATAAAAAGCGTGGTACGCGACTGGTAACACCGGCTACGGAGGGTTTATAGCATGAAAAAGTTATTGACTAGTGTCGTTGCCATTTTAATTGTTGTTGCTGTTTTGTTCGGTGCACAGCGCTATTTGGCTGCCAAAACTGGTAGTGGTGAGGGTGGTTCTAAAGTTTTGAATCTGTATAACTGGGGAGATTATATTGATCCAGCTCTACTTAAAAAGTTTACTAAAGAGACAGGTTACAAAGTCAGTTACGAAACTTTTGATTCCAATGAAGCCATGTTTACGAAGGTTAAACAGGGTGGGACATCTTATGATTTAGCTGTGCCGTCGGAATACATGATTGAGAAAATGAAGGCTGCAAATTTATTGTTGCCACTGGATCATCAGAAACTGACGGGATTAAAAAATTACGACAGTCGATTCCTGAACCAATCTTTTGATAGACACAACAAATACTCTGTCCCATACTTTTGGGGAACTTTAGGTATTATCTACAATGATAAATACGTAAAAGCCAGTGATGTCCAACATTGGGATGATTTATGGTCGTCCAAGTTTAAAAATCAAGTCATGTTAATTGACTCGGCACGTGATGTATTAGGTTTTACATTGATTACACAAGGAAAGTCTGTAAATGATAAGTCAACAGCTGATTTGGCGGCGGCTCAAGGCAAACTAACAACTTTGATGCCAAATGTTAAAGCCATTATTGCTGACGAAATCAAAATGTATATGGCACAAGACGAAGCGTCAATTGCCGTAACATATTCTGGAGAGGCGTCCGAAGCAATGGCGAACAATAAACACTTACATTATGTTGTGCCGAGCGAGGGGTCAAATCTTTGGTTTGATAATATTGTTATGCCAAAAACTGCTAAACATAAAGCGGCTGCCTATGCTTTCTTAAATTTCATTAGTGAACCAAAAAATGCGGCCCAAAATGCCGAATATATTGGTTATGCAACGCCAAACAAAAAGGCATTAGCACTATTACCTAAGAGTATTCGTGAGGACAAACAGTTTTATCCAGACGCCAAAACTGTGAGTCACTTGCAAGTATATTCAGACTTAGGACAAAAATGGACAGAAAAATATAATGATGCCTTTTTGGAATTTAAAATGACACAAAGATGAGTAAAAAGAATTGTTGAAAATATCGCACAAAACCCTTGCAATGCAGGGGTTTTTCTGTTATTATATTTGAGTACGCTTTTGGAACAGTAGTCATATAAACCTACCGAAAGCCTGGTGTATCAATGTTTAGCGATGATGATTAAGGTTGCGACACGCGCGGCCGCGTTGCCATGGGCGCGCAAAACACAAGCAGTGTTGTCGGTTTTTAATCGGAGTTAGCTGATTTACAAAATCAACGAGGAGGCACGAAATAATGGCACAAAAGAAGATCCGTATCCGTTTGAAGGCATACGAACACCGCATCTTAGACCAATCAGCAGAAAAAATTGTTGAGACAGCTAAGCGTACGGGCGCAGAAATTGCTGGTCCTATCCCATTGCCAACTGAACGTACATTGTATACAATTCTACGTTCACCACATAAGCACAAGGATAGCCGTGAACAATTTGAAATGCGCACGCACAAGCGTTTGATCGACATTGTGAACCCTACTGACAAGACAGTTGACGCATTGCGTAAGCTTGAATTGCCATCAGGTGTTGCGATCGAAATCAAGTTGTAATCTTAACGGATATAACTTCGCGTCTCAACTTAGAGACAAAAAATAAGTTAAGCACAATAATTAAGGAGATTAGTCATGACTAAAGGTATCTTAGGCCGCAAAGTCGGTATGACTCAGGTTTTCACAGAATCTGGCGAATTGATCGCAGTTACCGTAGTTGAAGCAACACCAAACGTCGTTTTGCAAGTAAAAAATGCAGAAACAGACGGTTATAGTGCTATTCAACTCGGTTACCAAGACAAACGTGCAATTTTGTCAAACAAACCTGAACAAGGTCACGCTTCAAAAGCAAACACGACCCCTAAGCGCTACGTTCGTGAAGTCCGCGACGCGGAAGGCGAATTTAACGCAGGGGATGAAATCAAAGTGGATACATTCCAAGCAGGGGAATACGTCGACGTAACGGGCATCACAAAAGGGCATGGCTTCCAAGGCTCAATTAAGCGTCTTGGTCAGTCTCGTGGACCTATGGCCCACGGCTCACGTTATCACCGTCGTCCTGGTTCAATGGGTGCGATTATTAACCGCGTCTTCAAGGGTAAGCTCTTGCCAGGTCGTATGGGTAACAACAAGCGCACAATGCAAAATGTTGCTATTGTACACGTTGATGTTGAAAATAACCTCTTGCTATTGAAGGGAAATGTTCCCGGCGCCAACAAGTCACTTTTGACAATCAAATCAACTGTTAAAGTTAATGCAAAGCATCCTGAAATCAAAATGGCTGGTGTATCTGCACCTGTCGCTGATTCAGAAGAAGCTTAATCTAAACTATATAGAAAGGAGAACAATCAATCATGACTAAAGTTGCTGTATTAAAGCAAGATGGTAGTCAAGCTGCTGAAATTGAATTGAATGATGCAGTTTTCGCCATCGAACCTAACAACGCCGTTATTACAGATGCAGTATTGATGCAACGTGCATCATTGCGTCAAGGTACACATGCTGTCAAGAACCGCTCTGCTGTTTCTGGTGGTGGTCGTAAGCCTTGGAAGCAAAAGGGTACTGGTCGTGCACGTGCTGGTTCAATTCGTGAACCTCAGTTCCGTGGCGGTGGTATTGTTTTTGGTCCTACACCTCGTTCATACGCTTACCGTATCAACCGTAAAGCTTATCAATTGGCTTTGAAGTCAGTATTATCACAAAAAGTTGCTGATAATAAGTTGGTTGTTGTTGATGCTTTGTCATTTGAAGCACCAAAGACACAAGACTTTAAAAAGGTTTTGGCTAACTTGTCAGCTGACACAAAGACATTAGTAGTTGTTGATGAAGACAATGAAAACGCGATCTTGTCAGCACGTAACTTGGCTAATGTTCAAGTTATGACAACAAAGGGTATCAACGTACTTGACGTTGTTAATGCAGATAAGCTGGTGATTGTTCAATCATCAATCGAAGAAATCCAAGGAGGTCTTGCCTAATGGATGCACGCGATATTATCCGTCGCCCTATCATCACCGAAGCTTCAATGGCGCAAACAGAACGTAAGCGTTATGTCTTCGAAGTAGATACTCGCGCAAAAAAGCCTGAAATCAAGAAAGCTATCGAAGAAATTTTTGATGTTAAAGTTTCAGGTCTCAACACAGCAAACGTTCGTGGTAAGCTTAAGCGCCAAGGCCGTTATGTTGGTTATACACGTAAGTTAAAAAAGGCAACTGTAACGCTGTCAAAAGATTCAAAAGATATTCAAATCTTTAACGAAGGTTAATTCTAAATAGGAGGATAAGACATTGGCTATCAAGAAATATAAGCCAACCTCTAACGGACGTCGTAATATGACGACTTCAGATTTTGCTGAAATCACTAAGACAACGCCCGAGAAGAGTTTGTTGGCTAAAAAGTCAAAGACTGGTGCACGTAATGCATCAGGTCGCATGACAGTTCGCCACCACGCTGGTGGACATAAGCAAGCCTACCGTATCGTAGACTTTAAGCGTATTAAAGATGACAAGACAGCTACTGTTAAGGCTATCGAGTACGATCCAAACCGCACAGCTAACATTGCTTTGTTGGTATATGAAGATGGTATTAAGTCATACATCTTGGCGCCAAAGGGATTGAAGGTTGGCGATAAAGTTCAATCTGGTCCTGATGCCGACATTAAGCCCGGCAATGCCTTGCCATTGAGTGCTATTCCTGAAGGTACTTTGATTCACAATATCGAATTAAAGCCTGGTAAGGGTGGCCAATTGGCTCGTTCAGCGGGTACATCAGCACAAATTTTGGGACGTGATGGTAAGTACATCATTGTTCGATTGACTTCAGGAGAAGTACGTTTGGTCTTAGCTACTAACCGCGCCACAATTGGTGAAGTTGGTAACGCCGAACATTCATTGATTAACTGGGGTAAAGCTGGTCGTAACCGTTGGCGTGGAAAGCGTCCACACGTTCGTGGATCAGTTATGAACCCTAACGATCACCCACACGGTGGTGGTGAAGGTAAAGCACCAGTTGGTCGTCCAAGTCCTATGTCACCATGGGGTAAGAAGACTGCCGGTAAGAAGACTCGCGATAAGAAGAAAGCTTCAACAAAGTTCATCGTTCGCGGTCGCAAGAGTAAGTAAGGGAAAGGAGACAACTAATGGCTCGTAGTTTAAAAAAGGGACCATTTGCGGACCCACACTTGCTTAAGAAGATTGAAGCGCAAGTTGATTCTGAAAAGAAATCAGTGATCAAAACTTGGTCACGTCGTTCAACAATCTTCCCAAGCTTCATCGGCTTTACAATTGCCGTTTATGATGGTCGCAAGCACGTTCCAGTATATGTGCAAGAAGATATGGTCGGTCACAAGTTAGGTGAATTCGTACCAACTCGTACGTTCAAGGGACACAAGAACGACGATAAAAAGACTGGTAAATAAGGAGGAAGTGAAAAATGGCTGAACAAGTTACATCAGCTCGCGCGACTGCTAAGATCGTTCGCGTTGCCCCACGTAAGGCACGCTTAGTTCTTGACACTATTCGCCGTAAGAGCGTTAACGAAGCATACGCAATTTTGAAGTTCCTACCTAATACTTCTACTGAAGATATTTACAAGGTTTTGAACTCAGCAGTTGCTAATGCTGAAAATAACTTCTCACTAGACAGAGAAGATCTTATTGTGAAGGAAGCCTTCGCGAACGAAGGACCAACGCTAAAGCGTTTCCGTCCACGTGCCAAAGGTTCTGCTTCACCTATCAACAAGCGTACAAGCCACATTACAATTGTGGTTGCTGAGAAGGAGGCAAAGTAATGGGTCAAAAGATTAACCCTACTGGGTTCCGTGTTGGCGTTATTCGCGACTGGGACGCAAAGTGGTTTGCTGACAAGGCTGATTATGCTAACCAACTTCACGAAGACTTGCGTATTCGTAAGTATATCGAAAAGAATTTAGCTGATGCCTCAGTTGATCGCATTGAAATTGAACGTAGCACTAAGTCACGTGTTGACGTTTCAATCCACACTGCCAAGCCTGGAATGGTAATTGGAAAGGGTGGTTCAGAAGTTGAAAAGCTTCGTACTCAATTGGCAAAATTGACAGATAAAGATGAAAAGGGTCGTTCAAAGCGCGTTTTCATTAACATCGTTGAAATCAAGAAGCCTGATTTGAGTGCACATTTGGTTGGACAACAAATTGCTGGTGATTTGGAACGCCGTGTTGCTTTCCGTCGCGCAATGCGTGGTGCTATCCAACGTGCTACTCGTGCCGGTGCAAAGGGTATCAAAGTTATGGTTTCAGGTCGTTTGAATGGTGCAGATATTGCCCGTATCGAACAATATACTGAAGGCACTGTTCCTTTGCATACTTTACGTGCAGACATTGACTACTCATGGGATGAAGCAATGACTGCTTATGGTAACTTGGGTATTAAGACTTGGATTTACCGTGGTGATGTTTTGCCACAAAAGAAAAACAGTAAGTAAGGAGGGAAGCAAACATGTTAGTACCAAAGCGTGTTAAATTCCGTCGTGTACACCGTGGTCACATGCGTGGCGAAGCTAAAGGTGGCAAGACGGTGACATTTGGTGACTTTGGCTTGCAAGCAACAACATCAAGCTGGATCACTAACCGTCAAATTGAAGCTGCTCGTATTGCAATGACACGTTATATGAAGCGTGGTGGTAAGGTTTGGATTAAAATCTTCCCTCACAAGTCATATACATCAAAAGGTGTTGGTGTTCGAATGGGTAATGGTAAGGGTGCTCCCGAAGGATGGGTTGAACCTGTTAAGCGTGGCAAGGTAATGTTTGAAGTGGCAGGTGTTCCTGAAGCAACTGCACGTGAAGCATTGCGTTTGGCACAACATAAGTTGCCTGTACGTACGAAGATTATTGCTCGGGAGGCTGAATAATGGCTAAAGCAAGTGAATTGAAAGAATTGTCACTTGCGGATTTGCAAAAGCGCGAAGCCGAATTCAAGGAAGAATTGTTCAACCTTCGTTTCCAATTGGCTACTGGTCAGTTGGAAAACACGGCGCGTATCGCACAAGTTCGTAAGGACATTGCACGAGTTAAGACAGTTATTCGTGCACAAGAATTGGCAAACGCCAACAAATAAGACGAAAGGAAGAAGCTGAAAAATGAGTGAAGAACGTAATACTCGTAAGGTTTACCAAGGACGCGTTGTTTCAGATAAGATGGACAAGACAATTACTGTTGCTGTTGATACTTATTTAACACACGCCGTCTACGGTAAGCGTGTCAAGTACACAAAGAAGTTCAAGGCCCATGATGAAAACAATAGTGCCAAGCAGGGCGATATTGTTCAAATCATGGAAACACGTCCTTTGTCTGCAACTAAGCACTTCCGTTTGGTTAAGATCGTTGAAGAGGCTGTTATTCTTTAATGTTCGACCCAAAACGTCGTAATTAATTGCTAACAAGGAGGAAGAACCATGATTCAACAAGAGAGTCGTTTAAAAGTGGCTGATAACTCTGGCGCACGTGAAATCTTGACGATTAAAGTGCTCGGTGGTTCAGGCCGTAAGTTTGCAGGTGTTGGCGACATGATCGTTGCAACAGTTAAGCAAGCTATCCCTGGTGGTAACGTAAAGAAGGGTGACGTCGTTAAGGCTGTTATCGTTCGTACTGTATCTGACGTTCGTCGTGCAGATGGCTCATACATTAATTTTGATGAAAATGCCGCTGTTATCGTGAAGGACGACAAATCACCAGTTGGTACGCGTATTTTTGGTCCAGTTGCACGTGAATTACGTGACAACGACTACATGCGTATTGTTTCATTGGCACCAGAAGTGCTCTAATACTGACAAGGAGGAGCCAAATCATGTTTGTAAAAACAGGTGATAAGGTTCGCGTCATTGCCGGCAAAGACAAGGGAAAAGAAGGCACAATCACTAAGACTGTTGCTGGAAAAGATCGCGTCGTTGTCGAAGGCGTGAACATCGTTAAGAAGCATCAAAAGCCTTCTAACGAATATCCACAAGGTGGTGTTATCGATATCGAAGCACCTATCCATGTTTCTAACGTGCAATTGCTTGACCCTTCAACTAACGAACCAACGCGCGTTGGATTCAAAGTGGAAGATGGCAAGAAAGTTCGCGTATCTAAAAAGTCTGGTAACGTACTAGGCTAATATCGAAAGGTGAAATCATTTTCATGGCTAACGCTTTAAAAGAAAAATATGTTAATGAAGTTCAACCTGCTTTGATCGAAAAGTTTAACTTCAAATCATCAATGCAAGCCCCAAAGATTGACAAGATCGTCTTGAACATGGGTGTTGGTGATGCAGTTTCAAACTCAAAGAACTTGGATGAAGCGGTTGAAGAATTGAAGTTGATTGCTGGTCAACAACCAGTTATCACAAAGGCAAAGAAGTCAATCGCTGGTTTCCGTTTGCGTGAAGGTATGTCAATCGGAACTAAGGTAACACTACGTGGTGAACGTATGTATGACTTCTTAGACAAGTTGATCAACATTTCATTGCCTCGTGTTCGTGATTTCCGTGGTGTATCATCAAAGGCTTTTGATGGCCGTGGTAACTACACTTTGGGTATTCGTGAACAATTGATTTTCCCGGAAATCGATTTTGACAAGGTTAACCGTGTTCGCGGTTTGGACATTGTTATTGTTACAACTGCTCAAAACGACGAAGAAGGTCGTGAGTTGTTAACACAATTGGGAATGCCATTTACTAAGTAATTAGTGAATAAAAATGTTGTTACTCTAAATGAGTGACGCGTTTTTAACTGTTATCGACTAAAATAGTCTATAATAGTTAAGAGCGTGTCATTTTGCATGATTACGTTCAAAATTTAAAGGAGGATATCGATAGATGTCTATGACTGATCCAATTGCTGATTTATTGACACGCATTCGTAACGCCAATTTGGCGCATCACGAAGTTGTGGAAATTCCAGCATCAAAAATTAAAAAGAGTATCGCTGAAATCTTGAAATCAGAAGGTTTCATCCGCGATGTGGAGTATATTGATGATAACAAGCAAGGTGTTATCCGTGTATTTCTCAAGTACGGAGAAGACCGTAATCGTGTGATTACTGGTATTAAGCGTATCTCAAAGCCTGGTTTGCGTAAGTATGCCAAGGCTGAAGACTTGCCAAAAGTTTTGAATGGTTTGGGAATTGCTATTATCTCAACTTCTGCCGGTGTGATTACTGACAAAGAAGCTCGTTCAAAGCAAGTTGGTGGCGAAGTGCTCGCCTACGTTTGGTAATATATCTAAGAAAGGAGACTTACCATGAGCCGTATTGGAAACAAAACAATCACATTGCCTGCTGATGTGACTGTATCTCAAGAAGGTGCAGTTGTCACAGTTAAAGGGCCTAAGGGTGAATTGTCACGTGAAATCGTTTCAGCAATCACGATGAATGTTGAAGGAACTGAAGTTTCTTTCACACGTGAAAGTGACGACAACAAGACTAAAGCTTTGCACGGGACTACACGTGCCAACGTTGCAAACATGGTCGAAGGTGTATCTGAAGGTTTCACAAAAACATTGAAGCTTGTTGGTGTTGGTTACCGTGCCGCAAAGTCAGGTTCAAAGTTGACTTTGAGTGTTGGTTATTCTCACCCAGTTGTCTTTGAAGATCGTGAAGCGTTAACTGTTGAAGTACCAGATGCTTTGACAATTAAAATTTCAGGTATTTCAAAACAAAAAGTCGGCGATTTAGCAGCTGAAATTCGTGCCGTTCGTTCACCAGAACCTTATAAAGGTAAAGGTATTCGTTACGAAGGTGAAGTTGTTCGTCGTAAGGAAGGTAAGACCGGTAAGTAATTATTTACTGCTAGTAGTACAAGTTCTGTTAAAAAAATATTTTAAAATGGCATAAGCCATAAGAAAAGGAAAGCACAGCTATGATTTCAAAACCAGATAAGAATAAGCTTCGCGTAAAGCGCCACAAGCGTGTACGTGGAAAAATCTCTGGTACTGCTGCTCGCCCACGTTTGAACGTTTTCCGTTCTAATGCAAACATCTACGCTCAATTAATTGATGACGTAGCGGGTGTAACGCTAGCAAGTGCCTCAAGTCATGATGCCGAAGTAACGGGATCAAAGACTGAACAAGCAGTTAAAGTTGGTGAATTGATCGCCGCACGTGGTAAAGCCGCAAAGGTTGAAGAAGTTGTCTTTGATCGTGGTGGTTATGTTTATCATGGACGTGTTCAAGCACTAGCAGAATCAGCCCGTGAAAACGGTTTGAAGTTCTAAGGAAAGGAGGAATATTAAAATGGTTGAATTCGTTAATCCTAAGTCACTTGGTGAATTAGAAGAGAACGTGGTTGCTATTAACCGTGTCACAAAGGTTGTTAAGGGTGGTCGTCGCTTGCGTTTTGCAGCGTTGGTTGTCGTTGGTGACAAGCAAGGACACGTTGGTTTTGGTACTGGTAAAGCACAAGAAGTTCCTGAAGCTATCCGCAAGGCTATTGAAGATGCTAAGCGTAAGTTGATCACTGTGCCAACAGTTGCTACAACTATTCCTCATGAAGTCCTTGGCGAATGGGGCGGTGGTAAGATTTTGGTCAAGCCAGCCGAAGAAGGATCTGGTGTTGCTGCCGGTGGTGCCGCACGTTCTGTTATGGAACTTGCAGGTATTGCTGATGTGACTGCTAAGTCACTTGGTTCATCAACACCAGTTAACGTTATTCGTGCAACTTTCGATGCGCTAACAAGCTTGAAAGATGCCGAAGAAGTTGCTAAGTTGCGTGGTGTTTCTTTGGAACACTTAGCTGAATAAGGAGCGATAAAATGGCAGATTTGAAAATCACTTTGATTAAGAGTGCGGTTCATCGCTTACCTAAGCAACGCGCGATTGTTAAGTCTCTTGGACTTGGCCGCGTATCTAGTTCAGTGGTGAAGCCTGATAACGAAGCTACACGTGGTGCAATTTTCCATATTGCTCACTTAGTTAACGTTGAAGAAGTTAAGTAATTACACATTAAAATAGGAGGTACCGAAAGATGAATTTGAACGAATTACAACCAGCTGCTGGTTCACGTCACGTGCGTAACCGTGTTGGTCGTGGTACATCATCTGGAAACGGTAAGACATCCGGACGTGGTCAAAAGGGTCAAAAGGCTCGTGGAAAAGTGCGTTTGGGTTTTGAAGGTGGTCAAATGCCTTTGTACCGTCGTATTCCAAAACGTGGATTTACTAACATTTCACGTAAGGAATTTGCAGTTGTGAACTTAGATAAGTTAAACAACTTTGATGATGGCACAGAAATTACACCAGCGCTTTTGATTGAAAACGGTATTGTTAAAAATCAAAAGTCAGGTATTAAGATTTTGGCTGTAGGTCAACTTGAAAAGAAGTTGACTGTGAAGGCACATAAGTTTTCAGCAGCAGCTGTTGCTGCTATTGAACAAGCCGGTGGGTCAACTGAGGTACTTTAATGCTTAGCACGTTATTTAATGCAGTACGTGAAAAAGACATACGCAAAAAGCTGGGATGGACATTTTTGATTTTGTTTGTATACAGAATTGGAACACACATCACTGTGCCAGGGGTTAACCCTGCTGCTATGTCTGATATGGCCAACTCAGGATTGATGAACATTTTGAACATCTTTTCTGGTGGCGGCTTGATGAATTACTCATTGTTTGCTATGGGTGTTTCACCATACGTGACGGCACAAATTGTTGTGCAACTTTTGCAATTAGATATCGTGCCTCGCTTTGTCGAATGGAGTAAGCAAGGTGAAGTTGGTCGGCGAAAGTTGAACAACGCCACACGTTGGTTGACACTTGTGCTTGCTTTTGTTCAATCCGTAGGTATTACAGCAGGATTTAATTCACTGTCTTCTTATGGATTAGTTAGTCAAACAAATAACGTGATGTCTTTTATTGTGATCGGTTCGGTCATGACAATTGGAACGTTTTTTGCGATGTGGCTGGGTGAGATGATCACTGAAAAAGGTCTTGGAAACGGTGTTTCTATGATTATTTTTGCAGGTATTATCGCACAAGCACCAGAAGGTTTGTATGAAATTTTCAAAGAAAATATTTTACAAGCTGGTAATGGTGAGCTGTTAAATGGTTGGGAGTTCATGATTGTGTTGTTAGTAGCAATGATTTTGGTTGTTGCGTTTACAACTTGGTCATATGAAGGAACCCGCCGTTTGCAAATGCAGTACACACGTTCGGCTACTTCGTATGGTAGTGAAGCGTATTTACCTTTGAAAGTCAATGTTTCAGGTGTTATTCCTGTCATCTTTGCCTCATCATTTATTAGCACGCCGCAAACAGTGTTGTTGGCCTTTCAGGATAAATATGCTTCTGCTCAATGGTATCAAGTTATGCAACAAATATTTAGCATGACAACATTACCAGGGGCGATACTTTACACTGTATTAATTGTTATTTTCACTTATTTTTACGCATTTGTTCAAGTTAACCCTGAAAAATTAGCTGAAAACTTACAGAAACAAGGGGCTTACATTGTTGGTGTGCGTCCTGGTGATCAAACGAAAGCTTTTGTCTCAAAACTCCTATTAAATCTGAGCTTTGTCGGTTCAATTTTCTTAGGTGTTGTTGCATTAGTACCATTGATCGCATCTGATGTGTGGGGATTGAACGAAAAAATCGGTTTAGGTGGCACAAGCCTGTTGATTTCAATAGGTGTTGCCTTGGACTTAATTCGTCAAATCGATGGTTTAATGCAGAAAAAAAATTATGTTGGCTTTATTACAAAAGATCAATTAGCAGCTCGGGAGGCAATCAATGGCTAAGAATTTGATTTTATTGGGATTACCTGGTGCCGGAAAAGGTACACAGGCAGACTTCATCGTGAAGGACTATCCTGTGGTTCATATTAGTACTGGAGATATTTTCCGTGCTAATTTGGCCAACAACACAGAATTAGGTCAAAAAGCTCGTGAGTTCATGGATGCTGGTGACTTAGTTCCCGATGAAATTACTAACGCTATGGTTGCTGACCGTTTAAATCAAAGTGATGTTGAAGCTGGCTTTATGCTTGACGGATATCCTCGTAATGAAGCACAGGCTGAATTTTTGGATAGCTATCTGTCTAATAACAATAAGTCCGTTTCTGCAACATTATACTTTGAAGTTTCCGACTCATTATTGCGTCAACGTCTTTTGGGACGCGGACGCGCAGATGATACGCCCGAGGTAATTGATAACCGCTTAGCCGTTAATAAAGCGGCCAACTTGCCTTTGGTAGATTATTACCAACGTGCTGGTGTTTTGTACACCATCGATGGCGGTCGCCAACTTGCTGACGTGTATCGTGATGTTAAGGAAGTTTTAGATAATTTGGATTAATTATCTAAAATGTCATTGAGAAATACCATTATTTCTGGTATAATTTGATAGGTTAGGCACTTATCAACAATGTAGAACATGATAAGCACAGGAGGTTGAGTGCGTGGCCAATGATGTCATTGAAATTGAAGGTAAAGTGAAAGAAACTTTACCAAATGCGATGTTCCAAGTAGAACTCGAAAATGGTGCTGTGATTTTGGCACATGTTTCTGGAAAAATTCGTAAGAATTTTATCAGAATATTGCCAGGTGATCGCGTCACTGTTGAAATGTCACCATACGACTTAACTAAGGGTCGTATTACTTATCGTTTCCGATAAGGAAAGATTTGGAATAATCAGTTAACCGAATAGGAGGAATAGATTATGAAAGTACGCCCATCAGTTAAAAAGATGTGTGATGCTTGCCGCGTTATCAAGCGCAATGGTCGCACAATGATCATCTGCTCTGCTAACCCAAAGCACAAGCAACGCGCTGGTAAGTAATTACCACGCATTAATTATTGATTGAATAAGGACATAATTGTCGTTTTCAAAATACTAAAGGAGGTAAATTGTTATGGCTCGTATTGCAGGTATTGATTTGCCACGTGACAAGCGAATTGTCATTGGCTTAACATACATCTACGGAATCGGTAATACTACTGCACAAAAGGTTTTGGCTGAAGCTGGTGTGTCTGAAGACGTTCGCGTTCGCGATTTGACATCAGACCAAGAAGACGCTATCCGTGCAACAGTTGACAAGTTGAACTTGCAACTTGAAGGTGACTTGCGTCGTAAGGTATCTCTTGATATCAAATCGTTGCAAGAAATCGCTTCGTACCGTGGCATTCGTCATCGTAAGGGCTTGCCAGTTCGTGGACAAAACACGAAAAACAACGCTCGTACACGTAAAGGCCCAGCTAAAGCAATTGCTGGTAAGAAAAAGTAATTCACTTTTTCTGGTTGTATCCTCATCGATACGGCACATGATTATCGCAACCATAGTTGCGTAATGTTGGTTAATATATTTGTTAACCCGAGAAATTATATATAAAGTATTGAAAAGGAGGCAAACAAATGGCAGGTCGTACAACGCGTAAGCGTCGTGTAAAGAAGAATATTGAATCTGGTGTGGCTCACATCCATTCAACATTCAACAACACCATCGTCATGATTACAGATGTTCAAGGTAACGCAGTTGCTTGGTCATCTGCTGGTGCACTTGGCTTCAAAGGAAGTCGTAAGTCGACACCGTTCGCTGCACAAATGGCAGCAGAAGCTGCAGCAAAAGGTGCCATGGAAATGAACATGCGCACAGTTGCAGTAACTGTTAAAGGCCCAGGTTCTGGTCGTGAATCAGCAATCCGTGCTTTGGCAGCAGCGGGCTTGGAAGTAACATCTATTAAAGATGTGACACCAGTTCCCCACAACGGATCACGCCCACCAAAGCGTCGTCGTGTTTAATTGAATTTCATTGCTCTTGCTGTGAAAGAAGGGGTAAGAATTTACAGATGATTGAATTTGAAAAGCCAAATATTCATAACATCGAAGAGGATGCCCGCTATGGCAAGTTTGTCATAGAGCCTCTTGAACGAGGATATGGAACGACATTAGGTAACTCTTTGCGTCGTATCTTATTATCCTCGCTTCCAGGCGCAGCCGTTAACACGGTACAGATTGACGGCGTAGTTCACGAGTTTTCAACTGTGGACGGCGTAGTTGAAGATGTCACACAAATTATCTTAAATCTTAAGAAAGTTGTGTTGGCGATTGATTCTGATGATGAGCGATCTCTTGAAATTGATGTTCAAGGGCCAGCAGATGTGACAGCTGCAGATTTGCAGGGTGGCGCAGATGTTGAAGTGCTTAATCCAGATTTGCATATCGCTACTGTGGCAGCAGGTAAGTCATTGCATATGACAGTCACGGCAGTTAAAGGTCGTGGATATACATCAGCCGATGAGAACAAAAAATTGCGCGATGAAATGCCTATCGGTGTTTTGGCGGTTGATTCAATTTATACACCAATTGAACGTGTTAACTATCAAGTAGAAAATACGCGTGTTGGTGCACGTGACGATTATGATAAGCTCACATTTGATATTTGGACAAATGGTTCCATCAAACCTAGTGATGCGCTCAGCTTAGGTGCTAAAATCTTAGCAGAGCATTTGAACTTGTTTATGGACATCTCACCAGTAGCTGCAGAAGCCAGCGTTATGGTTGAGGCAGAGCCAGTTGCAGTTAGTGCATCTGATTCCGCACCAATTGAGGATTTGGATTTGTCTGTTCGTTCTTATAATTGTCTCAAACGGGCCGGTATCAACACCATCGTGGAGTTGACAGATCGCACTGAAGCCGACATGATGAAGGTGCGTAATCTCGGTCGGAAATCACTTGACGAAATCCAAGAAAAGCTCACAGAAATGAACTTGGGATTCCGCAAGGAAGATTAACACATGTCTTTAAACTACTAAAAAGGAGGATTCACCAATGCCATATCGTAAATTGGGTCGTACGTCTTCACAACGTAAGGCAATGTTACGTGACTTGACTACTGATCTTTTGATTAATGGTCGTATTACGACAACAGAAGCTCGCGCCAAAGAAGTACGTAAGACAACTGATAAGATGATTACATTAGGTAAGCGTGGTGACTTGAATGCTCGTCGTCAAGCCGCTGCCTTTGTCCGCAACGAAGTTGCAGATGTTATCGAAGATGGTGACAATGTTAAAGTTCAATCAGCTTTGCAAAAGCTTTTTGATGATGTTGCCCCTCGCTTTGCCGAACGTAATGGTGGTTATACACGGATTCTCAAGACTGTCCAACGTCGTGGCGACGCCGCTCAATTGGTCATCTTGGAGCTCGTTGATTAATCAATTGTAACAAAAAACACTCGAAGTATTTTGATACTTCGAGTGTTTTTTGTACACATCAATATTGACGATTTAACAAGATATTACTTAATTGTTCGATCTGGGTCTTAATATTTTGTTGCGGTAACTGATCTATCAATAGATTTAGTTCATCGTTATACTTAACTAACAGTGAATTAAGACGGGTCATTGCTGAACTTTCATCTACAATGGTATGCACACGATTAAGTTGATCATCAGAAATCTCATCTCGAAGTTCAAGAAGGCTGATTAGTTCGTCATGGATTGTGACTTCTTCTAGAGCGAATAAAATGGGTGCCGTATAAATACCATTCCTAATATCTTGCCCAATTGGTTTTCCTAGTGCTAAGTTCTTTGATAATGCCTCAAAGTCAAGGTAATCATCTAATAGTTGAAAGACAATACCAAGCGTTTCACCAATCTGAGGAGCGATTTGTTTGAGTTTGGGATCATCTATACGATCACTACTGATACCGAACATGACGCTTAACTTAAATAGTGCTGCAGTTTTACCACTGATTTGTGAAATATAGCTTGGGAATGTAACATCAGTATGATAACGATTCTGTTTTTGTGTGAGTTCCCCTAGCAAAATATCTTGAAGTGCGCTTAAGGCAAGTTTGTCTGCGCCAGTATCATCGGCTTCACTCAAAAGTGAAAACATGCCCGTCAACAAATAATCACCTGCATAAACAGCGGTGTCTTTGCCAAATTGTGATTGGATACTTTCAAAACCACGTCGAAGTTTCGATTCGTCAATAATATCATCATGAATTAACGTTGCGAGATGTAACAATTCAACACTCGCACCAAGAGCGATAGCTTTCTTGTTATAAGGTTGTGCAGTTAATTCAGAAAATAAGAGCGTCAAAGCCGGTCGTACAAGTTTGCCGGCGTTTAATTGTGAACGAATGGCATTGTCAATTTCTGAAAAACCAATTTGCCAGCTGTTTGACATTTTGGTTAATACTGCTTGTAATGGTTCGTTAAGTTCTGGGAAAGAATCCCATATAGTTGGAAGGGATGGCGTTGCCATGGAAATCTCTTTTCATTAATATGTACAAAGTGCGAGAACGTGGATTCTCGCACTTTATTATTATAACTTATTTTCAAGTTCATTATATGTTGATTTGGCTTTTCCGTACCAAAGACCACCAAAAATCTTTTGTAAGAATGGTACAACGTAGAAATCAAGACCAAATCCACGACCAGAACCGTTCATAACTGCTAAACTACTCAAAATAATAAACCAGTGTGTCATGTCAAATCCGTTTGTAGACCAAGCAACAATTGTTAGGACAATTGATAGAAGTCCCAATGGCCAAGTTAGCAAACCAAGGAAAAGACCAGCACCAGTAATGATTTCTAAGAAGCTAGCAAAGCCGTGTTGCCAGAATAGGTCATTGAGGCTACCAATATTGCCCAATGCTGCCAGAATCCAGAAAACACCAAGGAACAAGCGGAGTGGTGTTGACCAGAGCACGTTTCCTAGTCTTGATATGCTGCCCTTGAAAGGATTACGACAATTTTCTGTTCGGAAGAATTCATCCATCAAATAGTGGAAAATAGAATAAGCGGAGCGAATCTGCGAGTAGAAGAATAAATTGATGCCATGTTTGGCAATACTTGCAAAAAATCCTGAGAAATTCAATCCCATGAGACTTGCAACGGTATAGTGTGAACCGATTGAAACAGCGAAGCCATGATATTTAACAGCTTCGGCAAAACTTTTTGATTTACCAAAACCTAAGTCTGCAAGAATGTTAGCAGCAGCAGCGCGTGCAGCACTTTCAGCACCCTCAACTGTTTGTGGTACAGGACCAGTTTTGTCATCTACGTATGATAGTGTGTCACCGGCAACGTAGATGTCTTTTTCGGGTGTATCATCATCTTTAGTTGCATGCATGTAGTCATCTGCTTCAATACGACCACCGCGGCCATACTTGAAGCCCCAATCAGAGATGAATGATTTTGCCTTAACACCAGCAGTCCAAATCAGTGATTTCGTTGGCAAAGTTGAGCCATCAGCAAATACGACACCATCTTCAGTCACACCAGTGACACGGGCACCTAAGCGAATGTCAACACCATTATTTTCCATGTACTTAAAGGCTTTGTCCGCTAATTTACGATCCTTAAGCATGTTCAAAATTGATGGTGAAGCTTCAAGTAAGACTAACTTAATTTCACTTTCGGATAATTTATAAGTTTGTGCTAATACTTTGCGTTGTTCAATAAACTCACCCATTAATTCGGCGCCAGTGAAACCAGAACCGACAACGGCGATAGTTAGCATTTGTTCGCGCTTAGCGGGATCAAGTTCGGCAGCGCCTTGACCAATTGTGTGTTCAATGTGCGAACGAATTGCCAAAGATTCTTCCATTGACCATAATTCAAAACCATGTTCCTTGACACCGGGAGTACCGAAATCATTGGATTGACCACCAACAGCTAATACTAACTTTTCATAAGGAATATCACCCTCAGTCGTTGAAACAGTTTTTGCATTTTTATCGATACCGTTTACTTCAGCTGTGAGCAATTTAACATTCTTATTTTGATAGAAAAGATGTTCTAAGTCTTCTTGTACGTGCTTGGGTTTAACACGTTGTGATGCCACCTCATGCAATTCAGTCATATAAGTAAAATATGAATGTTTATCAATGAGGATAATGTTGTAATCCTTGTGCCCTTTCAATTTCTTAGATAGTGTTTTAGCTGCAAAAACACCACCAAATCCGGCACCAACGATGACAATATTTTTTTCTGTCATGAAATACTCCCTTTGTGAAATTTCTAATTTATTAGTATTTTACTCTTTTTAGTATAGACTAGTTTAGCTTAATTTACTAGGTTTATGAGATAATTTCTTTGTGAATTACATTGTTTAAATACAGGCCAGGGCGTAAACTATTTTTGGTAGGAAAATGTGGTAAAATATAGAATAATGACTCAAGCAATTACAATTAACAATTTAACTTATCAATATGATGATCTCGAACTTTTTGATGGTTTCAATTTATCAATTGAAGCCGGTGAATGGGTGGCGCTGGTCGGTCATAATGGTTCGGGCAAATCAACCTTGGCAAAATTAATTGTTGGCTTAATAGTTGCCAACGGTGGTGATATTGATGTCTTTGGTAAACGCCTCACGGTGGATAGTGTCAACGATATTCGTGCCCAAATCGGAATGGTGTTTCAAAATCCGGATAATCAATTCGTTGGGGCAACAGTTGCTGATGACGTCGCATTTGGTTTGGAGAATATTGAGTTGCCAAGTAATGAAATGCCACAGAGAATTGATGAAGCTCTTCATACTGTTGGCATGGAAAATTTCAAAGAACGTGAACCACATACTTTATCAGGTGGGCAAAAGCAACGTGTGGCTTTGGCAAGTGTTTTAGCGTTAGGGCCAAAGATTATTATTCTTGATGAAGCGACTGCTATGTTGGACCCAGAAGGACGCGCTTCCATCATGACGACACTTCAAAATTTAAAGGCACAATTTGGTTCAGAATTGACATTGATTACAATTACGCATGATATGGACGAGGCTGCGTTGGCGGATCGCATCGTCGTTATTAATGATGGACGATTGATTATAGATGGTAACCCAGATGATGTATTTTCAAAATCACAAACGATGCATGATAATGGATTAGAGTTGCCATTTGCGGGTGAACTAACAGCGCGGTTGACCGTTAAACCAAAAAAATATTTGGATGAGAGAGAATTAATACATTGGCTATCACCTTCGAACAAGTAAATTTTAGTTATGGTGCCGGCACAACTCTGGCCAATCCTATTTTGCACGATATCAATATTACGATTGCTGACCACCAAGTGACTGCTATCATTGGGCAAACTGGTTCTGGTAAGTCCACATTGATTCAACATTTAAACGGTTTGTTAAAACCGACAACGGGTCAAGTCACTGTCGATGATTTAATTGTGACAAACGCCACTAAAGAAAAGCAATTAACTAAATTGCGAGCAAAAGTTGGCATGGTGTTTCAATTTCCCGAAAATCAATTATTTGCAAACACCGTTTTGGAAGATGTGATGTATGGACCATTGAACTTTGGGTATCAAACTGATGAAGCTAAACAGTCCGCACAATCAGCTTTAAAAATGGTAAATGTGGCCGAAAATTTGTGGCAAAAGTCGCCCTTTGAATTATCGGGTGGTCAAATGCGCCGTGTTGCAATGGCTGGTGCTTTGGCTAGTAATCCAGATATTGTTGTCATGGACGAACCAGCCGCTGGCTTGGATCCCAAAGGACAAGCTGAACTACTTGAATTGGTGGCCAATCTAAGACAGTCAGGGAAATTAGTTGTTTTCATTTCGCATCAAATGGATCATGTTGTATCAGTTGCTGATCAAGTGATTGTTATGCAGGATGGTCATGTTGCGGCGCAAGGAACCCCGGCTGATGTATTTAATCGCGACATTGACTGGTTTAAAAGTGTGAATTTGGACTTGCCACGTGCCGGCCAATTTGCCGAGCAATTACGAGCTAACGGTGTCTCACTCAGTCGGCGACCATTAACTTTAACTGAATTGGCAACCATGTTAAATGAGGAACACAAGCATGAATAATATTATGATTGGTCGTTTTGTGCCGGGATCTTCTTGGGTACACCGATTAGATCCACGAACAAAAATGATTGTAACTTTTGTGTTCATTTTTGTGATGTTATTTGCATCATCATGGGCTACCTATGCGTTATCAGCAGCTTTTGTAATTTTAGCAATACGATTAACGCAACAGCCTTTCAAGCTCTATTGGGATGGATTAAAACCCATTTTTTGGCTGATTTTGTTTACTGTCGTTTTGCAATTGTTTTTGACGCCGGGAACGCCTGTTGTGTTCCATGTTGGACCCCTTCAAGTGACATGGCCGGGTATTTTAAATGCTATTTACGTTATGATTCGGTTTACATTGATTATTTTGATGTCAACTATTATGACCTTAAGTACACCACCAACTAGCATTGCTAACGCATTAGAATCATTGTTGGCACCACTTAATAAAATCCATGTGCCAGTGGCGGAGTTAGCGTTGATGTTGTCAATTGCATTACGCTTTGTACCACTTTTAATGGATGAAACACAAAAAATTATGAATGCACAAAAATCTCGAGGCATGAGTTTTTCAACTGGTGGGCCAATCAAACGTGCTCGTGCTATTGTACCACTCCTGATTCCTTTATTTGTAGGTGCCTTACAGCGGGCCCTTGACCTTGCCAATGCAATGGAAATTCGTGGTTTTAAGGACGCAGCATCACGAACAAAGTATCGTGTTTTGTTGTATGGCAGACAGGATGTTGTAGCATTTATCGGTACGCTGATTTTCGTTTTAATTTTCATTGGTATCAAGATAAGCGGGGTTTGATATGATTACAACAGTTGCCATCACACCATCGAACTTTGAACAAATTCTTGCTCTGGACGCGGATGCTTTTGGCTATCCATTGGGGACTAAGACAACGTATCGTCGTGAGCTTGTTAAGAACGCGACGGTTTATGGCGATATTAATGATGACACTATCACTAGTCAAGTGTTCGCGTTACCATTGCATGTTAAGCTCAATGCAGCAACTGTTAAAATGGTTGGCATTGGAAATGTTGCGTCATATCCTGAAGTGCGTGGCAATGGGGCAATCCGTCGCATTATGACACAAATTCAGTCAGATGCTTATGAAGATGGCGCTATATTGTCCTATTTAGCGCCGTTTTCGTATCGATTTTATCGTCAATTTGGCTATGAATGGCTATTCGATCAAAAACAGTATACTTGGGACGCTGATACGGTCCCAGCAGGGGCCAAAACAACACCGGTTAAGCGAGTATCATTTGATGAAGCGTTACCCACAATGAAAGCAATTATCGGGCAGCACCCAGATTTCCAATTTGGTGCTTTAGCGCGAGATGACTGGTGGTGGCGGTTTCGCTACACAGTACGCCTCTCTGATTTGAAAATTGCTACAACTGAAAATGGTTACATGATGTATCGTTTTGAAGGTGATAAGCTAATCATACAGGAATTAGTGACGCTTACTCATGATGCTGAACTGGCATTGTGGCGTTTTATTAGTAGTCGAGCAGGCACATTCAAGCAATTTCAACTAACGGACGGGCAAACTCGTGATTGGCGTGATTTATCTGCAGAACCAATGGCAGTAAAGATACAACAACAGGCAGGTATGATGGTACGCATTGTCAATATAGCTGCGTTATTAAAGATACTTGCCTTACCAGTTGAAATGGTCATTGATGTTACTGATGGTTTTGAACAAAACGCCGGTCGTTGGCAAATGAATGGTGAGAAATCAACCGCAATCGCCCAATTGAGTGGTACGGTTCAAGCATGGACAAAAGTTCTATTGCATGCGCGTCGTGCTGAAATGCTGTTACAAACTGGTGAATTGCATGGCGATATAAAATCAGCCCGCAGATTAGATCAGGTCATTGATTTCAGTCAACGACCTGTTTTAGCAGATTATTTTTGAAACAGATAGAGGTAAAAATACAGTATGCCACGTTATAAAGCAATTGTTGCCTACGATGGCACAGATTTTTTTGGATTTCAACTTCAAACAAAAAACGGCGTTGAGTCAGCTCGTACCGTGCAAGGTGAACTTAACAAAGTGGTTAACCAAATGGCTAAAAAGCCTCAACCACCCATTAAAGTGGTTGGCGCATCACGAACAGACACGGGCGTACATGCATTTGGACAAGTCGTGCATTTTGATTTTCCTTATGATATTGCATCGGATAATTTCCGCAAGGGGTTGAATACCTTGTTGCCTCGCGATATTCTGGTTAAATCTGTGACACGCGTGTCTGATGATTTTCATGCACGATTTAATACGCATGCCAAGCGTTATATTTATCGGATTTCAACGTTAGATTACATAGATCCGTTCAAGCGGCATTATACTGGACATTTTCATTGGCATTTAGATGTTGAGCGTATGAAATTAGCGTTACCTGATTTCCTGGGTGAACATGATTTTGCCAGTTTTGCCGCTTCTGGTAACGAGACGGCTACCACCGTGCGCCGAATTACACGCGTTGAATTAACTGAAAAAGCTGAAGAACATGAACTGGTTTTGGTCTTTGAGGGTAATGCCTTCTTATATAATCAGATTCGAATTATGGTTGGCGTTTTGCTAGAAATTGGCACTGGACGACGACCGGTTCATGATATTCAAAGATTAATTGCGGTTAAGGATCGGGAACAAGCGCGTTTTACAGCACCGGCCAGCGGTTTATATTTGGATGAAATTTCTTATAATGACTAAAGAGGTAAATGAAAAATGGGTGATGTGATTGATTTTAAAACCGTCAGTGACAGTGGGCTAACGGATTCATCGTTATCAGCTTCACTAGCAGGTTTTCGTGCGAGCAAGGCGAAGTATTTTTCGCGAAAATATCACTCACAATATGTCTCATTTTCTCCTGACGAAAAGCC
The DNA here is from genome assembly GCF_045801155.1 of Leuconostoc falkenbergense. Taxonomy (NCBI): domain Bacteria; kingdom Bacillati; phylum Bacillota; class Bacilli; order Lactobacillales; family Lactobacillaceae; genus Leuconostoc; species Leuconostoc falkenbergense. The sequence continues at coordinate 1,975,376 of NZ_CP174386.1, read as the reverse complement.
ACGAGAAATCTCGCATTTCAATCAAATATTACTAGAGGAACGGCAATTGGTATTTGATTCACCCATTATTGCAGTGGCACTGTATGAGGATGCGAATGTTTTCTGGCCCGAATTTTATTATCAAAATGGTATGGTGCTAAATTTACTGTATGAAAAGCGCGGTCAAGATGGTAAAAAGCCTAAGCGAGCAGTGGGAATTGTTCTGGTCGAAGGGGCGGCGATACCAGATGCTTTAGTTGGTAAATTTAAATTTGCGCATCAACGGTCTAAATTAGCTGGGGATGTTCGAGGTACTTATTTTGTTGTGAAACAAAATTGGGATGAACTATTATTTGGAGGAAACAATTTATGACACTTTTTGAGGAGTATATTCAAGCATCACGAGGATTAGCATTTGTTGCCACTAGCAAACAAAATCAACCAAGTATACGTATTATGGGGTTTGCGGCTGACCCTGATCAACCAAATATGTGGTATTTTAATTCCAAACCAAATACTGAGAAGATGATTGATTTGGCGGCCAATGAGAACGTTTCAGTCATAACGCCACTAAATCAAAATGGTGCCCGAATTGAATCTAATCACGCTACAATGCGCCGTTCGGATAAAAAATGGGCTGACATTAAAACCCTTTTTGCAAACAATAAGCCCTATCTTCACGCACATCCAGATGTTGAAAATGAAGTGATTTTAGTATTAGAAATTCACTCAGCTCGTCTTGCTTCATACGCTGGTACGGAAATAGTTAATTTTGATTAAAACCATTGACATTGCACGGTTTTTTAGGTAAGATTGTAGACGGTATTGTTTACCTCACGATAAGCCCCGGAAACTTATTGTAATTGCTTGGCAAGGAACGGCCAAGCCTGTAAACAACTAATCAAAGGAGCGCAAACATGCGTACAACATTTTTAGCAAAACCAGGTGAAATCGAAAAGAAGTGGTATATTATTGATGCCAAAGACGTCGTTTTGGGACGTTTGTCAACAGTAGTAGCTTCAATTTTGCGTGGTAAGAACAAGCCAACGTTTACACCAAACGTTGACATGGGTGACAATGTCATCATCATCAATGCAAGCGAAGTTAAGTTGACTGGTAAGAAAGCTACTGATAAGATTTATTACCACCACTCAAACCACCCAGGTGGCTTGAAGGCTCGCACAGCCGGTAACTACCGTGAATTCAACCCTGAGAAGTTGCTTGAATTATCAATCAAGGGTATGTTGCCAAAGAACACTTTGGGTCGTAAGCAAGGCTTGAACTTGCACGTGTATGCAGGATCAGAACATGATCATGCAGCACAACAGCCTGAAACACTTGACATCAACAAGTTGGTTTAAGAAAGGAGAATCTGAATTATGGCTACAGCAGTACAATATGCCGGCACAGGTCGTCGTAAGAATTCAGTTGCTCGTGTACGTTTGGTTCCAGGTAATGGCCAAATTACAATGAACGGCAAGGCAATCGAAGAATACATTCCTTTCGCTAACTTGCGTGAAGTTGTTTTGCAACCATTCAACGCTACTGAAACATTGGGTAACTACGATGTATTAGTTAACGTTGTTGGTGGTGGTTATTCTGGTCAAGCTGGTGCAACTCGTCACGGTATCGCCCGTGCTTTGTTGACAGTAGATCCTGATTTCCGTGCAGCATTGAAGGCAGCAGGTTTGTTGACTCGTGACTCACGTATGAAGGAACGTAAGAAGCCAGGTTTGAAGAAAGCCCGTAAGGCATCACAGTTCTCAAAGCGTTAATATTTTATTGGTTATATAGACTCTTAATATATAAGCGTTTTTGATTTATAGCGTGATTAAAAGTGTTGAGCAAAACTCGTTCAACACTTTTTTTACTGCGTTTTTGATCAATGCAATAAGTGGCAATGTTTCTTTTTTTATAAAATAATTCAGTGGATTACCGAAGGGTTATGGGCGACCAATAATGTGGAAAATTTCGATTATTAAGCGGTTAAATTGAAAAGTAAGGAAATGAATTCAACTTTAAGTTTGTGAATAGTAATCGAACAAATTGTGAATTCGATTTAATTGGCAAATTGAGGTGATATAATAATTTTCGGAAAGTCGCTATTTGTTACTTATATTTGAAAGGAATTTACATATTGTGCATTCAATTTTAGGTGTCATCGCAATGGGGGCAATCATTTATAGAAATGTTCCTGCATTAATTGCTCTGAAAAAAGGAACGTTTCAGCCTAGTTCACCAACCTGCTTTATCTGGGCCACTATTTCATTTATTGAGGCTATCATTATTTTAAGTAGCCACGGAGGTTGGGCTGCAACTTCAACAGTTGTGACCACAATATTTTGCTTTTTCTTTGGCTTAAAAGGCATCAAGTTTATCAAGCAACAGCCTGTCTCAGTTAAGTTTCTTGGCACTATGGCTTTCTTCATAGTAGTACCAACGACACTATCTATTTTAAACGTAATTCCTTTAAGTTGGTTACTTATTGATTTGGCCATTATTGAAGCTTTAGCAATTATTCCAACTATTAAGAAAATTAAAAAAGCACCATTTTCAGAAAACCTTGAACTATATGTATGGGGAGACGCAGCCATGATTTTAAGCATTATAGCTGCTTCAAATATCAATTTTAATACAGTCTTTATACCTTTACTATGGATCGTTATTCTGATAGGCACGATCATTTATATGTTGGTTTTGCGTAAAGGTACTGTCAATCAAAATAAGCCAGTAACTCAAAATGCTGATTCAACAGTTATTTAAGGTCACAGATAATCGCCCTGGTGATTTCAAAGCGTCTAATCCTTGTATTAGACGCTTTTTGTTTTCTCCTAATAAAAAACATCAACAAAATGTAAGCGGTTACGTTATAATGTTATTAATGGAAAAGGAGCGAATAAATGCCAGAATTAGGACTATCAATTTATCCATCACAAGCAAGTTTTGAAGATAATGCAGCCTATTTAAAGCAAGCTGCGCAGTATGGTTTCACAAGAATTTTTACATCGTTATTAGAAATAAAAGGTGATGCTGACGCGGTTATTGCTGACTTTAAAAAAATAATTGCTGTTGGTAATGAATTGGGGATGAAAACAATCCTTGACATCAATCCAGCCCTTTTTGACCAATTAGGCGTTGATTACAATAATTTGAAATTCTTTGCTGACTTGGGCGCTTGGGGCATACGGCTTGATTTAGGTTTCACAGGGCAAGAAGAAGCGGCAATGACGCAAAATCCCTATGGTCTCAAAATCGAGGTCAATATGTCTCGAGGAACACACTATATTGATCAAATCGTTGATTATGTGCCAAATCGTGATAACCTGATTGGGTCACATAATTTTTACCCACAGCGATTTACGGGATTGGGACGTGACTATTTTGCTAACACGTCAACACAATATCGTAATCATCACTTACGGACAGCCGCATTCGTAAATGCACCCAGTGGCACTTTTGGTCCTTGGCCAGTATCTGATGGTCTCGTTTCACTTGAAGATCATCGTAATTTACCAATCGCAACACAGATTCAGGAATTGCGGTTGGGCGGTTTAATTGATGACGTTATCATAGGCAATGCATTTGCGTCGGAAGCCGATTTAAAGGCGGCTAGCGATGCTTTCAAGCTTGGACGTCCACGACTACGCGTTGTGACGGCAAATGACTTGAGTCAAGCAGAACAAGCGGTGCTCTTTAATCAAGAACAAATGTATCGTGGTGACAAATCTGACTATGTTTTGCGGTCTTCCATGACACGTGTTATCTATAAAGATGAAGATTTTCCAACTAAACACACCAACGCGATTAAACGTGGTGACTTATTAATTGACAATAATGAATTTGGTCAATATAAAGGCGAACTGCAAATTGCGTTGCGTGATTTACCCAACGATGGTCGCATCAACGTAGTTGGCCACATTCATGAAGATGACTTGAATTTATTACCACTAATTCAACCATGGGGCAATTTTGATTTGATACGTGGCTAAAAGGGGTTGTCAAGAACAACGATATTTGATATGATAGTAGAGTTGTTTGAGATATGGGAGTGTAGCGAAGTCTGGCTAAACGCGACGGACTGTAACTCCGTTCCTTCGGGTTCGTAGGTTCGAATCCTACCGCTCCCATTGCCGATTTAATAGTTAACGGCAAAATAAATTAACTATTGCCCCTTCGCCAAGCGGTAAGGCATCGGTTTTTGGTACCGACATGCGCTGGTTCGAATCCAGCAGGGGCAATCCAAAAAGCCTCTTACCATAGGGGCTTTTTTCTTTTATTAATTATAGTGCTCACAAAAAAACGCTCACTGATGTGAACGTTAGTTAGTAGTGCAGCTGGCGGGAGTCGAACCCGCACGCCCTAAAACGGGCACAGGATCCTTAATCCTGCGCGTCTGCCAATTCCGCCACAGCTGCATATTATAATTGGCAACTCTATAATTATACCCATTTAATGCTAACACGTCAATAGAATTCTACTGACGCGACACCTCGAAGTTTGATAAAATGGAGGTAATGGAGAAATGACATGAAATTTTTTAATCGTAAAAAAACCGAAGAAGATAATCCTGAAGTTAAGGCGCAAACTGAAATTTTACAAAACGAAAACGATGATTTACTAGATCAAATAGAGGCGTTGAAACTTGATGTCACTGAACTGAAGGCTGAAAATATACGCCTGTCAGAGTTATTAACGACCAGTAAATACTATCGGACATTAGTTAAAACAGGTGGCGGACTATCAGCTCTATTTTTGAGTTATATTCTACTGTCAGTCGTTGGTGAATCCTCACGGGATATTATTTGGTTACTGTTAATTGAAGCAGCATTTATTTTCATGATGCTCAAAGGAGACGAAAAATGAGTCAACATAAAGCGGCACGTGTTCCATTCGTGGTTGCTAACTGGAAAATTAACAAATTGCATGCAGATGTGATGGCGTTTTTGAATGAGGTTAATGACAAAGTACCTGACCAAAAAGTCGTCGAAACTGGTATTGCGGCACAAGATTTATTTTTGGCAGACATGGTTCGTGCCACAGAAAAGTCACCAATTCATGTAGTAGCGGAAAATGTTCATTGGGAAGATTGTGGTGCCTATACAGGAGAAACTTCCCCTAAAGCACTTAAGGACATTGGTGCCAAATATGTGCTGATTGGTCATTTTGAACGCCGAAAGTTTTTTAATGAAACTGATTCAACTGTCAACCTAAAAGTAACTGCTGCCTTACGTAACGGGTTACGCCCCATTATTGATGTTGATGAAGATATGAGTACGTATGCGCAATTCATGGATGCTGAACCATCTGTGGCACAAGTCGCAGCTGCCTTGGCAGGCGTTTCAGTTGATCAAATTCGTAATGTCACATTGGCTTACGAACCAACTTGGGCGATTGGCTCAGGAGAAGCAGCAAGTGCAGACCAAGCACAAAAAGCTGCTCACTTAATCAGACAAACGTTAGCCAAACTTTATTCACCAGTCATTGCGGAACAAGTTAGAATTTTATATGGTGGTTCTGTTACGCCTGCAAATGCCCGAGAGATTATGCTCCAAGACGATATTGATGGGGTACTGGTCGGCACCGCAGCGTTAGATCCGCAGAAGTTTTTGGAATTGGTAGCGATTGCCCATAACCCGACTATTCCTGATTTTGATACAGAAGAGGTTTAATCAACAATTATTTGGTTGTGATCCCATTATCAATTTTTGGCAAATTATCGCTGCTGTGTGATATAATAAACATGGTATAAAACCGAAAACCAAAGGAGAATAGACACATGTCTTTAATCACTGATATTATCGCACGCGAAGTCCTTGACTCACGTGGAAACCCTACACTTGAAGCTGAAGTTATCACAGAATTAGGTGGCTTTGGTCGTGGTATGGTGCCTTCTGGTGCTTCAACAGGTGAACACGAAGCTGTTGAATTGCGTGATGGCGACAAGTCACGTTTCTCAGGCAAGGGTACAACAAAGGCTGTTGCCAATGTTAACGATGTTATCGCAAAGGCATTGGTTGGTAAGTTTGATGTTACTGATCAACGCGCTATCGACCAAGCTATGATCGAATTGGACGGTACAGAAAACAAGGGTAAGTTGGGTGCCAACGCTATTTTGGCCGTTTCAATTGCTGCTGCCCGTGCTGCTGCTGATGAATTAGGTGTGCCTTTGTTCTCATACATTGGTGGTATGAACTCATACGTTTTGCCAACACCAATGATGAACGTTATCAACGGTGGTGCTCACTCAGCTAACAAAGTTGACTTCCAAGAATTCATGATTATGCCTGTTGGTGCTCCAACAGTTAAAGAAGCAATTCGTTACGGTTCAGAAACTTTCCACGCTTTGAAGAAATTGTTGGAAGCTGATGGTAAGGCAACTTCAGTTGGTGATGAAGGTGGATTTGCCCCTGACTTTGCTGATAATGAAGAACCTTTGAAGTACTTGATCCGTGCGATTGAAGCTGCTGGTTACAAGCCAGGAAAAGATATTGCGATTGCTGTCGATGTTGCCTCATCAGAATTGTACGATGCAGAATCAAAGACATACAAGCTACGTTGGTCAACAGGTGAGGAATTCACAACACCTGAATTTATCAAGTATCTTGAAGATTTGGCAGATCGTTACCCAATCATCTCAATCGAAGATCCTATTGACGAAAATGAATGGGAAGACTGGGCTACAATTACTGCTGAATTGGGCAAGAAAGTTCAATTGGTTGGTGATGACTTCTTCGTTACTAACACACAATACTTGGCTAAGGGTATCAAGATGGGTGCCGCTAACTCAATTTTGATCAAGGTTAACCAAATTGGTACCTTGACAGAAACTTTGGAAGCTATTGAAATGGCTAAAGAAGCTGGCTACACAGCTATTGTTTCACACCGTTCAGGTGAAACAGAAGATACAACAATTTCTGACTTGGTTGTGGCTACTAACGCTGGTCAAATCAAGACTGGTTCATTGTCACGTACTGACCGTATTGCAAAGTACAACCAATTGATCCGTATTGAAGAATTGTTGGACACAACTGCAAAGTATAAGGGTATCCACTCATTCTACAACTTGTCAGCTGATGCTCGCGAAGCAATTGAAAACAAGTAATTTAACTTTACTAAATCATCTCGTTAAGAGATGATTTTTTAGTATCTAAAAAATCAAAAGGGTAAAATAATCATGGTACCAACAGATAATCTTTTAAAACCCACTCCGACTGACAATATGATTAAACGATGTGAGTGGGTTAGCCACTATTCCGCCACTGACATGATGACAAAATATCATGATACTGAGTGGGGCAAACCATTACGGGATAATGATGTTAAGTTATTTGAATTGCTCACTTTGGAAATATTTCAAGCCGGATTAAGTTGGGAAATATCATTGAAAAAGCGCTCGGGATTGAACGAAGCTTTTTTTCATTTTGACGTTGACCGTGTCGCAAGTATGACGGAAGCTGATGTTTTGCGTTTAAAGCAAGACGAAAATATCATTCGTAATGGTTTAAAGATTGCGGCTACCATTAACAATGCTCAGATTATTCAGCATTTACAGGCTACTTTTGGTAGCCTATCTGAATATTTGTGGCACTTCACTGATAATCAAACAATTAATCATCATATTACGCGATCATCAGAAATTGTTGCGCAGAATGCATTATCTCAGCAGGTCGCTAAAGATATGAAAAAGCAAGGATTTAAATTTGCTGGTCCAGTGACAATATATTCTTATTTGCAAGCGATGGGTGTTATTAACGACCATGAGTCGACATGTGATTTTAATCCAGAATGAGTGTCTGAATATTATTATGGTATTTTAATGATAATTGTAAACAATATCTTTACAAAAATATGTTAAACTAGCCAGAGAGGACACTTTTAATGGCAAAATTACAAGGTATTATTTTACTCAACTCAGGTGTTGCAGAATTACAAATTGTTGATGGCAGCGGTCATAAAATTGAAACTGTCAAACGTGAATATAGTGAAAATGATTTAGAGTTGAGGCATTTTTCAACCGAGGTCATGCAGCGTGCCTTATCTCAATTACAGCGTTTTCAGCAGTTGTTGCGAGATTATGATGTGATGACTGTTCGTCTATTTGGTAGTGAAAATTTGTCAAAAATGCCTAACGCTGTGTACTTTGTTGATCAGGTAGAAAATGTGACAGGATTAACATTGCGTTGGTTAAATGCGAATCAAGAAAATTACTATCGCCAATTGGCACTACGCATGCATGAACAAAAGGTTTTAAGTGGTGGAAATGCTTTTGTTTTAGGTGTTAGCTCTACGAGAATTGATTTGTCTTACTTTGAAAATGAACAGTTTAAATTTTCACAACATTCTGCTATTGGACCGGTTAGATTGACCCAATCAATTCGCAAAATGACAGCAGAAATCACACAGATTTCAGATCTTGTACCTGAATTTATTAATAGTAAACTTGCTGATTTTTGGCATATGTTGCCACCTTTTCAACAAGCCGACAGTGTTGTTTTGTTAGGTGCTGATGTTTTAAACAACGTGTTTTTGGCGCATCAATCTTCAGTAACTATTACGAAAAAAGATGTTGAGAATCTGGTTGCAAATTTTACTCGTATGAATAATCAAGCAATTTCGGAAGAATACACCATTGACGATAAAGATATTTGGATGATTTACATGGAAGCTGTATTAGTGCTCAATGTGATGTCTGCTGTATCTGCCAAAAAGTTGCATATTAGTAATTTAACCGTATTGGATGGGTTAGTTGTTAAAGACACAACGGCGCAACAAGACATAATTACGGCAGCGCGCGGGATTGCTGATCGTTACATGGTTGAGGATAAGCATCGTGAAATTGTTCTACAATATGCATGGCGATTATTTGATCGTTTGAAAAAAATTCATCGTTTAGACGCGCGTGATCGTCTTTTGCTAGGGGTCGCTGCTTTGACACATGATGTCGGTAGTTTTATTAATTCACAGCGACATTATCAGTATTCGGAAGAAATATTAGAGGGAATTGACTTTCATGGTTTGTCGACTTCGGAACAACGCATGATTGCAGCCATAGCACGCTATCATAGCGCTGAAACGCCGGATAACGCATTACGTGCTACCAATGAGTTTTCTCCAAGGCAGCGTATCCGAATTGCTAAGATGGCTGCGCTACTAAGATTAGCAGATGCGTTGGATGATAGCCGTTTGCAAAAAATTACCAAATTAACGGTGTCTGTGCAAGCAGAAAAAGTTGTTGTGACAGGGCACACACCGTTAGATTTGCAATTAGAAATTTATGTTTTTACTGACAAGGCAAGGTTCTTTGAGGCAGTGTTTGGTATGCCTATTGTGTTGAAACGACAAGGGAAGAGAGGCTAGGCAACGATTATGAGTGAATTAAAATTACCGAAATACTACGTCAATCGAGAAGTAAGTTGGTTAGCGTTCAATGACCGTGTGTTAGAGGAAGCAAGAGATACTCAAAATCCATTATTAGAACGAGCTAAGTTTTTAGTTATCACGCAAAAAAATATGGATGAGTGGTTCATGGTGCGTGTAGCGAGTTTGCAGCAGCAAGTTTTTGTTGGACATGACAAGCCTGATGCAGCAGGACTACTGCCCAAAGAACAGCTAGATATTATTTCTGAAGCAGCTGGAGAACAAATTAAAAATCAGTACCAAGTATTAAATCGCAGTATTTTACCAGCCCTCAAAAGAAATGGTTATGAGTTAAAGCATGCCGAAGATTTAAGTGCCGAACAGCTAAGTTTTTTAAAGCGTTTTTTTGATGAGGAATTGTTACCGGTCTTAACGCCAATGGCAATTGATAGCACGCGTCCGTTTCCATTTTTGGCAAATGATACGTTGAACATTGGTGTTCGCTTAAAAAAAGACGATGAAAAATCAGAAAAGCATATAGCTGTCTTGCAGGTCCCAACAACATCAGGACGTGTGATTGCATTGCCAGAGTCTAATCAAGTCATTTTGATTGAAGAAGTCGTCCAGCAGTTTCTTGACGCATTATTTCAAGGCTATACGATTAAAGAGTCAACGGTCTTCCATATTTTGCGCGATATGGAATTAGACGTCGCTGATGATGAAGATACGCCAAACATTCTGCAAGAAGTGCAAAGTAAATTGCAAGAACGTGAGCGTGGTCGCGTTATTCGCGTCATTGTTAGTGCCAACACAAGCAAAACGTTGATGAATAAGCTAATTAAAGCGTTAGAAGTACCAGATGAACGTGTATATGATGTAAATGGCGCAATCGATTTAACGTTTTTAGATGCTTGGCTGAAGTTGATTGATGCGCCAACGCTAGAATTTTCACATTTTAAGGGCTATGAAAATCCTGATTTGGTACCTGAAAAAATGTTTGCCAGTATTAAACAACGTGATTATCTATTGCACCATCCTTATGACACTTTCAAACCAGTGGTGCAGTTTATTCAAACGGCTGCTCGCGATGAAAATGTTTTGGCAATTAAAATGACACTCTATCGTGTTTCAGGTAATTCACCAATCATCAAAGCATTGGCAGACGCAGCGCAACAAGGAAAACAAGTGACTGTGCTAGTTGAAATTAAAGCCCGCTTTGATGAAGAAAATAATGTTCACTGGGCGAGGGAATTAGAGCAAAAAGGTGTTCATGTTGTCTATGGATTGCGTGGTTTAAAAGTTCACGCCAAAGTTGCCTTGGTGGTTCGTCGGGAAGATGATACCATTCGACGGTATGTCCATTTAGGAACCGGTAATTATAATGACGTGACAGCTAATTTTTATACAGACCTTGGCTTGTTTACCAGTGATGGTGAGTTAGGAGCAGATGTTGCTTCTATTTTTAATATTTTGACTGGCTATTCAGATCCCGTGTATTTCCACCAATTGCATATGTCACCAGAGGGCATTCGCGAGTTTATTTACGACAAAATTCACGCTGAAATGGCCAATGCAAAAGCTGGCAAACCAGCAGGCATTAAAATGAAATTTAACTCACTCTCAGATGAACACATGATTCGACATTTATATGAAGCCAGTGAGGCTGGTGTACCAGTTGAATTAATTGTGCGTGGTATTGTGATGTTACGTGTTGGTATTCCAAAAATTAGTGATAAGATTGAAGTACATTCGATTGTTGGTCGTTTTTTGGAGCATAGTCGCATTTATAGTTTTGAAAATGATGGGAACCCAGAAGTTTACCTATCATCAGCGGATTTGATGACCAGAAATTTGGATCGCCGTGTTGAGTTGCTATTTCCTATTAAGAATCTTACCTTACGACAACGTGTATTATCAATTTTCCAAACCATGTGGGAAGACAACGTTAAAACACGTGTTTTGCAAGACGATGGTGTGTTTGAAAAAATTGATCGACGGGGTTTGTCGGCTAGCAATGCTCAAGAGTTCTTCATTGCAGCCTCATTGGCAGAACAAATTGAATTACAACAACGTGAAGAGGCGTTACATCGGCGCCGAGATTTCGAACCAATCAACAATCCATTTACAGGGGAGGAAGTATGACAATACTAGCGGTAATAGACTTAGGATCTAACTCAGTCCGTATGACGATTAGTAAATACCATCAAGATGGTCACTATGAGGTGTTGGAACGTTATCAAGAAATGGTACGTTTGTCTGAAGGCATGGGTGAAGATAAAATTTTGCAACCAGAAGCCATTGAGCGGACATTAGATGCGCTTAAACATTTTAAAAAAGCGTTATCAGTTTATCCTGAAACAGATATTAATGTGAGGGCCGTAGCGACGGCTGCAGTACGTCAGGCTGCTAACCAAGATGAATTTTTAGTGGCGTTTAAAAATACAATGGTGTGGCCGTTGGAAGTCTTAACTGGTGAGCAGGAAGCGCATTTTGATTATGTTGGTATTGTCAACACACTTAACATCAATGATGCGTTGATACTAGACACTGGCGGTGCTTCGGCTGAATTAGTGCTAGTCAGAAACAAGGAAGCGTTACATGAAGTGAGTTTGCCCATTGGCGCTGTCACAATTAGTGAAGGTTACCTAGAAAAAGATATTGTAAGCGCGGCTTCATTGTTTGAAGCTACCGTTGCCTTACGCAGAATGTTTGGTGATGTCTCATGGCTAAATGAGGCAGCAAATTTACCTTTGGTTGCGCTAGGAGGCAGCAATAGAACATTAGCAAAGATTTCGCGTCGACAGAAGAAAATTGTTGATTTACCAGTTCATGGCTACCATTTGAGCACACAAGATGCTACTGCGATTTATCAAATGATCTTAAGTAAAGATTTGAATGAACGTAAAAAAATGGCTGGTTTAGCTAAAGAACGTGGGGATATTATTATTGGTGGATTACTACCTCTGATGGAATTGCTGATTTTATTGAGTGGGCAGCAGGTTATTTTCTCTCAATCTGGTCTACGTGAAGGCATTTTATTTGAAACAATCAAACGTGAAACAGGACATGATGTCATAGCACCTGAGCCAGCAGCCATGACAATTGACTAATAAAAAAACTGGTACTGTATCAACAGCATCAGTTTTTTTGCTACAAAATTACATCATAGCGTTTATAATGATCCACCCGGCTATTTTTATATGTTTATTTCAAAAACCTATATATCAACGTTTGTATAGATAAACCGTTGATATGAGTACGCTTATAGCTTGTTTATCATTGTTATTTATTGTTTATTTTTGCATGTTATTGTTCAGTCAGTGCTACAATAATGCTACAATTTTTTAAGTTCGTTGATTGCCTTTTGTGTTTCTTCTGAACGCTTTTTATCTAACAAATGAGTATAGACACTTAGCGTGATATTAACATCAGCGTGTCCCAATCTCTCACTGACATATTGAATTGCAATATCTTTAGAAAGCAGATAACTAGCGTGCGTGTGACGTAATCCATGAAACGTAATTTGCTTACTGTCTACATCGCTTAAAAAACGTCTTAACTGCTTGTTGACGGCATTATTAGTTGGTGGCAGACCATTTACACCTTGAAAGGCGTAGTCTTCACCAAACGTCCATTTTTTAGCTAATCTCATTATTTCATCAGGCATATCTATAATGCGATTAGATGTTTTTGTTTTAGTTGCCTTAAATTCTTGATCGTCTGCTTGCCATGATTTGTTAATATCAATGGTATTGTTTCTAAAGTCGAAGTCATCTTTTGTAAGCCCTGCAATTTCAGCATAACGAGCACCAGAGTATATTGCAATAATAATCATGTGGCTAGAGACGGCATCACTCGTTAGTGCTCTTTTAATTAACCTCTCAAGCTCATCGTTTTCTAAAAATTTTAGATCACTACTTTTACTTTCTTTAGCAGCATAGGTTTTAGCGTTTCTGGTGAAATCTTTGCTAATGAAATCCTCATCTACGGCATAACGCACAAATGCGCTGATAATGTTTTTAACATGTGATACAGATGACCAAACGTGATTTTTACCATAATCGTTTATCATTGACTGGAAGTCAGCTGATGTTATTTCAGATATTTTTTTGTCAGGCCAGTAACGCCGAATGATTTTTGATATAGCTGTATACCAAGCTTTACTCTTTGTTTCTAATTGTGGTTGTTTAAAAATTCTATACCACTCATCAAACATATCAGCAAAAATACCATCGTTCATTTTTAACTGATTATTTAGCTTTTTGTCTTCGATACCAACAGCCCATTTGTTAGCTTCTGATTTTGTAGCAAACCCTGATTTAGTTTTTCGTTTTCTGGTATTTCCTTGCAATATGAAAACATTAGCCGTCCATGTTTTACCACGTTTGTATATTGAAGCCATAATAAAAACCTCCTTTAAAAAGGGGGCTTATATCTGTTATAATCTAATAGAACGCCCCGTGCGTTTGCGTTTAGCACACCCTTTGACTTGCAGGTTAGGGGTGTGCTTTTTTATTTGTCTTTAAATTTTGACCATAATAGATATAAAACACCAGCCAAGATAAGTAAAGCTGCAAGGCTATAAATGGCAATAAACACCCATTTTAGTTGTAGCTGACTATACTCGAGAAAGTAACGCACATTATTCATCTCCTCTCATCGCGCCGTTTTTTTATGTACGCCCATAAGGGCATTTGTTTACTTTACATTGAATGTTTCTTTAGCAATCACGTCATCATTAACAGCACTTTTAGAAAACGAAAGGGTTACAGGAGTTGTATCGTCAGACAGTTCGTATGATACTGCATTTTCAGCAGTTGCCCCAATTTTAATATCTTGTGTCTGTGTATCTAAAAACTTTTCATCAGGTAAACTTCCGATGTTCAATGTATTTACTTGTGAGGAATTATTATCTTGAACGGCCTTTACATCACCAGATACTATCCAAGCGCTCATTGGATCAAGTTTATCGTCCTTGATATTTTTAACGTTATACCAGAATGCGATAAGTGTTTTGTCACCATACTCATTTCCTGCTTGACCTGCTGGAATTATTTTGTAGCTAGTTACTGTAATTTCAAATTTACCATTATCAACTGAAATCGGAGTATTAATAATTTTTGGAATTGTCTTTTTTTCTGATGAACTAGAAGCTGATGATTTTACTTTCTTACTAGAAGAGTCTGCCGAATTTGAAACAGATTTAGTCGCATTATCAAATGCTTTTGAATAAGAATTTTGCGTTACTAATACTAATACCAGTGATAACAAGCTTATTACTGTTCCGACTATTGCTAGTATCTTTTTGTTTTTTCGGTTCAAAATAAGAGCAATAACACCTAAAATAAAGCCAATTAAACCAATAACGAATGCTAAATTATTAATAAAAGGCACCCACGAAAACACTAAACCAACGCCTCCAAAAACGATGGCAAGAATCCCTAAAACTTTTCTCTCTGTCATTTCTCAATCTCCGAGCTTTTTAATGTGGACGCTTAGCACATAATATGTACACCGCAAAGCGGTTTATCTAAACTTTAATTTAGAAATACTTTTATCAAACTTTTTAATCGTCTTCTTTTTATCTAAATAATTGACCCATTCTTTATATGTTCTAACTTTTCTTCCTTTTGATTCAAAAACATCATTGTAAAGTTTTGCAATAACGTTGTTCCACATAAAGTATATTTTGCTATTGATTTGTTCAACACGCCATTTCTTATATTTAGATCGTTTATTGTTTTTATCAATTTGATATTTAGCTGCTTTGGTTATAAAGACTTTATAAGCCTTACTGTTCATCTCGATATAATCTTTAAATTCTAAAAAGTTCATTGATTCCTTTCTACTTATAATACAACAACGCCAATAATCTGTGTCTCGTGTGTTTCATCAATAGGCATGTCATCATAACTCTTATTCAAAGATACGAAGCGTGCGCCTTTTTCATCATTGACGTACTTTTTAACGTATGCTTGATTATCATAGTAGGCGATAACAACTTGACCACTACGTGCTTCAAATGTCTTTTTAACAAAGATAATCTGCTTATCTTCAAACAGTGGTCTCATAGATACACCGTTGACGATAACGGCATAATCATGTTCAGGAACCACGCCCTCATAGGGTACAAGTTCAGGTGTATTGTCTAATAGATATTCACCAGTACCAGCAGATACAGCGCCGTATAACTTAACATCACTTTGAACAGGCATTGGAATAATCTTGTTTTGTTCATTATATTGTTGTTTTGTGTAGTTGTATACATTATTTTGACGTTCATTATTTAACGAGTCGTACATTCGTATAACATCGGCTCGATTATCAACCGTATCACTCAAGTCTTTGTTCATTAGGTCGGTAATTGAAACACCGAATATTTCAGCGATATCGTTAAGCACTCCTATTTTAGGGGTATATTTGCCCTTTTCCCACTCACTAACAGAAGAAGAACTTTTTCGACCAAGTTTCAATGCCAAGTCAATTTGATCCATTCCATTTTTTTCACGTAGGTATCTTAAATTATTTGCGAACATAATTTTATCTCCGTTTTCTATACCTTATATTATACACCACTTCGGAAAAAATGAAATACGTTTCTGAAAAAATAATTCAGAAAAACCGAAATTAGTTGTTGACTTCGGAAAAACCGAAGTGTATACTGAAAGTATCGAAAGGAGGTGATTAAATGTTAGCCAATAAACACGCACTGTTTGACATACGAATGCAAAAGCGATTGACGCAAAAAGACTTGGCACATGCTTCTGGATTGTCTGAAAGAACTATCAACACATATGAATCAGACATTGACAATCTTCGAAATGCTCGTTACAAAAACGTTGAGAAAGTCGCGAACGCACTCGGTGTATCAGTAGATGAAATTTTTTTGTCTACCGTTTCGGAAAAACCGAAACAAAAGCAAACTGCATAGAAAAAGCCCGACTAGTAAAGTAGCCGAGCCGTCAAGAAAGGAAAGAGGAAATCGAAATGTTTGAGATTAAAGGATATGGAATGTTCACAGCAAATGAGGTTCAAGAAGAGTTTGAATCCCAATTCGGATATGTCACTGAATCCGTTGAAGAAATGGCGGACGAGTTATCGGTGGTTGGGGTTGCCTGATGACCAACTTCTTCAATCCATCTGGAGCGGCACTTACTTCCAATAAAGACGATTGGGAGACACCGGCGTCGCTATTTAAAAATTTGAACGAAAAATATTCGTTTGATTTAGATGCAGCGGCTTCAGATGAGAATCACAAAGTAGACAACTACTTTACCGAAAATGATGACGCGCTAAAACAAAAATGGGGGGGCAATGTGTTTGTTAACCCGCCATACGGAAGAAACATTCGCGCTTGGGTAGAAAAGGCGTATCAGGAAAGTGTTCGTGATCCAAACAGAAAAATAGTGATGTTGATTCCATCAAGGACGGACACGAGCTACTGGCATGATTTCATATTTCCGCATGCTGATGTTGAATTCATCAGAGGGAGGTTGAAATTTGAAGTTAATGGTCAGGGTGGTAATCCAGCACCATTTCCAAGTGCAATAGTTGTATTTGGTCAACAGAAAGGAACATAAATATGGCATTAGTGTTTGACGATAGAAAGCGTTACACGCAATCAAAAATAATTGATAAAGACCATCTCGACATGACATCTCGTACTTTTCACAAGTACTATACGAGCGATAAAGATTTCCCTAATCCACTTGAGGAATCTGGTAGTCACAAGGTATGGCTTGGCAGGTCGCTAAATTATTTTTTAGATAAGAAGTCAGGAAGGTAAGCAATATGCAAGAAATTATCAAGATTAATCAAAACGAGCAAGGCGAAACACGGGTCAGTGCTCGAGAGTTGCACAAGGAATTAGGCGTTAAGAAACGTTTCAGCGCATGGTTTGAACAATATCGGGAAATGTACGTTGAAGGCACAGATTTTACAGGCGTACCCGGAGGTACACCTGTTATTGGTGGAAATGGTAACGTTCAATATCTTCAAGATTATTCTCTCACAGTCGACATGGCAAAGAACGTAGCTATGATGTCGAAGACTGAAAAGAGTCAACAAATCAGAGATTACTTTATCCAAGTCGAAGACCGTTACAAGAAGTTAGCCAATGATCCATCTTATCAAATGGCACTTGGTCTGAAAGCGTCACAGTTACTGCTTGAGCAGAAAGACCAAATCATTGCCGAGATGAAACCAAAAGCATTGTTTGCGGACGCAGTAGCAACCAGTCATACAAGCGTTCTGGTTGGTGAATTAGCTAAGATACTCAAACAAAATGGTGTCGATACAGGCGCCACACGACTGTTCAGTTGGCTGCGTGATAACGGCTACTTAATCCGGCGCAGGGGTACAGACTACAACATGCCAACACAGAAAAGTATGGAATTGGAATTGTTTGAAATCAAGGAAACATCAATCGCTCGGAGCAACGGTAGTGTCACGGTATCGAAGACACCTAAGGTAACTGGCAAGGGACAGCAATACTTTATTAACAAGTTTTTGCAAGCGGCATGAGGAGAAAAACATGGAAAATATCAACAACCTACTAACGGGGTTTTCGGAACAAAAAAAGCTCATTGAACTTGCTGCAAAACAAGAAAAAGAGCTTCAAATAACACTTGATAAGTTAAGAAATTATCCCATGCTACTGCATTCCGATGATGGTAAATTCGTCGTCAGGTTTGAACAAGATGACTTTTAATGGTTGATTACTATCAAGCAATACAATGTTTGATGGCCAGTCATTAATGTTAATCAAATCATCTTTGTGTGAATTTACAAAGTCTATTATTTTTTCAAGCTTTTCAGCGTTAGACCACTTTGGCCAACGATGTGCAAATTTTATATAATGAGCCTTTTTAAATTCCGTCAAAAAATCAATAAGCCGCTCACTATTTGTGGCTTGATCAATACTTATAGTTTGTGTATCGCCATCCGAATCAGTGTAATGAGTCCAGCATTTACCGTCGTGGTAATCTATGAAGTTTGCCATAAATGAAATATTGTTTTTATCACTAACGACAATTTTAGGATTTACACCAAAAGCGTGAACATACAACAACGAAACGTTTTGAATCTGTCTTAAATTCATTTTAAATTTTTCCTTTCAATTTACTAGGCAGTGCAATGCCAGTAATTAAAGGATATCACCACACAAACAATAAAACATTAGAAAAGAGGTCAGCATGTCAAAGAGCGCAGATTTAGAAGACATCAGGCAGTCGTTACTTGATTACGCACAGGCAGCAATTAGCAAAGGTCGTGAGGCAATAGAGGGTGAAGTTGGTACTGGGTTTAGTCCAATAGACCAAGCCGAAAAGGCGTTGAAATTATTTGAAAGGATAAGCGAATGAAATTTACGGAAGAACAGTATCAGAAGATTGTTGACGCTTGGGATAACCAGATTTTGTATAAAAGCGCAACACAATCTGTGATTGACGAACTAAAAGTAGGTTATCTAAACATGGGTGACCAAGCACTAGCACTCGCCAACCCACTTACTCGTGAATGGGCGCATGACAAGTTTGTTGAGAAAGAGAAGAAATATTACTGGAAACACAAAGATAATTGGGAATTTGGTTTAGCTATTGATGGCATCATAATCAACATTAGTTCGAATAAGAAAAGCAAATTAACCGAATCAGAAATCAAATCATGGGGTTACAACCCAGAAATGTTCGACAGAGAAGAGGTGTGAAGTGGCATACGGAATAGTAGCAATCATTATCGTAGTTGTCGCGATCATCTACTTCTTCTATTCAGAGCGAAAGTTTGACGAGAAAGAAGCGTTGCGTGACATCAACGAGTTAATGGATAGCGGCATGACTTGGAACCAAGCACAGCGACACATTCAGCATGCAAGTGATAACACACGTGCACTTGATGAAGCTAACAAGGTTTTGAATCAAAAGAAAAACGCTTAGCACAATTGTAGTTGGCTAAGCGCAGTAGGTATAAATTGTCCTGAAAAATAATTTATACCTCGATTATAACAAGAAACGAGGTAAAAGCAAATGGTAACAGACGCATTGCATTTCTACCGACCAGACGTTGAAGACGAACGATGGCGTTACAAGCAAGATTTGTTAGATAAATTGCATAGCGAGCGTGACGATTGGTACACAAAGCGTGATGACCTAGAAAACCAAATGTTAGAGGTTGACAACGAAATATCTGAGTTAGATGCAACGATTAATAATATAGAACACGGAGATTAAACATGAGACAAGTTTATGAAGTAAAACCAACAGCGGAACTTAATGCTGCCTTCGGCAAATTGCAACAGCACTTGAAGCAACCAGATAAGACAAAGACCGGTGTTCACGGTGCAAAATATGCAGATTTGTATGACGTGGGTAACGCAATTCGCAAAGCTAATGCGGAATCAAATGCAGGGATTTCATTCACACAACCAATCATCAGTGAGTTAGATGCAAATGGACGTGAACGACTACAAGTTATGACAATTATTATGCATGAAAGTGGCGAGAAGATGGTTGTTGAGGGATTACCTTTAACGGCTGGATCTAATAACAGTCAAGAGGCAATGAAAGCTGCTACTTATGCAAAACGTGGTTCGTTAATGGCAGCCTTTGGTATCACACCAAAAGATGAAGATGATGACGGTGAAGAAATCACAGCGCTACAGCAGTATCAAAATCGTGAACTGGAGCAAAAGCGAATGGTACAAGCGAAAGTTAAGCAGATGTTGGCACTGGTCGACAAAACAAAACTTGACCTTGTATGGGCTTCAATTGGTGCAGAGCGTGGCTCAATTAATGATGTAGACAAATTGTCGATGGCAAAGGCAAGCATGATGTATGGCGCAATTAAGTTCGCAAACGCAGATTTGATGAGCGAGTTAGGAGACAAATAATGATTAACAGAGTAGTGCTTATTGGTCGATTGACCAAAGATGTTGAAGTTAGGTACACACAATCAGGTGTGGCGGTTGGAACATTTAGTTTAGCCGTTAATCGTCCATTTACGAATGCTAGTGGCGAACGTGAAGCGGACTTTATCAATGGTGTTATCTGGCGTAAATCAGCCGAAAACTTCGCTAACTTCACACACAAAGGTGCGCTAGTAGCGATTGAGGGGCGACTACAAACACGCAACTACGAAGACGGAAACGGCAAACGTGTTTATGTCACAGAAGTTGTAGCTGATAATTTCAGTCTTTTGGAAAAGAAGAGTGACAGTCAGCAATCATCACCAGAGTCACAAACACCTGATCCATTTTCAAGTAAAGGCAAACAAAATAAATTTGCTGGTAGTGGCAATACTGAAGTTGACATTTCAGATGATGATTTGCCCTTCTAAGAGGTGAGCTATGGAAAAAGAACAAGACATCAAGTATTTTACACAGATACCTGCATGGGTTGATGAACTTGATAACATCAGCGACTTTCAAGCCAGACTAATCGGGTACATCTACACGTTTGAAAACATCACAGGGACAGTATTCACGAGTAATCAACGTTTAGCAAAGAGGTTTCACAAAAGTTCTAAGACCGTACAAACTGCTTTAAGTGATTTGTACAACAAAGGTATCGTTCACAGCACTCTAGTTTATAAAGAAGATTCAAAGTTAGTTGATAAGCGTTATTTGGAGGTAGTGAAACCAACTGGCATACCCACCCCCAAAAACGAGGGTACCCTATACCCGAAAACGAGCATACCCTACCCTCAAAAACGAGCATACCCTATACCCGAAAACGGCGTAGATAATAAATCAATTAATAAATCAATTAATAGATTAGTTAATAATAACGTCGCTTTCGATGAAATTTGGAAACTTTATCCAAAAAAGTCTGGCAAGACAAATGCGATGAAAGATTTCAATAAAGCGTTAAAAGCTGGTGTTAGTCCTGAATTGATTAAGTCAAAGCTGGAAGAGTATTTGAAACAAATCAAAATCAAGGGTACACCAAAGCAGTATATCAAAAACGGTTCAACATGGTTTCATCAAAAAGGTTGGGAAGATGATTATGACTTCACACCTGATGTGCAGCGTGGATATGGCAACAAGAAACAGATTGTCGAGCCACAGTTAGCTAGTGTAACAGAACCAGTTGATGAGCCAGAAAGGGAGTTACCAGAATGGCTGACGGACGTGGCAAAGGACCTTTAGATTTTGTGCTGCTAGCAATCAGATTAAAGGCAATGGGAATACCGACATCTAGTAACAGTCAATCATTCCCAGCGGTTAATTTTGAAGAGTTGGGTAGACGATTAAAAGAAAATGGATCACTCACAAAAATGGTTAAATGCGCCAGTGCTAATTACGTTTCGATTTTAGAGGTTTGGCAGAGTGCACCCGAAGCGATTGCGGTATTGCAAAAGATGAGAAAGGAAGCAACAAAATGACAGAAACAGTAGTACACGTCACAACTTTAGAGCAGTGGAAGTCAGTATTAGATGTTTGGTTTAAGCAAGGATATCGTTGGGCATACACTAATAAAGGTTATATGGAAAAACTTTTTTATGACGGTAGTAGACAATTGGGTCTTAACGTAAATGGTGAAGATGAAATTTCTTATTGGAGTCTTAACGGTTATAAAGGGAAAAATATAATCGAATATTCAGAGTTCATGGCACAACAGAAAGAGGATAACAAAACGGCAACGGTTTATGAAGTTTCACAATCAGTATTTGATGAATTGCAAAGGATTAAAGCCCACGAAGGTATATCTCTAATTGGAGCGGTAACTTTGAGTTCACAATTTATTAAATCAATTAAGATTGGCAACAAAGCTATTCTTAGATATTTATCTGATGACCCAGCGATTGAGTTCAAGGTTAAAGAGACATTGTATCGTTTGTGGCGTGTTGATGAAGGCGATAGTAAGGTTTATATGAATTTTTTATATGGGACGCCTGATTGGACACCCCTTAGATATGACGCTTTCACAGCACCACTAGAAGAAATCAAAAAGTGGCAAACACCAGCTTGGGAAATTGAGAAGGTTGATGATTAGTGACAGAGCTATTCGCAAAACTGAATAAGGTTGACCCAAACAAAGGTCTAATCACGTTACAGTTGAGCACTGATGATATTCACACGCTAGAGAAGTATCACGCCAGCGGACAGCAACAGGTGGTGTCATTGATAGCGAGTGATGAAAACGGTGTGTCAGCACAACAGCGAAAGTTTGCGTTTGCATTGTTGCATGACATCTGGTGGTCACAGGTTGGTGGTCTATGGATTGAAACCCCAGAAACGGTTAAACAGCACTTCTATGCCATGTACAAGTATTACAACAGCTTAGACTTTGGAGAATTTAGTTTGAGTGCTGCTAAAGGGACTAAGACTGATACAAACCAGTTCATCAACATGTTGCTAGATTATGCAGCGATACATGACATTAGTTTGAGTGTGAAGCCGTTGAACGAGTTAGAACCGCAGGAAATTGCACGGTGGGAGTACAGATGTTTGCTAGACAAACGCTGCGTAATTTGTGGTAAGTCTCACGCCGACTTGGCACACGCCGACAGCGTTGGGGCACATGGTGGTAATCGTCAGAAGATAAACCATTTAGGATTGCTAGCTATGAGCCTGTGCCGTGAACATCATCAAGAGCAGCATAAAATAGGCATTCAGTCATTTATGAATAAGCACCATCTGAACGGCATCAAGATTGACGAAAAAATAGCATTGGCACATGGACTGAATATAAAGTGATTTAAGCGTTTAAAAGTAGTTTTAGTGTAATTATGCCAAACTGATGTTTGCAAGTCACAAACAGATGTTTTGGTACGAATAAGAGCAAATGAGCGGAAAGGAAACAATATGGATTTAGTGGCAGGTTTGGTAGCACGAGAAAGACAGTATGGCTATATGTCTGACGAGGCGATTTCTTGGTTCAGAAAAGAAATGTCTAAAAGCACATACAATGACGGCAATGTTGAGTATGATTCAACAGGTCGCAGGCTGCCAGCGATTGAACAGCTTCCTAAAGGTGTACAGGCAGATATTGTTGAGATGTATCGGTTGGGCTATACACAGACCGAGGTGGCTAACTATTTTGATTTATCAACTAGAAAACTATCGACGTTTTATAACAAGATGTTCAAGACTGGTGTTTTGGTTAAAAATACAGCAAAAGAGCGGTTTCAAATGCACGAAGAGTTGATACGTCAAGAAGACAGAGGACGTTTCAACAGCGCAAAGTTAAGTATCGCTCACGGTCGAAGAAAAGCATGACGATATTTAAATTTGACATTGAACCAGTGGCACAAGCCAGACCGAGAGCTGCACGTATTGGTAACAGCATCAGAATGTACGATCCGAAGAAGACAGCGAATTTTAAAACTGATTTACGCATGATGGCGCAAATAGCTGCAAGAGGAAAACACTACAAGCTTTTAGATGGTGGATTAGATGTAAGCATTAACGTATTCAGACCTATTCCAAAATCGTGGTCACGTAAAAAGCGTACAGAGGCGGCTAATGGTTTGATTTTACCCACAACAAAGCCGGATATGAGCAATTACATCAAAAGTATCGAAGACGCATTGAACGGCGTTTTATGGCATGACGATAATGCAACCGTAGATATACACGGTAAAAAAAGATATGCAGAAACCGGATATTTGACGGTTGAAATTAAAAAAATAGAGGTATCAAACAATGAAAACATATTACAGCATTTATGTGAATGATGATTTCTGGAGAGCGTTTGATACAGAAACAGAAGCCGTTAAATATCGACACGAATTTCAAAAGACACATCATGTGAAAACGGAAATTATTGCAACAGGTGGCAAGAAAGTGTGATGAGATGAAAATAGTTAGCTTACAGAGCGTGGGATTGGGAGCAGCATATACTCGCGGAGACGGTGAACGAATTATTGCACCAGATGAAATTTACGTTGGTACAACCTTTCTAAATTCTTCTGGAAATTCGTTAGGTGTCACGGTTACTGAAATAAATTATCAACAGGGCGATTTTGATGCGTATGGTTTTGAAATATACTCCGTCCACACATCAGACGGACACATCAGAGTGTTGCCAGCAGATAAGTACATTGCGGAATGGAGCGACGACACCAACCTTATCAGTCCTGATGACATCGGCAATGATATTCATGAGTTTTTACACGGAGGAGATAAGTGATGACAGAACCAGTAGCATATTTACAACTTGATATACATGGAAAAGAAATGGTTCATATTGAAAAAGATATGAATGGGTATGAAACTAAACCACTTTACACAGCAGATCAGTTCCACAAACATGTGAAGATGACTAGTAAATTACGTGATAAATTTATTGATATGAAAATGAAGTACGCAACGTTTTATAGCTTCTCAAAAGAAATATATGAAAAAGGTAATCCGTTTTATAGTATTACAGAGCATGATTTAATGAGAGCGTGGTTAAATCCAGAGGAAACGATTGAGATTATGCCGACTGTGAAGTGGTTTGTGAGAAGTAAGCAACCATATCAACCAGATATTGTTCAAGGTCTTCCTGAAAGTGGTTATCTTTATCTGACAGATGGTGGTGGTTATAGTATTGAATATTGTGAAATGACTACATTTAAAGACGACGCCACCAAATTTGACACCAAAGAAGAAGCAGAGCTTTGGACTAACCCACTAACAGAAGCGGTGCAGTTACCAGAGGAGGGCGAGTGATGAAAATATTGGCATGGAGCGTTATCACAGCAGTTATAGCATTGGTAATTTTCATTATCGTTTCTGGCTTAATGTCTAGTAATCCGTTGAATAACTTATTAGCGACAATTTCAACAGCTTTGTTAGGTGCAATGATAGTGATCTTGCTAGTTACTTGGGCAATTTATGAGGTATTTAAATGATTGAAATAGGACACAACTTACAGTATGCGATTGATGGTGAAAAGTATGAAGAAATTTAAAAACATAGAACAGTTACTAGAATTGTTAGTGATTCTATTTACCACGTTTGCACTGTTTTGCATTCTTGTAATAATGCCGATTTTGATTATATATGAAGAAATTATAAGTCTATTTATGTGATGCTAAATACGCAATAAGCAAAGAAACTAAAGAAATTAGAGTTGATAAAGCAACAGGAAGCCAAAATCTAAATGAGTCTCTTTTGTCTTTGAACAATTCGATAAATTTAGCATTTAGATCTTCGCTCTTGACATAATGAGATAGTTTTTCATCAAAGTTTTTGGTTATTTTGGTTAATTGTTGTTCTGTATATGTGTACAGTTCACGTAATTGAACATAGCTTTGTAATTGATTATTTAAGGAATTTTCATCAACATAGACCATTCCTTTATGATTGGATTTTAAAGATGGGGTCATTTACTTTCTCCGTTTATATAAATCCAAATACTAGTTGACTTTGTATCTATAACCTCACTAGAACTCTTTAATTCAACTTTAAAGTTATACAATTTTGGTTTATCAAGACCATCAATTTCAACTTCAAAAAAACCTGTGACTCCTGTTAATTTTGATGTGGAGTTGTGAATAAGTGACGCGGTAGTTTCTGGCAGATCAGTCAAATCAATGGTTTGATTGTTTAAAATTGATCCAGATTCTTGTTCTGAAAGGAAAATGTCGTATGGCACTGAGTTATCTATGTTTAGCTCAACACTATAGTTCACATGCAGCTTCAGCGGAGTGTGGGCGAAATATCCTGCAGTAGCAATTGGAACAGGAATAACATTATCTTTCACGGTGATATTCGGATTTGAAACAAATGTATTTGAAATAAAAGAATTAGGCATAATTTTATCCAATGTATTTTAAATTAATTATCACACATTGGATTGTTATATCACAATATTAAATTTATAAATATAAGAATAGTTAAAGGAGCAAAGCGTTGAATTATGACCGCAAAAGAACAATTAAAAACGTGTCAAGTTTCTTCGGTGATCCAACCGCTATAAATAGTTCAAGTGAATTTAAGGACCTGATAGACTTGGCACATCTCACAAGTAATGACTTGATGTATCATTCACCGGTTATATCAGATATGCCAAAAGCAACTTCGTTTGGTAATCACACCGAAGATGCAACGATACGGTTGATGGAAAAGATGTCGGAATCAGAAATAGCAAAGTGGAAGATACAGTGCATTCTTCGTGCTATCAGAAACATGGACGGACGGTTTGGCAACTTATTGTTCAACCGACACTTTAGAAACATGACATTTGATGAACTAGCAGATTTAACTGGCTATTCAAGTGCTAATCTTAGTAAATTACTCAATACTGCATATTTAAAACTAGCGTTATGGACGGCTGATGAACTAGATTTGATAGTTTCAGTAGATGATTAGTAGAGATAGAGTAGAGATTGAGTATAAACACAGTGAATATATATGCAGTATATTAGTAGTGTTGATAGTTAACAAACAGGGTTATTGCTCATCCATTAAAAGCAACGTTACACACGCTTGCAGGAACAAGGATTAGTGGTAATGTAAAATAGATAGGTTGAAATATCTATCATTATGACAGGTCGCGGAACAGAACGCTCCAGTACCTTACATGAGCAACTGGGTTAGAAATATCGTTTGTAAGGTGCAAATCCTTACCCTGTTAATTAATTTGGTGGTATTATTTAGTTAGGCTATGTGCCAAAAAATAAGGACGGTAACTGACCATGAATAAAGATGAGATTGTTGAAAAAGTAAAGTCATTGATGAGTGAAGGTAATCTCGACAAAGCTAAAGATTTTATAGAAGAACACAAAGAAGATTTGGGCGAAAACTTTGATAAGCTGAAAGGCATGATTGATGATAATGCTGAAGGTGTAATTGGTAAAATCAAAGGGTTATTTGATAAGAAGTAACACGATGTGTTATCAAGCTGTTTGATGAAATAAGCAGCTATGAAAAAAATTCAACACGAAATTGTCAATGAAAATTATCATACCTTTGCAATGAAAGCAGTCGCTTGCCTGCGATTGCGTACATAGGTTCCAGGTATACAAAAAGCGCTCCCGGTTATTGGTATAGATTTAACCGATTTCGTGAAGTTGATAGGACATTGCACACTGGTCAGATGTCGATTTCTAACTGTTAGTGGTAAATTCAGTTAGATGTACATAAAAACTAAACTGGTTGAAAAAGACCAGTTTAAACACGCACCTTCACAGGTGCTTTTTTATTGAAAAGAAAGAAGAACTGGTATGACAACGTTTAAAGGCACATGTCGTTTTTGTCAGCAAAGAGAAGTGATATGAAAATAGATCGCGATTATGGACTTGTTGCCAGTGATGATGAATTAAACATCTACCGCAGGTTAGACAAGCAACAAAAATATAATAAGAAACACAAGAAGGCATCTAAACGCAAGTCAAATACAGACAAGCGCAAAGATGCCTTTTATGATGATAGGAAGTGGCGATAATGGGCTACACAAAATGGACTGATGAACATAAGAATAGAGTTGCAGAATTAGGCAAGCAAGGTTTGTCATCTAGCAAAATAGCGCAACGATTGTTTGATGAATTTGGTGAAAACTTTAGTAGGCGAACGGTATCACAATATCTTAGCACAGGTTCAACCAATGGACGTGTTAGGACAAAACCCAATCAACAATCAGACAATAAAGTCAAAGATGTAAAACGTGGCACTGAAATTGTCATCAACAAAGACGGTAGCACAACATCAACAACAACTATTGAAAACATGAATCGCGAAAAAGCAAAGGACATTGACTTTGTTTTGCGAGCACATGGATTTGCTCCAGAAGACTGGGACATCGTCTCTGCTAAGAGCAATTTCTGGCAACAGAATAGTGTTGAAAAAGGTTTGATTGACCTATGCCAGTCTAAGATTACGGTTAAGCCTAAAGTTGACAACGACATTAAGCGAGCGGTTGAAGTATTAACACGTGATATTAAACCGATTAAAGTTCAACAGTCAATTAACCCATCACGTAAGCGCAACTTAGTCATACCGATTACAGACAACCATTGGGGTATCACTCATTTATCCGATGTGCAAGACAAGTTGGCAGAACTACTAGATATCATTAAGCAAGGATATGGCACGATTGTTATTGAGATGATTGGTGACATGCTTCACTCGGATAAGATTAACAGCACCGAAACAGTCAGTGGCACAGTGCTTGAAGATGTCGATATGCCAAAGGCGATTGATGAAGCTATGCAATTTACAGAAGCCATTTTGGTTACAGCGTTACAGAATGCTAATACAGTGATGATTAAGTCAGTTGGCGGTAATCATGATTTTGATATCTCGTACATGTTTATGATCTGGATTAAAGAACGATTCAAACAAGCCCAAGTAGATGTTAACAACCGTTATCGCACAGCTTACTTATTAGGTCATGTGCTTATCTCAATTCAACACGGCAATGTAAACAAAAAGAATCCTGCACAGATACTAGCTAATGAATGCAGACACTTGTGGGGAATTGCAACGACAACTGAAATACATTCAGGACATCTTCACTTTGATAAGACAGAAGACCAAAACGGTGTTGTGTTCAGACAGTTCTCAACACCTAAACCTAGTGATGATTGGGAAACCATGAACGGCTTTGTTGGTTCAAACAAATTGATGTATGCACTTGAGTACAATGATGACCGATTGAAAGTTGAACACTTTATTTAGTTGCCGAGTGGCACGTTTAGGAGAAGTATTATGAAAACAGCAATCTTCATTATTGTATATTCAATAGTAAATACCCTTATTATTTCTAATGGCGGTGACAACTTCTGGGCTGGTTGGTACATGGGATTGTCAGTTATTTTTGTTTATCGAATTTTAGATATAATTTCTGAAAGAAAAGCCAAACACGATAAATACAAAGATTGGGCTGATAAATTGAATCGAGGAGAAAAATTATGATTAACACATTATTGATTATTGGAATTATTTTTGGGTTGCTTTGGTCATTTGCGCTCGTGTTCTTAATTACCTTTGTAATTAGATATATGATGAGAATGAATGATCGTCGCAAGAAGTTTGAAAAAGATTTCGACAAGGAATTTGATAAGATGTCTAAGCGTTTCGATAATTTCTAATCCAACCCACGTCTCTCTAGTAGTATAATTACATGACGAGTAGATGAGGGGAGATATTATGTTTAGACTTGCGGCAACAAAAAATACTGATGCAGATAATTTCTACATGTATCTTACACTGGCAGCGCTAATGCTTGGCATGATGATTGTGGCGGCTGTATATTATCATTTCAAAAATCGAAGATAGATTGATTAAGTGCTTTAGTAGTATAATTACTGCTATTGGAGGAATTAAAATGAAAGAAAAGTATTCAGTACAACCAATCAACTATCTATTCAAAAGAACGGTGTCGTTAGAAGATGAAATATCGTCCAGTTTTTTTATATGTTTAACGGAGGACATCGGAAATTATCCGATTAATCAAGTAACCAAAAAAGATATTTATACAATAATTAAATCTGAAGCGGATACGCATAAGATAGATTTATACGTAAACAATGATGGTACAATCCAGGGAGAGACACCTGCTAGAGAATTTGTCGCATGGATAAATGAAAATTTAAAGTGAAGTGCAAACAGAACAAGCGCATAAGCGCTTTTTATTTTGCAGTGAATTTGAAAGGAGGTGACACGATGACATGAAATTAACACCAAAGCAGAAGAAGTTTGCTGATGAGTATATCAAGACTGGAAACGCAACGCAGTCAGCGATTGAAGCTGGTTATAGTAAGAAGTACGCTAATACAAATGCACCAAAATTACTACAAAACACTACAT
The DNA here is from genome assembly GCF_045801155.1 of Leuconostoc falkenbergense. NCBI lineage: Bacteria > Bacillati > Bacillota > Bacilli > Lactobacillales > Lactobacillaceae > Leuconostoc > Leuconostoc falkenbergense. The sequence goes on along the minus strand of NZ_CP174386.1, from coordinate 1,945,306 downwards.
TAAAGCAATACATAGAAAAGTGCATGGCTGAAATAGCGTCAAACCGTGTTATGAGCTACACAGAAGCCGTTGAATTGCTTACTAGTATAGCTAGAGGTGAAGAGAAAGAAACGGTCGTTGTGGCAACTCCTGTGAGTGTTGAGAAAGTCGAGAAAGAAGCAGATTTAAAGACAAGAATTAGTGCCTTGAAAGAGATACTTAAACGTTATCCAAACAATGACAAACTCATTGAGCAACAGATACGCAAGTTGAGCGCTGAAGCTGATATTGCACAAAAGAAAGCGGAGCTGCTATCTGGTAGCAATGGTGACATCACCATTAACATCAATCCATTTGAGGAGGATATTTAATGTCTACAATCAATTGGAATCTAGCTAAAATGGTCAGTAAGGCTTATGCGCCTTTATTTAATAGTAAAGCACGGTATATAGCGTATAAAGGTAGCCGTGGTAGCGGTAAGAGTGAGGGAGTGGCTACTAAGATCATTCTTGATATTGTGACAAAGCCATATGTGAACTGGCTTGTGTTGAGACGATACGCAAATACCAACAGACAATCAACATTCACATTATTACAAAAGGTTGCTAATCGCATGGGCGTTGGTAGCCTTTTTCAATTCAATGGTTCGCTACCTGAAATAACATATAAGCCAACAGGGCAAAAGATATTGTTTCGTGGTGCTGATAAACCATTGTCTATCACGTCAATAGCCGTTGAGCATGGTAACTTGTGTCGCTTGTGGGTTGAGGAATCATACCAGTTGGAATTAGAGGACACTTTTAACACAGTTGATGAATCTATGCGTGGTGTGATTGATTATCCTGATGGCTTTTATCAAACGGTACTGACGTTTAACCCATGGAACGAAAATCACTGGCTAAAACGTAAATTCTTTGATGAAAAAACAAAGGTTGCTGACTCACTGGCGCTAACAACAACATATCGTGATAATCCATTCTTAGATGATCAGTATATTGCAAAGATGATTAACATGAAAAAGACTAATCCTAATCGAGCAAGAGTTGCTGTTGACGGTGAGTGGGGTGTAGCAGAAGGGCTTGTATTCGAAGAGTTGTTCGAGCAGAAAGACTTTAGTTTAGAAAGTATTGCAAAACTACCTAAAACAATAGGGCTTGACTTTGGTTTCAAACACGATCCCACAGCGGGTGTGTTCATGGCGATTGACCAAGTAAATAGACTTGTATACGTGTATGACGAAATATACCAGCAAGGCATGTTGACGCGTGACATTGCGCAATCATTAGCTAAACACAAAGCTTATGGTCTGCCAATAGTCGCTGATAGTGCCGAACAAAGACTAATCGCAGAGCTGACAGGTGTTTACAACGTACCTAACATCAAAGCAGCAGGAAAAGGCAAGGGCAGTGTGGTACAAGGTATTCAATTCATGCAATCATATCATTACATTTTGCACCCAAGCGTTGAGGGACTGTGGGAAGAGATGAGCACTTATGTATATGACAAGGACAATATGGGAAATTGGCTTAATGAACCAGTTGACGCCAATAATCACGCTATTGATGCTTTGCGATATGCAATGGAGCCATTCACGTTTATGATTAATAATCACTATGGAAACTATCAAGAGCGTACGCAAATGCTTAAGAATTTAGGACTATAAAATACTATGAATAATTATCTACTACAATATTGGGCTTACAATCCAGAACGTGAAACAGACACGGTGTTACGCACAAAAGATGTACTAGTATCACAAGAAACAATAGATATGTTCCTTAATGGTAAAGACAAGCAATTCTTTGAGTTCGTTATTAAGGACGGCGAAAAGATGATTCTTAATAAAGACTACATTCACAGTCTGACCGAAGACTTCACAAGGAGAAATTAATGCAAAAGATTTTTAGTGATAATCAAAAAGCTAATTTAATCTATCAAGACAGCTTGGATAATCTGACGCTACAACGTGTTATGCAGTTTGTCAAACATCATAATCAGTATCAGAGACCACGACTTGAAAGGTTAGACGAGTATTACAAAGGGTTGAATGTTGGTATTTTAGAACAAGAGAGCCGCCGTGTTGATGAAGACAAGGCAGACCACAGAGCTGTACACTCATTTGGTAAGTACATCGCTGACTTTCAAACCTCATTCAGCGTTGGTAATGCCATTTCTGTTCAACATGATGATGACGCGAGACTTGATACAGTTGAAAACATCAACAACTTTGATGAGATTAACAGTGATCTATTCCTAGATATGACACGTTTTGGACGTGCCTATGAGTATGTTTACCGAGGACATGATGACATTGAACATAGTGTGGCACTAAGCCCACTAGAAACGTTTATCATCTACTCACTAGACGTTGAGCCGCAACCAATTATGGCGGTGCGCTATCACTTGATTGATACCATTGATGATGATGTTATCTCAAACGAGTACCGTGTTGAGACGTGGACTTCAACAGAATACACAAGCTACCAACCAACCTCAATTAATGGCACACCTGTACAAGATGAGGCAAGTGAACTGTACGTGTTCCCAATGATTGAGTATAAGAACAATAAGTTTAGAATTGGTGACTTTGAAAACGTTATCCCACTAATTGATTTATATGACGCAGCACAATCAGATACAGCCAACTACATGACTGATTTGAATGACGCTATGCTTGTCATCAAGGGTGATATTGATACATTGTTGCAAGGTTCAAGCATGATGAGTGGCATTGACCCAACAGACGAGAGCGCAGCAATGCAGTTAGCTAAAGACAAGATGGAAATGTTGAAGTCTATGAAGTCAGCTAACATGTTGCTATTGAAGTCTGGCGTATCAATGACAGGACAACAGACGAACGTTGACGCAGGATATATCCACAAAGAATATGATGTAAATGGTACAGAAGCGTACAAGGATAGACTCGCACATGATATTCATAAGTTTTCACACACACCTGATTTAACAGATGAAAACTTTGCAGGTAACGCTAGTGGTGTAGCTATGAAGTATAAAGTATTGGGAACGATTGAGTTAGCAAGTACCAAACGCAAGGCTTTTGAAGTTGGTTTGTATCAACGTTATAACATCATCAAAGCATTAGAAAATCTATCAGCAAGTGGTATGAGCGTAGATCCAAATGAGATTAGCTTTGTATTTACAGATAACATGCCGGTTGATGACGTTGCGACTATTGCACAAGTGGTCAGTGCAGGCGCTAGAGTGCCACAAGAGTATCTGTATCAATTCCTACCAAACGTGACTGACCCTAGTGAAATTACTGATTTGTTAGCACAAGAGCAGGCTACACAAGTACAACAAGCCAGAAATAGTTATGGTGTTCAAGTAGATTCAGAAAAGGCAGATGACCAAAATGGCACAGAGACCGAAACAAACTAATAAATATTGGGAAAAGCGTCTCAAACAAGAACAGGCCTACATGAACAAGGCAACAAACACTGATGATATTGTCAGACGGTATGATTTAGTCATTGATGATATTACACGTAAGATTGAAGCCGAATATGCAAGACTTGAATTACGTGGCTTTGAACGTAGCATTGTTGAAACTGCCGACATTGAAGCTTATGAACGCGAAGCCAAAGAGTTAGTGGCATACGCTAACAAATTACGTGATAAGTTAGGTAGAAACGCTGCTAAAACAGACTTTACAGCCGAAATGAATAGACGAATGAAAGTCTATAACGCTACAATGCGTATCAATAGGCTAGAATATCTCAAGTCACAAGTGGCACTATCACTGGTTAAGGCTGGCGTTGATACTGATGTTGACCTGCAACAGGAATTATCAGACAAGTATGTCGCCGAAAAGGCACGTCAGGCTGGTATTCTAGCTTCAACAGTCGTACCAATGTCACACACTAAGCTATTTAAGATAGTGGCTGCACAGGTTGATGGTGCTAACTTTAGTCAAAGAATATGGCAGAACACAGACAGTTTAAAGGCTGAATTGGACGTGTTGCTGACTAACAATATCATTCAAGGACAGAACTCTAGTGTGATTGCAAGACGTTTGCGAAGTTTGTTAAACGGTCAATACAAAGATAACGCCAGGTATATCACTGAACGATTAGCACGAACAGAGTTTACACGAGTGATAGGGCAAGCGCAGAAAGACAGCTACCGTGAAAATGACATTGAATATGTCAAGTGGATGGCTGAATCTGGTGCGTGTCGCTATTGTGTCGCTGCTTCAGAGGGTGGTTTAAGAGGTGAAGGCATATACAAAATAGGTCATGAGCCAAATTACCCTCAACATCCGAATTGTAAATGCAGTTTAGCGGCTTATTATGAATAACTTGAACACTGACGAAAGTTGGTGTTTTTATTTTGACCTGAATATGTCATGAAACTGTTCAAATAAGTGTGTATGGGCTGTTATTAGCGTTGTGCGTGGGCTTAATTGTGTGCGTGGGACAATCTAAAAGCGGTAACGGTGTGTATGGGCTAAAAAGGAGAAATTAATATGGCAGATGAAGTTGAAACGACGAACGCCAATCAAGTCGTTGAGGATAATCAAAACGATGATAAATTGACGTTTACACCAAAGGAGTTTGATTCAGAGGTTGATACGCGAATTGCTAATGCATTGGCAACGGCGAAAGAAAAGTGGGACGAGGAAAAACAGGCTGAAATAAATCAAGCCGAAGAACTCGCTAAACTTTCAGCAGCTGACCGTAAAAAGGCAGAAGATGAGGCACGACAAAAGGCGTTAGATGAACGCGAAAGTGCTTTGAATAGACGTGAATTAACGGTCAACGTGTCAAGCCTGTTGAAAGAGCGTGAATTGCCTACTGATTTAGCTGAATCGTTGGTTAAACTTGGCAATGCTGATGAAATCTCAACCGTTGTTGACAGCTTACAACAAGCAATTCAACAGGGTATCAACGATGGTGTTAAAGACCGTCTACGTCAAGACCCACCAAAGAATGACGCAACAAAAATCAGCGGTGATATTGGCAATGTGGAATTTAACGCTATGACCGCAGCAGAACGTGTTGCTTTCTCAAAGAGCAACCCAGAACAATTTAAACAGATTACAGGAGAATAAATAAATGGTTAACACATTAACACAACTAGCAGATTTGGTAAACCCAGAAGTATTGGCACCAATCGTATCATACGAATTTAAGCAAGCGATGCGCTTCACACCATTGGCAAGTGTTGACTCAACACTGCAAGGACGTTCAGGTGACACATTGAAGTTCCCAGCATTCACTTACATTGGTGATGCACAAGACGTTGCAGAAGGTGCACCAATTCCATTGGACAAGCTTGGTACAACGACCAAGAGTGTGACTATCAAGAAAGCTGCCAAAGGTACAGAAATTACAGATGAAGCAGTATTGTCTGGATATGGTGACCCTGTTGGCGAATCTACAAAGTAATTAGGCTTGGCAATCGCTAACAAGGTTGATAATGACATCTTGGCGGCAGCATTGACTTCTACACAAACAGTTAACTTCGCTGCAACATCAGACGGTGTTCAAGCAGCGTTGACAGTATTTGCAACTAATAGTGATCAAGACGATTCACCTGTTGTTGGTTTGTTTAACCCAGCAGATGCAGCAGCATTGCGCAAGGCAGCACGTGCAGAGGGTACAGGTTCAGACGTTGCACTAAACGCCTTGGTAAACGGTACTAAGTTTGAAGTGCTTGGCGTGCAAATTATCGAATCTAACAAGGTTACAGCAGGACAAGCTATCTTCATCAAGGTGAACCCAAGTGTTCCAGCTTTGAAATTGGTTATGAAGCGTTCAGCGGAGGTGGAAAACCAACGCAACATCATCAACAAGACTACCGTTTTGACTGCTGATGAACATTACACAGCTTACTTGTACGACCCAACAAAGGTTGTTGTTGCAAAAGCGAGTAGTGGTGTCTAATGGTATTACATTAAGTCAAAAGACAGCAACAATTAAAGTTGGTGCAACTAAGCAAGTGACTGTTTCAGCAAACCCAACCAACGCATCAGACGCTAGTGCTGTGGTTTCAGCAACTACTTTCTCATCAAGCGATGAGGCTGTGGCAACCGTAACAAATGACGGTACTATTACTGGTGTCGCTATTGGTTCGGCAACTATTACAGCTACTAGCGGAACATTCACCGCAGGAGTTGCTGTTACGGTGACAGAATAGTCGCATGGTGTCGCTTAATAAATAAACAATACTGCAAAGGGCGGCTATTAAGGAGGTGATGATTTGGAACTTAGCGATTTAAAAACTATGCTACAAATCAAAGATAATAAGCGTGACGATATTCTCAATCTTATTATCAAAAACACAACGCAAGCATTGTCGTTTAAATTAGGTTTAAAGGCTGGTGTCTCTATCCCTGATGTCTTAGACTATATCGCACTTGAAGTGTCTGTAAAGCGCTACAATCGGCTTGCTAACGAGGGTATGAGTTCGTATACACAAGAGGGACAAAGCATTACATTTAGCGCAAATGATTTTGATGAGTTTGCAAATGATATTGATGCTTGGAAAGATGAAAACGGCGTGAAAGATAATAATTCAGGTCGTTTTTTGTTTTTGTAGGTGACGATATGAGATTTCCAGACAATATTCAATTTTATTCAGAGGTCAAAGAACACTATGACCCAAAGGTTGGTGATTATGTGGGCGGACCCGAATTGGTTGGTGAAGCAATAGCCAATGTTACTGAAACAGGCACAAACACAAGTGTGCAGGACTTTGGCGACATTACCACCAAAAACCTTGTTATACGGCTTGTAAATGATATTGACTATAAGTGGTCATATCTCACTGTAAACGGCTTAGAGCAGAAATATAAGCCTATTACAACGAGGAAACCATTGAAGAATAACACGTTGATTGTAGGTGAGATGAATGAGTAATATAAGTTTTTCTGTTACCGGAGTTGATAAGTTAAGTAAAGCGCTGTTGTCTCGTGCATCGGCTGGTGACATCAAGAGTGTTGTCAAACGTAACACCACACAAATGCAACAACAGGCGATGTCTAATGCTTCAAGCGTATTTACAAAGGGGTATTCTACCGGAGATACAAAGAAAAGCATTGGTGTTTCATTCAAGGATAGCGCCATGAGTGGTGTAACTGGTTTGGGTATGGATTATAACCAATATACCGAATTAGGAACTCGTTTCATGTCAGCTGAACCATTGCTAAAACCTGTTTTCAATAAACAAAAGACGGTATTTAAGTCAGATTTGGAGAAGTTACTCAAATGATTAGTCCGCAAAAAATACTGTTCGATACTTACTACGACTTGTTACAGAGTGACGGCTACAATGTCTATGATTATTTACCGCTTGAAAATGAACCGGTTGATTATCCAATTGTGGTGATAGGTAACATACAACAAACTAGTGCAACAACTAAGTATTCACGCAATGACCATGTGTTCTTAACAATCGACGTATGGGGCAGTAAGAAACAACGCAAAAAAGTTAGTGAAATAGCTGATTACATTTATAATCTGGCGATTGGATATATTCAAACAGACAGCTACACGTTTTATGGGCAAGCAAACCAACAAAACATGCAGATGTCTATTGATACATCAGTGCCAAACACAACGTATCAGCGCGCTAACATACAACTAGAATTTACAGTAGATTAAAGGAGATTATTTAATGGCATTATCAACATTAAAAGGTGTCAACGCAGTAGCGTTCGCACGCAAATTGAGTAACGCTTCAACAAAAGAAGCCGAACTTATCCCATGGCAAACATCATTGTCATTTGACCCATCACGAGACAGTGATTCAACCGTGACTAAAGACGGCAACGTCAATACACAATCAAGTGTTTCAACAGATCTTGAAATTGAGTTTATTAACAACACATCAGCGATTGCAGACGCATTCTATGACAGTTTGCTAGATGGCGACAAGATGGAATTTTGGATCGTACACAAAGACCGCAAGAATGCAGAGGGCAAGTATTTCTCGTGGTATGTACAAACATCTGTATCAGAAGACAGTAACGACAACGATGCTGATGATAACTCAACTCGTGATGTTACATTCTCTGTTGACGGCACACCAAAGCGTGGCTGGACTGCACTAACAGAACAACAGTCAAGTGACGTTGACTATGTATTCCGCGGCTTGGATAAAGTTGCAGGTACCGGTCTTAAAGAAACCAATGGCGGTAAAGCTTGGGTTAAAGAGACTGACGGCGGCGTGAATGGCGCTCCGTCCGTTACGTCAACTGCAGTGTAACAGCCTTACGAAAATAATTAAATAACACAAAGACAGAGACGATTGAAGTGAGACGATAAAAGGAGAAATCATGCAAGTTAAAATCAACAATAAAGAAGTAGAATTGAAGTTCGGTGTGAAGTTTGTTCGTGAATTGGATAAGGTGGCAGGTCTGGACGTGAATGGTGCTTCATTTGGTATGGGACTTACAAAGTCTATCCCAGCACTTAACACAGCAGACCCAGCCGTATTGGCAGATGTTATTTATTCAGCTGCTTCAACTAACAAAGCATTCCGTCCATCACAAGATGATGTCGATAACTTTATTGATGACTATGATGGCGACCTTGAAAAGCTGTTTGATGATGTAACTAAAGAAATGTCAGCAGCTAATGCAATCAAGGTGGCTTTAAAAAACGCACAAGCCTAGATGATGAGGACACAGGAGAATACAAAACTAGTGAGCAAACATATCATGAAATTGTATTGAACAGCCTCACTCGTCTAGGCTTTTCTGTGTATCAAATGTATGAAATTGAGACTATGACGCTGCCTGATTATCAATTAGCTATGGAAGCGTACGCTATTAGACAGGCTTTGAGACGTGAAGACATAGCTTTACACGCTTGGTATAACCAAACTGTTCAAGCTACCAAAGGGAGCGACAAGCACCCTAAACCACGTTATCAAAAGTTTAGTGATTTCTACAATACAGCAGAACAAGAAGATGAAATACGTGCAAGTTTTGAGAGTGATTACACTTCCGAATTGACACGTAAACGAGAAGAAGAGGCGCTTATTCAACAGCGTTTCGCAAAGCTTCAAGAATTAAAACAAAAGAGGAAAGGTTAGTGTAACAAATGACAGAATCATACAAAATCACAAAGAAAATTGAAGCACATGGTTTAGAAGAATTAAAAAACCTGACCGAGCTATTGACTAAACAAGTTGGTCAGGTTGAAGAAACAATCAATAAAATAAATGATCTTGAGGTTAATTTTTCACTTAAAGATTAGATGAGGTATTGATGAATATGGAAAAAATAAGTATTGACAATGATATAAAGCAGTTAGCACACAAGGTTTTAACAAGTGATGGCATAGAAAAAAGCCCTGAAATGATCGGAGCAATTTCAAGACTTTTAAACACTTACTATGGATTTCATTAAACGGTAAAGTGGGAGATTTTGTTGGCATCAACATAGTTAATGTTTTCTTTAAAACCCAGCATTATAATATCGCTTTCATGATCAACTAGTCTATCGACGGCTATGGTAGAACCACTGTCCATTGTCACAATAACAGGTTTATGCAAAATTCCGTTGTCGTTTTGTAAAACGGTGACTAGTCTATTAGAAATATTACTCATAAACAAACTCCTTTCAATTACTAGGCAAATGAGCCAGTAAACAAAGGATAGCACAACAAAAATAGAAAGGAGGACAATAAATGGAAAGTTATTCGGTGCAAGCCGTGTTATCTGCGGTTGATAGAAACTTTAGCAAGACGTTTGCTTCAGCGACTAAAGCAGCAGATTCATTTGGTAACAACACAACCAAGTCAACAGGTCTTGGCGGAAAGGGCATGATTAAATTCGGTGCTGTGGCTGGTGCTGCAACGGCTGTTGTTAGCAAAGCATTGTCTGTGGTTACAAGTAACGTCGGTAATGCCGTAGATCGTTTTGATACCTTGAATAAATATCCCGTCGTGATGAAAGCGTTGGGATATTCGACACAAGATACTGGAAAATCAATGAAGTTGTTGAGCAATGGAATTGACGGACTGCCAACATCTTTGAATGAAATTACAAGCGCTGCTCAACAGTTTGCGCCATTAACAGGTAGCGCTACATCAGGCGCTAAAGCAGCATTAGCATTAAATGACGCATTTCTTGCTTCAGGTGCAAGTGTTGCTGATACATCACGTGGAATGCAACAGTACACGCAGATGTTAGCTACTGGGAAGGTTGATATGCAATCATGGCGTACATTGCAAGAGACAATGCCTATTGCGCTTAGAAAGACGGCTAACGCCTTTGGGTTCACTGGTAAATCAGCTGAACAAGATTTGTTTAAGGCACTTCAATCAGGACAAATCACGATTGATGATTTGAATAAGAAATTTGTTGAGTTGGATAAGGGACAAAATGGCTTCTCATCACTAGCAAGAAAAAACAGTGTTGGAATTAAAACCTCATTCACTAACTTAGGAACAGCTGTCACAAAAGGTTTAGCTGGAACATTAACAGCTATTAATAATGGCCTTAAAAAAGCCAAGCTAGGTGGAATAGCTGATTTAATCAACAACATGAAGGGCGGTATAAACACAGCTTTTGACGCTATAAATGGCACGATAACTACGTATATACCCGTAATTGTAAATACAATCAAGACAATGGTTGACTTCGTTAAAAAGAATAAAGGGTGGATTATGCCACTTACGGCTGGTATATCTGGTTTTGTCGCCGCATTCGTAGCAATGAATAAAGTTATATCAATTGTTAAATCTGTCGGAAGCGCAATGTCAGGTCTGTTTAGTATTTTGACAGCAAACCCATTTGTCTTGGTGATTGCTTTAATTGCTGCGTTGGTTGCTGGGCTATATTACTTTTTCACACAAACTAAAATAGGAAAGAAACTTTGGGAAAGCTTTTCAAAGGCTGTTGGTGGTTCTGGTAATGCTATAAAAATTGCCGGACTGGCGGTAGTAGCATTGGGGACTGGATTGTTAGGACTAGTGCTGGCGTTTAAAAAACCGCTAGGAATGGTAAAACAATTCACAGGAACCACTAAAGCAGCAGGAAAGTACGCAGGAATATCAGGTGGACAATTAGCTGGTATGGGAGTTAAAGCAGCGGGAATTGGTATCGGAATAGGTGCCGCAGCGGCTGGTATTGGTGTACTAGCGTTTGGTATTGCTGCATTAGCTAAAACAGGGACTAAAGGTTTGGTTGCACTTGGTGCAATGACTGGTACTATTATCGTATTAGCCGCTACATTTGCTATATTACAAGGTCCACTAACCGCTGCTGTTCCTGCAATGCTATCGTTGTCGGCGGTTATGTTAAGTGCCGGAGCTGCTGCGTTAATGATTGGTGGTTCCATCGCATTGGCTGGTTTAGGTATCAAACTAGCCAGTCAAGGTGTCATGATTTTAGTACAAGCATTCATTTTGCTTGGAAATAATATTAATATGATTATTCCTTTACTAACAGTGCTCGGTGCTGGATTAGCAGCTTTGGTTGTAACATTTCTATCAAGAGTTATTTCAGCCGTCCCACAAATTGCAGCTCAATTTTTTACAATGTTTACCACGTTATTGAACATGATTGCAACATATACACCAGTCTTGGTTGCTGGATTTGCAAGCATTGTAATTGGTTTCATATCATCACTAATAACTTACGTACCTCAAATAGTTGCTAAAGTTGTTGCACTATTGGTTGCTATGATGAATGCGGTAGCCCAAAACGCACCGTTATTGATAACGGCCTTTGTGAACATGGTTGTTAAGATACTACAATCGTTGACGGATAATCTACCAAAGTTTATATCAGCCGGTGTTGATTTTATTGTTAGCTTATTGAAGGGTGTTGAAGATAGCATTGGGAAGATTGTACCGGTTGTTATTGATATAATTGTTGAATTTATAAATTCTATCGCTAACAATTTGAGTAAAATAATCAATGCAGGTATCAATTTACTAGCTAAGTTCATTATGGGTATTGTGAATGCAATACCGAGACTTGCTTCAATAGCTGTTCAGGCAGTTGAAAAGTTCGTTTACGGTGTTGGTAATGCTTTGGGTCAGGTTTTGCGTTCAGGTACGAAATTGCTTGGAATATTCGTTCAGGGGATAATGGACGGATTCGGTAAAAGTCGCAGCAGTGGTAGTGGGGCTGCCAACGCTGTAAAGGACGGTATTATGAGCATCAGCCTAAGTGGTGCCGGCAGAGCAATTATGAACGGTTTCTTGGGTGGCTTACAGTCAGCGTGGGGAGCTGTTCAATCATTTGTTGGCGGAATTGCTAGTTGGATAAGGCAACACAAAGGTCCTATTAGTTACGACCGCAAGTTACTTATCCCAGCTGGTAACGCAATCATGACTGGTTTGAACGCTGGACTGGTTGAAAACTTTAAGACAGTACAGAAAAATGTCAGTGGCATGGCTGGAAGTATTTTAGACGCAGCAACAAGCGTCGGTAATTTAGCAACGAATGCTATTGGTGACCCGATCAATGCTTTGAATAATAACATTGGTGGTTCGTACTCAAGCGTGATGACACTAGATCATACAAGTACGACACAACCAGCCAACATCACAATCGGCTTTGATAAGCACGGTTACACTGCTTATGTTGATGACATTAACAATCAACAAGGCAAAACGGCGCTATTAAAGAGAAATAATAGTGTTCAACTATAACAGAAAGGAGGACACACATTGAGCTTATATGAATTTACAGACCTGACCGTTGGAACATCTGCGGTTTCATTGCCAAGTGAATCTATCACGTTCAACGGTCATAAGCTGGATAGTGAGCTAGTGGGCTACCAAACTCTAAACGTTGAGGGGCGGTCAAGCTTCACAAGGTCATTATCCACGGCTACTGGTTTGGCAGACGGTGACTTATTTTTATCATCAAGGATAGAATCAAACAAAATCAGTGTGAAGTATATGGTTTCAGCTAAAACAAATAGCGATTTCAACACCTTAAATGATACCTTAAACAAGTATTTACAAGGCAATGAAGTCGCTTTTAATTTTGCAGATGAAACTAATTACACGAGATACGGCACGGTAACCGCTAATAACTTGGATAATGCAGGTCGATTATCAACTACCGGTGTGTTTGAAATTACAATGTCAGACCCATACAAGTACGGCGCAGCTAAGAGTTCGTCTGGAACAACAGCAATAACTGTTTCTGACGCGTCTTTAAGCTTTGCACAAGGCTTTGACACGATTGTCTTAACCAACAAGGTGGACGTCTCTAAAATCGTTCTAACGGTTGATAGTTACACGTTGACATTGGTTGGCTCGTTCAAGGCGGCTAATGTATACACAATCGACTACAAAAACAAGACAATCGCGGAATTAACACCAAGCACTAATGTTAAAAAGTCAGTTAATGCAACAATCGACATCAACAACAGTAATATTTTTGAAGCCAAGATTAAAAATGGTACGAAAATTGCTAGTACACAGGCAAGTTCAATTGTGTTGTCTTATCGGGTGAAAGCACTATGATTTATATTTTTGATAAAAAACAAGCAATTATAAAGGCGCTGACCAATGATGATTTCACGGCAGCACATCTAAACTTTAAAATTAACACGGCAACAACGTTTGAGTTCTCGCTACCTGCAAGCAAGGCGTTGCCAAGCGGTTCAAAGTATGTGGCGACACCTCACCCATTAAACGACAGCAAGTTTATTATGCTGCGTTTGACCGAACGTGTTGATAACACAGAAACAATCGACTATTCAGCCTATGAGTTGGCTTATCAAGAGTTGGCTACCGATGGTTATATTGAAGATAAGCGCCCACAAAATCAGAGTGCATTGAATCTGATGAAAATTGCACTTAATGGTTCAAATTGGGAGCTTAACAACGTCAACGTTTCTGGCACAGCGACAACTAATTTCTATTACGTTGACCGATTAAGCGCAATCAGCAAAGTTGTAGACCTGCTAGGCGGTGAGATTGTATTTTATATTGAGATACAAGGAAACGCCATTAGCGGGCGTTATATGGACTATCTAGCACGTCAGGGAGCAGATACATCAAAGGTGTTTGCAAGTGGTTCAAACTTACTAACAGTTGAACGACAAAGCGATACTTCGAACATCTACACGGCTATCCTACCACGCGGTAAGGGTAAAGAAATTGACAACGGAGAAGCTGACACACCAGACGGCTATGGTCGCAGAATTAACATTGCTGACGTTGAATGGAAAAAGTCCGCAGGTAAACCATTAGATAAGCCAAAAGGCTCAATCGTTCTATCAGACCCAGACGCTACGGCCGAATGGGGACAGATTAACGGAAACGCTAGGCTGTTGCTACAAACGTATGATGATATTGATGATGTCAATGTTTTAATCAATTCAGCATATAAAACTCTGCAATCTGTTAATCACCCACAAATTCAGTATTCGGCTACGGTTGCTGATGTTGGTGGGCTATCACTTGGCGACACGGCCTTAATCATGCACGGTGATAGAGATTTGAGCTATAAGACACGTGTGTTTGAAGTGAAGTATGATCTGTTATCGCCAGACCAAACAGAATTGTCACTTGGTGATGATTTAAGTTCAAACAGTATCACTTCGCAACTCAACAGCTTGAATGCTGTTGCAGACACTACTAGTAGTCAAACACAGTGGACGATTAACCAGATTGGCAGACCGGGAACAACCTATGGCGCAACAGCTCCCAATAGTCCAAAAGTTGGTGACATCTGGTTTAAATACTTAGCAGATGGTGGGACTGAAATATACCGCTGGAATGGTAATATATGGGAGTTACTCGCTTCACCAACTACCGCTGATGACATAGCCGCTGCCGTCACTGACGCAGTCGCACAAGCCAAATCACACACTGATGAAGTGAAGCAAGGTCTTTCAAGTGATATTGCAACAGCAAAGTCACAGGCAGCTTCACTAGCTAATGCAGCAGAGGCTAATGCTAAGAGTGCGGCAACGTCTCAGTTTACGCAGGCACAGAACGCTTTGTCTGATGCTAAAACAGACTTGACGAACAGCATCGCTAGTGAAGCATCAGCTCGTAATCAAGCGGTAGCTGCTGCTAATTCACAAGCACAAACTTATGCTAATCAAGCTAAGGCTGACGCACTAAACACAATAGCCAAAGAGGTTACAGACCGACAGAATGCAGTTAGTGCATTAGACACTAAAGCCACTAACGCAGTTAATCAAGCTAAAAGTGATATTACTGATACGATTAATGCTATTAGTGTTGGTGGCAGAAACCTACTATTAAACTCAAAAACTTTATCATGGGGTGTAGGTACCAATACAGCTACAACATCAACCAAAGTTTCCTATGATAGTACCACAAATATGTGGCATATAACGTCGCCTAAAGGCGGTTCTGGAAATGCGGGTATTTATTTTTCACAGACTAATAATGTCAGTAATTTAATTACAAAAGGGCAACAATGGGCGTTTAGTTTTGATATTAAAGGAACTGGTGTTTATTCACAATTTGGTATTGAAGCCTCATTACCATTTAATAATATATCTGGAAATGTTCCTACGGACTGGACTAGAGTTTCTTCGACAGGAACAGCTACTGGAACAAATTCAATTGTCATTTACTTTAATAGTATTGACGTTGCTTTAGATGTATATATTAAACTACCTGAACTAGAAACAGGTAATCTTCCAACCGACTGGACTCCAGCTCCAGAAGATGTTTTATTAGACTATACGACTAAAGATGACCAAATTAAAACAACTATCTCGCAGTATCAGACGACTAACGATGGCAAGGTTACTAAAGCACAAACGGACGCCACAACCGCTTTGGGGCAAGTCACAACAAAGGTATCACAGACTGATTATGACACTAAGACAGGTGATTTAACCACGAAATATACACAGGTTAAGCAAACTGCCGATTCACAGGCTGCGGATATTGTTGACATTAAGAAAACAGCCATGAGCCAAGCCTCTAAGATTAACAGTATATCAAGTGATGTTGATGGAACTAAGCAAAGCATAAGTGACATCGAGACAACACAAGATAGTCAATCTGATAAGATTAACCAAATTACAACTGATGTCGATGGTACAAAACAATCCATCACTGATATTCAAACTAAAGATGGTAAGCAAGACACTAGAATGGGGACTATTGAAACCTCCGTATCTGGCGTTAAAAGTGACTTCAGTAGTTATAAGACCACTAATGATGGTGTTGTTAAAACAGCTCAAACAACCGCACAAACCGCAGTTGATGGTTTGAAAAATAAGGTTAGTCAGACTGACTACAATACTAAGACTGGTCAACTCCAGACAGACTTAACAACTACAACGCAAACCGCTAATCAAGCGAAGACAGATATTGTATCTATCAAGCAAAAAGACGGTGACCAAGATTCTCGAATGACGCAGATTGAATCTGATGCCTCTGGTGTAAAAACAACTGTTAGTGACCTTAGCACTGCACAAGGCAAACAGTCTGGTGACATCAGCACACTACAACAGAGAGCTGACGGTTTTGATGCAACAGTTACTAAGGTTGATAGCCTAGGACAAATTAACCAATTGATGAACACAGAGTTTAGTCCTGATTTTGCAGGTTGGTATGACAGAGGTCTTTATGGCAAAGATATTGCCGCTAGCTTAGGAGCTGCTGTGAATGGGTCAAATGTATTTATGAAAGTTGATGGCGGTCCAACTAGATTACAATCAGCACCAATTGCAGTCATACCAGGAACTAAAATATCATATTCTGTTCAAAAACTCACTTCATCTAGCATGTGGTCATATATAAATAATGTGGACGTTAAAGGAAATATGGTTAATGTTCCCGGAACATCATCACCAGAATTTGGTGCCAAAAATTCTGTTGGCTACACAAAAGTAGAAAATATTACAATTCCAAGCGGCGTTGTGTATATATCTTTTGGAATTTACTTAGGTGGTATATCTAACGGAAATGTATTTGCACAGCCTATGCTAGTATTTTCAGACCACGCTGGCACATACATTCAGGGTAACTATAACAACAACAGTGCAATAGCGAAAGCGCAACTAACAGCTGATAATGCAGCATTGGCAATTAGTGATTATAAAACCAATGCAGACGGACGAATCAGTCAAGCGCAGGCTGATATTACAGCGACAGCGAAACAGGTAGCGACTAAGGTCTCACAAACTGACTACGATAAGAAAACCGGTGACCTAACCACAGCTGTTTCAAAAGCGCAAACCACCGCCGATGGCGTAGTTACAACAGTTGGTAATTATCAGACAAGCAATGATAAACGAGTTAAAGCAGCAGAATCAGCAATCTCACAAAATGCTAATGACATCACTTTACGAGCCACTACATCTGATTTAAACAGTGCTAAGAGTGATCTAAATTCATCTATATCACAAGTAAAAATCACCGCAGACAGCATTTCTAACTTTGTGCGTGATTCAAGTGGCAACATCTCATCTGACTTCCAAACAGCGTTGAGCAAAACGTCTATCATCACAGGTAGCACGTTAGCCACGAGTATTCAGACACAGACATCATCACAGATAACATCAGCGTTGACCGACAATAATAAAAATATTATTGCCATGATTAACCTTGATACTTCTGGTGTTCAAATTGCCGGTAAGAATATTGTATTAGACGGTGATACAACGGTCACTGGCGCGTTTAAGGTCAGCCAAGCTAATATCGCTAACGGTGCAATTGGTACGGCACAGATTGGTGACGCAGCGATTACCAGTGCTAAGATAGCTAACTTAGATGTTTCAAAGATAACTGGCGATGTGACTAATTTTGTTAAGTCTGGTTGGAATAATGCTTATGGTTCTAACGTTACAATTGATGGAACTGGTATGGTGGTCTCATATGGCAATACATCAACATCTTTTGAAAATGGGAATGTATTATTTAAGCAATTGGCTGACTACGCAGACGGTTCTAATCAAGTCGAAACGATTGGCTCAATAAGCACAACACATGGTGGAACAGTCAATAATATTGTTATTGGACTGTATGATCAGACACATATACCGTTTGGATCAACCGATGGCAAGAAAATAGGCTCACCCACTGGTGAAATATATGGTGGTGATTTAATTGCATTCGGTAAAGCTCGTGATTTTAATGGCAATTTTGATCATATCTTCTCATACTCAAACCAGACAGCTTCTCTTTATTATGGTATTACCGAGGGATTCAACTTTAGAGACAAAGTTAATTTCAATTCAAACGAAATCGTCTCTGGTTCTGTTAACTATAACCTGAAGATTGGTGCTTTGAAGTTCAGTGGTAAATTTGACGGAAGATATGTACCAGTAATCGTTGCAACTTGGTCTGGATATATAGGTGGTGGAATTGCATTTGGTGGTGACAACGTTGTTGCGTTTAACCAAACACAAGCCACTATTATTTCATAGGAGAATTAAAAATGAGTACAACAGCATATATTAAAAATGAAGTAGCAGATAGTAACAATAATATTCTATATAGTATACATGCAACTATATCTGGTGATGGTGCAACGCCGATGATTAAAACGATGATGGGTTCTAAGGTGCCAGTTGGATATGCAGATGATGGTATGCCAATCTATCAGGAGATAGATGAAAAAGATGTTCAGATTGAGGAGCAAAAATTTATGGCGCTGTCTATAAAGTTGCAGAAAGCGTTTAGCGAATACAATGGTCTCAATCCAGATGTAGTTAATATGATAGGAGATGAAAGCAAGTGAAAATTAAGAATTTAGAACTATTCCCACTCATTAATTTTTTAGAAAAAGTAGATATGAGTGCTAAGGCAAGTAGAGCGAGAACAAAACTCGTAAAGCGTTTAAGAAATTGGGGAGATGAATATACAGAAAGTCAAAAACAAATCGTGCTTGAAAACGGTGGTATTGTTGATGAAAATGGCAGTGTATCATTTGTTGGTAAGGAAGAAAACATTCCCAAAACGTCCGCAGAAAGGACAGAACTAAGTTTAGAGACCGTCAATGTTAGTGAAGACTTTGATGGGCAATTCAAATCACTGAAGACGTTTTTTGAGGATTGGGATGGGGTCGTTTCAGCAATGGATGCCCCAGCGTTCGATAAGCTATTAGATATTTTAGAAGATGAAGAGGAGAAATAATCATGAATATGACAGTTGGAGATTTACAAGTAAGTTTTGTTGACGGTAAACTGACGGTGAAGTACGCGTCCGTTCAATTTAATGCAGGCACGTTCCCAAATAGCTTGAACGGTAATTTGCAGGTTACACCAGAAGACGGTGTTAGCATTACATCAACAGAAGTTGACATCAAGGCAGCAGCTAAGAAGAAAATTCAAGCGCTTATCGCAGAAGCTCCGGCTAAAACAACGGAGGTATAATATGGAATTTCCGCATGACGTTTTAGGTTGGATAGCAGTGGGTAGTGCGGTTGTAACTGTTTTAACAGCGGTTGTAAAGGTGTGGATAGTTAATCCGTTGAGTACGCAAATCCGTGAATTAAACGGAAACTTTGGAGCATTAAACACAGCGCTGTCTAAAAGTCAGATAGAAATTGACGAGCTTAGTAAACATCTTAGTCAACATGATGTTACTTTGGCTACCCACGGTGAACAGATCCACACGTTGTTCAATAAAAACGATAAGTAGAACACGAAGCTAAGCGCAATGCCTAGCTTTTTTATATAGGAGGAAATTATTCATGAACGAAGTATTAAAAGTTATCCAGACGCTTGTATTTGTATTTTTTGCAGGCGGTTTCGGTTATGGTGGCGCAAAGTTTTTGAAGAAGCAAGCGTCTGTTCAAAAGAACGAACACATCAAAACTATCTTAACGTTCGCAAGTCAAGCAGTCTTATCAGCACAAGCATTGCTTGGCGATGGTAAGGTGCAACAAGAGTCAGCTGCTTATGATGTTAAAGCACGCCTAGATGAAAATGGTTTGGGTGATAAGTTTACGCAAGCCCAAATTCTAACTTATATCAAGCAAGCTTATGCAACGAATAAAGCAGATGGCTCATTGGCCACTGTTAAGCCGGTTGTATCAGCGGAAGAGTTAGCAGAAGCAGAAAAAGTAGTGACAGCTACCGATAACAAAGCAGCCGCACCAACAGAAGCACAATAAGGAGGTATCACATGGGATATACAATTAAATCAGATATTGTAGTGCCAAACGGATATGTCTATCAGCAAAGCGCTTTACAGCCTGGATTTCATCAAATCCACATGCACTCGACTGGTAATCCAACCGCCAGTGTTCAGAATGAACGTGATTATTTAGCGGGTCACTATAACGCAGCTAACTACACACATTTGGTCGGAATCACCAATGGTAATGTCGATATTCGGCAAGTGATGAATACAAACGGCGGCGCATGGGACGTAGGTGGCGATTGGAATTGGGAGACGTATGCGGCTATTGAGTTTTCCGAGGGTTCTATCAAATCACAAGCAGACTTTAACAAGGCTTATCCAGCTTATATCTGGTTAGCTCGCTATCTGGCTAAACAAGCCGGTATCACATACACAATTGACAACCTCAATACAATTGGTATTAAGTCGCACAATTATGCTTCGGCTACTGGTCACGGTTCAGATCACGTTGACCCAATCCCATTCTTAGCAAAATGGGGTGTATCACGTGACAAGTTTAATCGTGACTTGGTTAATGGCGTTGGTGATGACACACCAGTAGCCCCACAACCAGTAACACCATCTAAACCAGCTAATAATCAGCCGGTATCATCATCTATCCAAGCTTTCAAAAACGCAGGTAATCACTTTACGAATACAAAAACTTTCAAGGTTAACGCTTTGAAAGATGTTAATGGTGGTTATCAAATGATTAACTACAATCTAGCTGGTGGCAAAGACGCAGACTGGACTAACAACGGCATTCCATTGGATATTGTCGACAATCTGACGCGCGGTATGTCACCAACGCAAGTAGGTGATGTGATGAGGTTTAGTCGTGGTTATGATAACGGTACGATTGATAAGTACGACGTATCAACCAACGGTGTAGGTATTGTATTTGGTAAGTACGGTATTATTTGGTTTAATGCAGACGCATTTATTAAATTGTAATTTTAATTAGCCAAAGCACAACAGGAATTAGCTGATGCACAAGCAAAGGTTAACGACTACAAAATTGAATATAATAAAAAACGCTCAACTAGAATTTAATCCGGTTGAGCGTTTTTTATTTGCATTCCACCCACACAATTGATACCATTAAATAGCCCAACAAACATGTTCTTTGAACAGTACAAATTATTCTCTCTCACAATGAATAGTGTTTGTTGGGTTTTTATTTGCTATAAATTAGTAAGTGATATACAATAAATACGTGAGTAGATGCCTCAATTATACTCACTCCCCCAAGTGTACGTCTCCTCAAGATGTGCACTTTTAATTTGCCATCAACCCGCACAAGTGATACCATTAAATAGCCCAACAAACACGGTCGTAAGTATACAATTTGTTTGTTGGGTTTTTGTTTGCATTTAAAATTTAAATATATTACAATAAGTGAGTCTTATGTTGACACTACCCAGCAGAATCATATTTTCATGTCTCCTAACTTTAATTGTATGTATCCATCTGCTGGGTTTTAATTTGTGATAAAATAAATGAGTAGTTCTTTCAAGGGTGGACTACATGCTCGACAGGATAATTTATGTTACACTGTCGAGCTTTTTATTTGCTTTCAAAAATTAAGAGTGATATTATGTAGTCAGCCCAACAATCGCTATCGAAGTTTAACGTCTATCCTTCTGATATCAGCGCAGATTGTTGGGTTTTAATTTGTTATATATTAGTAAGTGGTTTACAATTGTACTTGTAATCTTCCCCTATAAGATTACACCCTCAAAGCGCGTTCGGCCAGTTTAAAAGCTGGCTGTTTTTTTGTTGCGATCAGAATCGAAAACACCGACTAGAAATTAATCTGGTCGGTGTTTTTTATTTGTTATGAAATTATCCAGTGCTACAATAGTGCTCCAAATAGCTATCAAACCCTTGTCACTGCGTTACTTTAATGATCCACCCGGGAGTCGAACCCGGATTTCAAGAACCGGAATCTTGCGTGCGATCCATTACACTAGCGGATCATAACTATTCAATTATAGCCTATTTCACTGGAATTTCAAAGAAAGTTATGTCACCAATATCAAACCCAATATTACCAGCAAATTGATTCGTCAGTGTATTTTGAAAGCTAGGCAGTCCTACTTCAGACACAGGGACGATTAAATGAACGTTTTCATCGTAATTTGTGGTCATAATGTGATAGTCATTTTGTGTTAACCAGTAAGTGAGACTGTCAACGTGCTTATAGGCAATCGTAATGGTCACTTGATGCAACGATAGTCGTTCGACAAATCCGGCTGCTTTTAACCCGTCTGCTGTTGTGCTAGCATAAGCACGAATTAAGCCCCCAGCACCTAGTTTGACACCACCAAAATAACGTGTCACAACGGCAACAACGTCGTGAATTTGATTTTTTTGGAGGACTTCTAGCATTGGAACGCCAGCCGTACCATTAGGTTCGCCATTATCACTAAAACGTTGTATTTGATCTTGATCACCAAGCATGTAGGCAAAAACATTGTGACTGGCTTTGTAATGTTGTTTGTTTATTTTTGCAATAAACAGGCGTGCTTCTTCTTCAGAAGTAACTCGCGCTACATTCAAAATAAAACGGGATTTTTTGATGACTTGTTCCCAAGTATATGTTTTTGGAGAAATTGTGAAGTAATGTTTCATACATCGTATTATACAGTATGAAAATAGAAAATCTCTACGGAAGACAGTTAGTCTCTCCTAAAATAGATAATAATTTAGGCGAATCAAGGTCTGCATTTCAGGATGGTATTTGCCAACGTTGTAACCAAAAAGTAGTAGCGCCATTACCCAATGACGCGTTTTATTGCCGTGCCTGTCTGACGCTTGGCCGTGTTAGTTCATTAGATAACTTGGTCTCTTTGCCTGAACCTAATCATTTTAGCGGGAAAGTGACACTAAGTTGGACAGGTACTTTAACCCATCAACAGCAAAAAGTTAGTGAAGACTTATTGACCACTTTAGCACTACATCGAGAGCATTTAGTTTGGGCTGTGACAGGCGCAGGCAAAACGGAAATGTTGTTTCCACTCATTTATCGTGCATTACAGCAAAAATTACGCGTCAGCATTGTTGCACCACGTGTTGATGTCATTGTTGAATTGTCGCCACGATTACATGCTGCATTCGCACGGACGGACATGGTGACGTTATATGGGGAACAGACCGATTGTTATCGGTATACTCAGCTTGTGTTGGCAACAACACACCAGCTCCTGAAATTTAGAGAAGCCTTTGATGTCCTAATTATTGATGAAGTTGATAGTTTTCCATTTGCTGGTAATGACATGCTCACGCATGCTGTCAACAATGCGGTTAAAGTTTGCCATACGATGGTTTATCTGACCGCAACACCAACACGACAACTTAGAAAACGGATTAACAAAGGATTACCAGTGTCGTATTTGCCACTGCGATTTCATCAACATTTGTTACCAGAAATTCAATTGGCACGCCTCAATAAGTGGCGCAAAAAACTACCTAAAAAGTTTCAAAAACAGCTTAGTCACTTAGTAGAATCAAATAAACGATTTTTGATCTTTGTGCCCAAAGTTGCAGATTTAAAACCAGTTCACGACACGATTAATCGGTGGTTTCCTAAAATGCGTGGTGATTTTGTTCATGCCAATGATAAACGTCGACAAGAAAAAGTTAAAAGTATGCGTAATGAAGAGGTGCAATATCTTGTAACAACAACAATACTTGAACGTGGTGTGACTTTTCCTGGCATCAATGTCATTATTTTAGGCGCTGACGATGAAATGTTTACTGAGAATGCTTTAGTTCAAATTGCTGGCCGAGTTGGTAGAAAATCTGATTGTCCAACTGGTCTTGTGTTGGCTTACGTTGAACATGTAACATTAAAAGTCAAAGCAGCTCAACGTCAAATTATACGGCTCAATCGACTTGGGGAGAAATTACGTGAATCCATGTAGACGGCTATGTCAACTTTGTGAATTGCCTTTACCAAGCAATCAATCATTTTTAGCGTTGTTAGGTATAATGCCCGACGATTCGGCTAAGTTGTGTGATGATTGTTGTAACCAATTGGTGCGTATTAATGACAAGTGTTGCCCAAATTGTAGCAGGTTGCAAACCACACAGGAAATGTGTTTTGATTGCATTCGCTGGCAAAATAAAGGCTACCCGTTATTGCGACATCGTGCCCTTTATCAGTATAATGATGTCATGAAACATTATATGCAGCAATATAAATTTAACGGTGATTATTTATTAAAAGGAGTGTTTAATCACGACTTAATCCAGTTGATTGATAATATTGATAAGGATATTGTTGTCCCAATTCCAGTCAGTCACTATACTATGCAAACACGTGGGTTTAATCAAGTTGTTGGCATGCTAGATGGGCAAACTTTATCCGACATACTGTCCATTGCTGCAAGCAAAAAAGATCACCAATCACAATTTGGGCGACGTGAGCGTATGAATCGTCAACAGCCTTTCGCCCTCAATGTATCAAGCCAATTAATTGTAGGTCAGCGTATTTTATTAGTGGATGACGTCTACACAACCGGTAATACAATGTACCATGCGGCTAATTTGCTTTATCAGGCGGGCGCGAAAACTGTCAAAAGTATCTCATTGGCCCGTTAAAAATGAAAAAATGGTGAATTTTACAGAAAACGCTTACAGTTGTGATATAATGTAGTTAGCAACAAGATAAAAACCACGCTGAATTTGATGATACTTAGATTATTATCATAATAAAGCGTGTATGGAGGAATTTATTATGTTAGATTATAATGTACGTGGTGAAAACATCGAAGTAACAGACGCAATCCGTGACTATGTTGAGAAGCGTTTAACGAAGTTGAATCGTTATATCGAAGAAAGTGCAAAAGCAAA
This sequence comes from Leuconostoc falkenbergense, assembly GCF_045801155.1. Taxonomy (NCBI): domain Bacteria; kingdom Bacillati; phylum Bacillota; class Bacilli; order Lactobacillales; family Lactobacillaceae; genus Leuconostoc; species Leuconostoc falkenbergense. The sequence continues at coordinate 1,920,413 of NZ_CP174386.1, read as the reverse complement.
TGTCAATTTACGCACATATCGTTCGGATAACTCTGGTAAAGTAGAAGTCACAATCGTATTACCATACGTAGTGTTGCGAGCTGAAGATACAAATGCTGACATGTATGCGGCAGTAGACAATGTATCCGAAAAAATTGAACGCCAAATTCGTAAGTATAAGACAAAAATTAACCGTAAGTCACGTGAAACAGGCTTTAAGGGTATTGATTCACATGATGAAATTCCTGAGACTGACGTTGACGATTCGGCATTACAAATTGTACGTACAAAGCAGGTCGATTTGAAGCCAATGTCACCTGAAGAGGCAGCGTTGCAAATGGATTTGCTAGAACATGATTTCTTTATCTTTAAGGATGCTGAATCTAACACAGATTCAGTCATTTACAAGCGAACAGATGGTAAATATGGTTTGCTTGAAACAGCTGAATAATAACAAAAACAACCAGCTATCATTGAAAGTGATAACATGTGGTACATTCCTAGGGAGTTGTGCTACATCGCTTTCTATACTAGCTGGTTTTAATTAATTGTTGATATGAAAGGTTTATCACATGAAAACAATTCAAATTGGTAATACAAATTTGACGGCAAGTGCAGTTGCCTTGGGTGTCATGAGAATTGCCGACAAAACATCAGATGAGGCAAAAAAAATTGTTGAAACGGCATTGGTTTCCGGCATTAATTTTTTTGATACAGCAGATATTTATGGCAGTGGTCGATCATCCATCGTTTTTGGTCAGGCATTGAAAGATATAGGTGTCAAGCGTGACGATATCTTCATACAGTCAAAAGCTGGTATTATTTTACCTAACGGTCAAGTGAACGGGGATGGTGAAAGAGGGCCACGATTTGATTTTAGTTATGATCACCTGATTGCTAGTGTTGATATTGAACTAGAGCGTTTACAAGCTGATTATCTTGATACATTTTTGCTGCATCGACCAGATACATTAGTTGACGTTAATGAGTTAGCACGTGCTTTCACAGACTTGAAAACCACTGGGAAAGTGCACCATTTTGGTGTTTCTAACATGAACCCATATCAAATTGCGCTGATTCAAAATGCTTTAGGAGATGAAAAGCTGCAAATTAACCAGCTGCAATTTGGTATTATGCACACTAATATGATTGATTCCGAACTGCATGTGAATATGAATGACGCAGCCAGTGTTGATCATGATGGTGGTATTCTATCTTACGCAAGGTTACACAATCTGACAATTCAAGCTTGGTCACCATTCCAATTTGGATTTTTTGAAGGTGTTTTCATTGATAATGAAAAGTTTCCAGAACTTAATCAAACGTTACAAAAGTTGGCTAGCAAATATGACGTATCAAAAAGTGCAATTGCCGTTGCCTGGATTTTGCATCATCCGGCCAACATGCAAGTTATTATTGGATCAATGACGCCAAGCCGTATTATTGATATGACCAAGCTTGATTTTCAGTTGACTAATCAGGAATGGTATGATGTCTATACAGCAGCAGGGAATACTTTGCCATAATTTCTTTAAAAATGATAAAACTTTATAAAGTTATCCACAAGGCCACTTCAATCTCGTATGCTATTAGTAGCAGAGTTTAAGATGAAGAGGTTTTTTATGTTGGGTTGGCAAACGGTGTTTGGGAATAAACGTATATTGGGAAAGTGGCTACTAGCAGTGATTTTACCGGTCTTACTGATCGGAGGCTATTTGGGGGCAACTGGTCACAGTAATCAGAAAACTGACCGACTAGTCGTAGCGGTAATAAACCAAGACAAGTCAGCATCTTTGAATGGTAAAAACCAGCGATTTGGCGACACGTTGCAGCAACAATTAAAGGAAAGTAAGCATTTCAAAACCAGTACTTATCAGTCAACTCGGGTAGCAAAGCAGGCGCTAAAGCAAGGGCGTATTAGCGCGATAGTGGAGATTCCGGCTGCATTAACGACGCAATTAGCAAATTATAAAAAGAGTGGCAAATCGGGTACTGTCAATGTTAGTGTTGCAACAGGAAATAGCCAATATGGTACGCAATACATTGAAAACCAAATCAATGCAGTGATTGCACTAGCAAATAATAAGTTGTCTTTGGGTAACACAAGTGACTCAACGCTATCAAAGTTGAGTTCACAAAGTCAAAATTTAGCAAAGCAAACAAAAGACCTACAAACCAATTTACAAGCGGTAGGAAATGCTATCGATGTTAATGCTGCAAATGATTTGCAGTCTGATGCATCTGACCTAATCACTGATTTGTCTACCTATTCAGCGCAGCTTAATGATGCTGTTAATGCGGATGATAAAACAAAAATTCAGTCTTTAGCGGTCGAAATTAACAATATCTCGTACAAAATGCAAACAACAATTGCTGGTGGCATAGGTAGTCTTGCCACCAATTTAAGTAGTACGAAAGCATTGAGTGACCAGTCGGGTGTTATTCAATCAAGTGCAAAAGATATCAATAGTGGACAGCAACAAATTTCAAGTCAACTAAAATCACTATTGAGTAATCAGCCAGATAAAAATACGGCACTGACACAGATGCTGATGTTAAAAATGACTGATATCAAGCCAATCAAAACGCAAGGGCAAGTCTTAATGGCTTCATTATTAGTCGTTGGTGTTTCAGTGATGTCTGTTCTGTTTGGATTATTATTGCCAGTTAAGCCGACTAAAACCGATGCTTTAGCATTAGAACAATGGTGGGAAAACTTTCAAATTGGTGGTTTGCTAAGCATTTTGGGTAGTTTTTTGATGGTAGGAAGCGCTTTGCTCTGGCATGTGAACATCGGTAATTTTTGGTATATGACTGGTATCGCGTTATTGAGTCAATGGGGCATGATGAGTTTGGTTTGGTATTTGAAGCAATGGCTAGGACAGGCTGGTTGGTGGCTGTCAACTGTACTATTAGCTATCCAAACTGTCTTTGTTGTGCCTAATGATCCAGTTAGCTTACAGGATTCAATCTTTGCATTTATAAGACCATTTTGGCCATTGTCAGCTTTGAAAAATGCAGTCAATTCACTTGTTTTTGGCGGTAATGATATTGAGCAAAATGTCATGATTTTGATTATTTGGCTTTTGGCACTGACAATTTTACTTGTTACGTACTATCGCGTCAAACAACGCGAAAATTTGAAACAAGAATTAAACGTATAAAAAAGACGATACACGGCATTGCTGAGGTATCGTCTTTTTGTTGACTTGTGTGATTAAAAAACAGTTGTAGCATCATTGAAGTTAATAATATCAGCTTGATTATCAGCTGATAAGTCGAGCTGCATGACTGCGCCGTTCGCAACACTGATGGCTGACAAGTCACGTCTACCGAAATATTCGGCAATAGCACGAATAGTTGTGCCATGCGAGACGAGCAGAATATTATCACCATCATGGTGCTGATTTAGTAGGTCATTGAAACCATGTTTAATCCGTTTTAGGAACGCTTCGTGATTTTCAGCTAAATTGAAAGGATCTGCTTCAGCCATGACGTTCATTGCATCAGCCATGCTGTAACGTGTGATAACATCCGAAAAATTATTAAACTGGTCATGCTTATAGGCACCTAACGTTGTGAGTACAATTTCACCGCTAATACCTTCAAAGGCACCAAAATTTTCTTCTCGGAAATCAGGAAGTTGCGTCGGATCTGAAAAATTAGACGCCGCATTGTTAGTTAGAATGTAACGCGCGGTATGGATAGCACGCGTTAAATCTGATGAGTAGGCACCATCAAAATGCACATTTGCTAATCGAGTGCCGGCATGATAACCATCTTGAATGCCCTTTTCAGTTAGAGGGGCATCAGACCACCCTTGAAAACGATGCAAAAAGTTGAAATAAGTTTCTCCATGGCGCACCATGTAGATATGGACTGACATACTGTTCCTCCTCAATATAATAATTCCATTTTACCATAATCACGAACAATTAAATTAGTGATAAAGTAAAGATTAGTAACCAATCAAAAAAACGAGTATGTTTTACTCGTTTTTGACTAATCAATGATTAGATAATTCACTTTCAGATTGTGACTCAGACTCAAGTTCTTCATCATCGAAAATGCCATTACTATTAACATCTTCTTTTGGTGTAGGGAGCTCTTTCACAATGAATTCAGATATATAAGCATTATCGTAATCAAGTGCTGTTAACTGGAAATTGGCAACAGCCATAGTATCACCTGCCCGGAACTCAGGATCGTGGTTCAATACATAACCGGTCAATGTCACTGCATCATCATTTTCTAGTTCTTTGATATTTTTATCAAAGTAGCGTTCAAAGTCATACAGAGTCATCTTACCAGAAACTTTGAAACGATGATCACCAAGTTTTTCAATGTAATCGTCTGATACATCATCTATTTCGTCACGAACTGTACCAAACAGTTCTTCGTAAATATCCTTATCAGTAATTAAACCAGAAGTACCACCATATTCATCAACAACAATGGCGATAGGCGAACGCTTGATGATCATTTCATCCATGACATCGTGCAAGTCCATATTTTCAGGAACGGCGGGGATGTCACGCATAATTTTTGAGACAGGGTCAGATGATTTAATACGTGCTTGACGGACAAGATCGTAGTTAAAGACATAACCTAATACTTTATCCTTGTCATTGTCTGCAACAACTGGAAAACGTGAATAACGTTCTTGTAAATATAAATTAACACCTTCTGCAATAGAAGCTTTAACATCAATAACGGTCATTGATGTCCGATCAATCATGATATCAACAGCTACTTTATCATTCATTTCAAAAGCACGTTGCATGAAAGTTAAATCTTCTTCATCTAATTCGCCGGCTGCCGCAGCATTTTTAGACAATGATAAAATTTCAGTTTGAGAATATATATCCTCTTCGCCATCAGTTCTAAATCCCAATAAATGTGTAATGCCGTTTGACAAGTGATCCAACGTCCATATTAAGGGGAATAAAGTGATATGAAAGAAACGAACAGGTCGAACAATGAATAGTAGGACTTTTACAGGCGATTCAATCGCAATATTTTTAGGAACAAGATCTGTAAATACAGCGTGCACGATTGTGAAGATAATCATGGCTGCAACTGAAGCAACTGCGTGGGCATATTCGGCAGGAATAATACCAGAGTTGAGAATGATGTCGGCGACGGTTTCTTCACCAATCCAACCTAAAATCAAACTTGTTAATGTGATCCCGACTTGCGCCGTCGAGAGATATTCAGTCAGGTGTGTTACCATGTGAATGGCGTTACTGATGTTGCGTGAAGGCTTATCGCGGTCCTCTTGCAACACTCTTAGCGCACTAAGGCGCACCTTAACTAATGAATATTCTGTTAAAGTAAACAGAATAGCTAACAACAAGACCACCAAAATAACAAAAAAGTTGATGATCAAAGACGGACCAGAATCCAAATTCGTAAACCTCTTTTCTTATATACTAAGAGTTATTATACCAAAAAAAGTCATCATACGGTGATTTTTATCGCTTCTTAAAATTTAACGAATGATTAAGTTTTAAGTTGATATTGAGAGGTATAAAGGCGAACAAAAATTACCTTAATGATTTCTTTAAAATTTAAATTTCACAAACAAAACACCTTAATACATCGAGTGTCTACCGCTTTTATTAAATTAGTTCACAGTGTCTTAATTAATATAAACCTTGATATATCAACACTTTAAATGTTCGTGGTAGGTGCTTGTGAAATTTTATGATTTATGTGGTTTGTGAATTCGCCTATGACTTGATTTTATCGAACAAATGTTTGTGAAGACAGTTTTGGTCCTTGTGTAATTATGGAATTGCGGTAAACTATTAATCAACAGTTCTAGCTAAAACTAAACAAAAATAATAGATTAAATGAGAGGTACACGTCATGGAAAAAGTAACAATATACACAAAATATAATTGTGTGCAATGCAAGATGACGAAAAAGTTTTTGGAAGCGCAAGGTATTGCCTTTAAAGAAGTCAATATTGAAGAAGAAACACAATATGTTGATGAATTGAAGGCTAATGGCTATCGTCAGACACCGGTCGTTGCTATTGAGGGTATGCCATCATTTTCTGGCTTCCGTCCAGACGTGCTCAAAAAAATATCCGCTTAATTCAAGCCGTATTTCGAGCATCTTGCGACGTAGTCGTAATGATGCTTTTTTATTAGATTATTTTGTGGGATGAGCAGTACAAAGATGAAACAAAAAAGGGGATAGCGTTATGGCATTGAAAACATTAGATATTGATAAAGTTACTTACTTTGATTTAAACAACCAAATCAACATTCCAAAAAACAATCAAATTCAAATTGAAAAGGATCAAGAAGCACTTGATGCATTTTTAACCGAGAATGTATGGCCAAATGTGCTGAAATTTGATTCATTAGCACAAAGATTTGAATGGCTTTTTGACAATGATTTTTTGGAGCGCAGTTTTATTGAAAAGTATCGAATGCCATTCATTGAAGAACTATACGCTTACCTTGACAGTGTTCATTTTAACTTCAAGTCATTTATGGCTGCCTTTAAATTCTATAATCAATATGCCCTAAAAACTAATGATGGTGAGCATTACGTTGAAACATATGTTGATCGTGTTGCAATGAATGCGCTGTACTACGCAGACGGAAATGAAGCGTTGGCATTGCGATTGGCTGATGAAATGATTCACCAACGCTATCAGCCAGCAACCCCTTCCTTTTTAAATGCAGGACGCGCGCGTCGTGGCGAATTGGTGTCATGTTTTGTGATACAAACGTCAGATGACATGAACTCGATTGGCCGAACAATTAATTCTGCATTACAATTATCAAAAATGGGTGGTGGCGTCGGCATTAATGTTTCTAACGTTCGTGAAGCTGGTGCGCCAGTAATGGGCATTGCAAATGCTGCGGGCGGTGTCGTACCAATCATGAAGCTGCTTGAAGATTCCTTTACTTTTTCATCACAAGTTGGTGCACGTCAGGGTGCTGGTGTTGTCTATTTATCAGTTTTCCATCCCGATATTTTGTCATTTTTGTCAACTAAAAAAGAAAATGCGGATGAAAAAATCCGTGTTAAAACCTTGTCACTTGGATTAACTGTTCCAGACAAGTTTTATGAATTAGTTAAAGAAAATCAACCAATGTATCTTTTTAGTCCCGAAGACATTGAAAAAGTTTATGGTGAGCCATTCAACTATGTTGATATTACGGGTGAATACGATAATATGGTCGCTAATGAGGCCATTCGTAAATACCGCATTGACCCCCGCATGCTTGAAGAAGAAATTTCTAAGCTGCAGCAAGAATCAGGCTATCCTTATATTATTAATCTTGATACTGCAAATAAGACTAACCCAATTAAAGGTAAAATAGTATCTTCGAATTTGTGTTCAGAAATTTTGCAGGTCCAGACACCATCAGAATTGAACAATGAGCAGCAATATACAAAGCTTGGATCAGACATCAGTTGTAACTTGGGATCAATCAACATTGTTAATATGATGCAAACTGATAATTTTGAGGAATCGGTTGATACAATGGTGCGTGCATTGACTTTTGTCTCTGACTCATCAAATCTAGATGTCGTGCCTTCTGTTGCTTTAGGTAATCGTGAAAAGCATGCAATTGGATTGGGTGCAATGGGGTTGGCAGCTTACTTTGCCCAAAATAAAATGTATTATGGTGACGAGGAAGCATTGGACTTTACATCAACGTTCTTTATGGCGCTGAATTATTACTCAATCAAGTCATCTATGAAAATTGCCAAGGAACGTCATGAACAATTCTTTGAATTTGACCAATCAACCTATGCTACCGGCGAATACTTCAATACTTATTTAGAAAAAGATTGGGCACCAAAAACTGCGAAGGTTCAAGAAGCATTTTCAGATCATCACTTGCCAACGAAACAGGATTGGGCTGAATTACGAGATAATGTGATGAAGTATGGCATGTACCATGCTTATCGTCATGCCATTGCGCCAACTGGTTCTATTTCTTATGTTAATGACACGACCGCTTCTTTGTTACCAATCGTTAATCGTATCGAAGAGCGACAAGAGGGCATGATTGGTAAAGTCTATTACCCTGCACCAGGATTGAGTAATGAAACAATGCCTTATTACATCTCTGCCTATGATACTGATATGAGGAAAGTAGTTGACGTCTACGCTGCTGCCCAAGAGCATATTGACCAAGGTATGGCATTAACATTCTTCATGAGATCGACTTTGTCAGATGACCTGTATGAATGGAAAAAGGGACGCACAGATAAAATGACAACGCGTGACTTAACCATTTTACGCCACTACGCATTTAATAAAGGCTTAAAGTCAATCTATTACGTTCGAACATTTACTGATGATAACCAAGAGTCTGGTGTGAGTGAGTGTGAAAGTTGCTCGATTTAACGATTAAAAAATGTTGCGCAAGTAATCACGGTAAAAGATTCTGGATGAGAGTTGAGTTGAATGACACACATTAATTTATTATATGCTTCAACAGAGGGTAATACGAAATCATTTGTTGAAAAGCTTAAAAAAGTTGCTATGGAACAAGGGGATACTTTGGATGCTCGATTAATTGGTGAGGAAACAGAGTACGCTAATGAAACAGAACCTTTTGTTGCCCTTGTACCAACGTATTTGACAGGCGGAACGGGTACAGGGCCAGAAGTTACTGAGGTCTTTACTAATGCGTTGGGCGAATATATTGATTTTGGTAACAATGCAAGTTATTTAAAGGGAATTGTCGGATCAGGTAATCGTAATTTCAATGTTCAGTTCAATTTAACGGGTATTCGTTATGCGAAAAAATTTAATGTGCCAATGATTGCTTCTTATGAGTTGCGTGGCAGTGCATTTGATGCTGAAGTAATATATAATAAAATAAAACGTAATATTGGAGAACAATAATGGCACATATTAATAATGGCTCATATACGGCAATCAACTGGAACAATATTGAGGATGAATTGGATAAGGCAACGTGGGAAAAGTTGACGCAACAATTTTGGTTAGATACACGTATTCCGATTTCAAACGACTTGAAGCACTGGCGTGGCAACATGTCTGATCAAGAGCGCGAAACAATGAATTTAGTGTTTGGTGGACTAACAACACTAGATACACTTCAGTCACAAGATGGCATGGCGCAACTTAAGTTAGATGCTATTAACCAGAAAGAAGAAGCGGTGTTGAATAATATTCAATTTATGGAATCTGTTCATGCAAAATCTTATTCTTCTATTTTTGAAACGTTAAATGAAAAAGCTGAAATTGAGAAAATTTTTGATTGGGCTGATACCGACGAATTTTTACAATTTAAAGCACACCGGATTAACGATATTTACCAAACAGGCACAGCGTTACAAAAGAAAATTGCCTCTGTCTTCCTAGAAACTTTCTTATTCTATTCAGGTTTTTATACGCCATTATATTTTTTGGGCCATAATAAAATGTTGAATGTTGCTGAAATTATTAAGCTGATTATTCGAGATGAGTCAGTTCATGGTACTTACATTGGGTACAAATTTCAGATTGGTTTTAATCAATTATCGGAAGAAGAACAAACAGAATTACAAACTTGGATGTATAATTTGCTTTATGAATTATACGAAAATGAAGAAAAATACACACATGAGTTGTACGATGAAATTGGGTGGACAGATCAAGTTTTGACTTTCTTGCGTTATAACGCGAATAAAGCGTTAATGAACTTAGGGCAAGAACCAATGTTTCCTGATGGCGCAGATGATGTGAATCCTGTTGTTATGAACGGTCTTTCAACTTCAACAGCTAATCATGATTTCTTCTCGGGTGTTGGCAATGGTTATCTACTTGGCGAAGTTGAAGCCTTGGATGATGATGATTATAAGAAATGGCTATAAACTAAAAAAAAATCGCGTTAGCGATTTTTTTATATCTCTTCGTTTTTGAAAATTGATAACTTGGTTAGACGCTTGGCAAGCGTGGCATAAAGGGAGGCGGCTAAAATAACCCAAGCGTAGGCAAATAATATACTGGCAATTGTGTCGCTCAAATAGTTAGCGCTAAAGTATAAACGTGACAGCAAGGACATGAGACCTACTAATATGATAGCCCAACCACCAATCAACTGGCTCCTTGAAGAAGTGATATTGGGTATAACGAGTAATAACAAAATGAAGATAGCTGTAAAAATACTAAATATGTGTAGACTTGGAAAGGAATAACCGGTATCGCTAAGTAGGTGACCAATTGGTCGATTGCGTTCTACTAATTGGCACACGATGAAAGCTAAAATTTCACCAATAACAATTGTCAGAACGGACCATATAGCTGGAATTCGAAGACCAGCCACTAGTAAAATGCCAGCTAAGATAAAAATATAAATCAAATCAACAACAGGAGAACCAAGAAATGAAAAAATCGACATGACGATATCGTTTAATCCTGCTTGTGTTGTTGACATAAAATATCGGACACCATCATCTATAACGGGTATAATAAAATTAATTTTGACAAGTATTGTTATTAGAATTGCTAATATGACACACAAAATTGCGCGCCGTATTTGCTTGCTTTTAACGGAAATAATCATGCAACTAATCTCCAAAATATCTTTTTCTATATTCTTCTAGTATAAAGGAAATCATATGCCAATTACAATACTATCAATAATTAATACTGATGGATTCATAGCACTTGCTGGTTTTATAGCGTGATGTTGTTCATTGAAGAACAATCATGTGATAGCTTATCGTGCCGGTAGTGATAATTTTAATATGTGGCAGATTGCAAGAATCATCCGAACACCGCATGTTTCTGAAAGACTTTTCGTGGTGATTGCCAGTTGAGCGTTTTCATTGGCCTGGCATTAATCCAATGATTAATTTGATCTAATTCTTTCTGACTGATGGTTTCAATTTTGCGTTCTTTTGGGATAAAACGACGGACATATCGATTTAGCACTTCATTACTACCACGTTCTTCTGGTGAATATGGGTGTGCAAAATACATCGGTATGCCTAGCTGTTCTTCTATTTCATCATATTTTGCAAACTCTCGACCGTGATCAACTGTAATTGATTTAGCATTTTTTATACCCTTGAAAAACCTAATAATAGCTGGTGTCACTGCCTGACTATTGCGCCCACTGACATGTCTCATGATATGTTGTCGACTCAATCGTTCTGTGATGGTCACTAAAACATCGCCACGTGTTTTACCAGATTGCATCGTATCAACTTCAAAATGACCAAATTCTTGTCTTAATTGGACAGCTTTTGGTCGTTTTTCAATTGAACGGCCATGAGCAAAAACACGTCTACGGCCGTCAGATTGACGTTTACGTCGAATACCTTTATCAGGTAAATCTGATAACTTAATTTTAAGCAAACCATGATGAATCCAGTTGTAGATGGTCTTGAAAGCAATACCCAATACATGAGCAGCCGTTTCTGGTGACCACTTCAAGATACCAATGTGATGGTTCAAAAAAGCTGATATTTCAGGTGTTAGGGTCGGATGGCGACCGTGTTTGTGCCGATTACACTGGGCTAAATGATGAGCCTGTTGTGCATTGTATGGTTTAATTCGATTTAACTCGTAGGTAATAGTTGCAGGAGAACGCTTTAAGAAACGGGCTATTTCTCGAGTTGAATGATTAAGTTTGATCATTGTTTCAATGACAGAACGTTCGTGAGCTGATAAACTAGAAGACATAAGCTGCAGATCCTTTATGGTTGATTTTAGTCAATTACCATTAAAGTCTCTGCAGTTTTTTTATGCAAGGTGTTCGGTTTAATTTTACAATCTGCCATGTTTTCATTAAATAACAATCATTGTAAAAGCCATCAATCCTAAAATACAAACAAATATCATGAAAGCCCGAGTAATGATTTGCACAGCCGCAATCATCACTCGGGCTTTTCTCAAACAAACTTAAAAATTATGCGCCAGTATAATCTGGTGATAACTTATTGACTGGTGGCGTGAATTTACGCATTGCTTCGGCAAGATGAACAAAATTGGTAACCAAATGCTGGTTAGGTGCTTGTGTACCATTTTTGTCAGCCAAATCCGCAATCCAACCGTTGATATAATCAACTTCTGTTGGGCGACCTTTGACAAAATCTTGATACATAGATGGAAAATGTAAGGGATTGGCAACATTTGAGACATAATCAACTTGTTTAACCATGTCGTCACGTGATTCAATGAGTTGAATACCAGCCGCTTCAGCAGCATCGTAAGCCTCGTTAACCAATGGTCGAGCAATACCTTCTAAGAAGCCGTCATAGGCCATTAACTGACCCATACGCGATTGGAACATTGTAGCAATTGAGTTTTCCACGGCATTAAAGAAAACTTTTGTCAAAAGAGTACCCATGAAATTTTCAGTGTAAGAAGGATTCAAATGTGCTGCTTGGAAGTCTTTTTGAACCTGATCCATTACTTCAGATGGCTTTTCTGTCAAATTGGCATAAACTGATGAGCCGGCACTTTCAGCGCCCATGAAATCAACGTCGCCGTAATCATTCAAGACAGTGGCAATCATCGCTGTACCACCAATAATATGTTCGTCATCAAAATAGTGTTGCAGTTTTTCGATATGTCCCATACCATTCATTGCACCAAGTGCTGTTTGACCTGGTTTAAACTTTGGTGCAAGACGATCAAGTGTGTCTTGCAATTGCATTTGCTTCATGAAGAAAATCCAAACATCTGGATCACCTTCATATTCTTCAGGTGAAAAGATGTTGATTTTAATTTGATGTCGGTCTTTGTGATCGCGAGATTTCCAAACTTTGTTATCTTGCTGGCGAATTTTATCCAAGCTTGCTTGTGTTGGCTCAACATAGTCAACTGAAACGCCGGCATTTTCTTGCAGTAAAATACCATAACGTAGTCCCATTGCACCCGCACCTACAACTGTATATTTCATAATTTTTAACGTCCTCCAATAAATAATAATTTAATACTAATCTTTTTCTAATAAACTGTCAATATGAATACGGAAATGTTTGAAAAAAATATCATAAACTGATGATTTAATCAAATTTTTTTTTGATTTATAAGAAAGGGCTTGCAAGGAATTTGGAAAGGTTATATAATGATTTATGTAAGTTGGTTGTGTAAACCAACCAACCCGAAAACAATTAAAAGGCAGATGTTTAATCATCTAGGAGGAACAAACGACATGGCTGAATTATTCTCTTTTCCTAAAGTAGAATTCGTAGGTAACAAATCTTTGCAAGCTGGAGATGGCTTCCACTACTACAATGCAGATGAAGTTGTAGCAGGTAAGAAGATGAGCGAATGGCTCAAGTTCTCAGTTGCATACTGGCACACAATGGACCAACGTTTGGTTGATCCATTTGGTGAAGGAACAGCAACACGTCCTTGGGATAAAGAAGGTGAAGAAGGTTCAATGGCTTTGGCATTAGCTAAAGTTGATTACATGTTTGAATTTTTGGAAAAAACAGGCGTTGAATACTTTGCATTCCACGATCGTGATTTGGCTCCTGAAGGCAACACTTTGGCAGAAACAAACGCAAATCTTGACAAAGTAATTGACAAGATTGAGCAAAAGATGCAAGAAACTGGCAAGAAGTTGCTTTGGAACACAGCATCATTGTTCACTAACAAGCGTTTCTTGGCTGGTGGCGCAACATCACCATTTGCTGAAGTATTTGCATACGCTGCTGGACAAATCAAGCATTCATTAGACATTGCTAAGCGTTTGGGTTCAGAAAGTTATGTATTCTGGGGCGGTCGTGAAGGTTACGATTTCTTGTTAAACACTGATACAAAGCGTGAATTAGATCATATTGCGGCCTTCTTCAAGCTGGCTAAAGATTATGCTAATGAAATTGGCTACACAGGCCAATTCTTGATTGAGCCAAAGCCAAAAGAACCAACACAACATCAATACGACTTTGATGCCCAAACAACAATTGCTTTCTTGAAGACTTATGGTTTGGAAGACACATTCAAGTTGAACTTAGAAGGTAACCACACTTATTTGGCTGGTCACACATACGAACATGAAGTACGTTTTGCACGTGAAGCTGGTTTGTTGGGATCACTTGATGCTAATATGGGTGATAAGTTGATTGGTTGGGATATTGATGAATTCCCTAACGACATCTATGAAGCAACATTGGTTATGTACGAATTCTTGAAGAACGGTGGCTTGCCAACTGGTGGTTTGAACTTTGATTCAAAGCCACGTCGCCAAAGCTTTGAAATGGACGATTTGTTCTATGCTCACATTGCTGGTATGGACATCTACGCTGCTGGTTTGAAAGTAGCAGCTAAGTTGATTGAAGACCAAGTGATTGAAAATGTTTTGAAAGAGCGTTATGCTTCATTTGACGAAGGTATTGGTGCAGACTTTGAAGCCGGCAAGTTGACATTGAAGGATTTGGCTGAATATGCTGAAAACAAGACAGATGCTGATATCAACGCAACTTTGAAATCTGGTCGTCAAGAACAAATTAAGCAAACATTGAATAATTACATTTTCTCAGTATTGGGTGCATAATTTAAATTTTCCGTGTTCCACCAAAAAAAGATTTGCACGGACGAGGGTCGGGACGTTGTGTTCCGGCTCTTTTTATCACAACAAACAAAATAAGAATGGAGTATTAACTATGACATCAGTTGTTTTAGGTGTTGATCTTGGCACGTCTGCGGTTAAAGTTTCAGCCGTTGATCGTACGGGTAACATCGTTGCGCAACAAAGTTTTGATTATCCACTTTCATATCCAAAACCCGGATATGCAGAACAAAATCCGGAAGATTGGGTCAATGGCACAACAGTTGCCATTGTCAATTTGATTTTAAAAGATGGCATTAAGCCTTCTGAAATCGATGGTATTTCTTTTTCTGGACAAATGCACGGCTTGGTTTTGTTAGATGCCAATAATCAAGTGTTGCGTCCAGCAATTCTTTGGAATGATACGCGTACGACAGCACAAGTGGCTGAAATCAACGATACACTTGGTCAAGAATTTATTGATATTACGCGCAATCGTGCCTTAGAAGGGTTTACCTTGCCAAAAATCCTCTGGGTGAAAGAAAATGAACCGGAAATATTTAAGCAAGCCACAACTTTTGTTTTGCCTAAGGACTATGTGCGTTATCGCATGACTGGTAAACTTCAAATGGAGTACTCGGATGCTGCTGGTACAGTGGCTTTTGATGTTGCAAAAAAGACGTGGTCAAAAACAATTCAAGAAGTTTTTGAATTACCAGCTTCATTCTTCCCAGAAGTGATTGAATCGATTGGTTATGCGGGTAACATTACTGAATCATACGCAACTTTCTCCGGTCTAGATACACACACCAAAGTCTTTGGCGGCGCAGCTGATAACGCTGCTGGTGCTGTGGGTGCTGGTATTTTAGAGCCAAATATGGTGATGTCGTCAATTGGAACATCAGGTGTTGTGTTGAAGTATGAAGACAATGCGAATGTTGACTATAAGGGCGATTTGCACTTCTTTAATCATGCTATTCCAAATAAATTTTATTCCATGGGTGTTACTTTGGCGGCGGGTTATTCATTATCTTGGTTTAAAAATACGTTTGCAAGAGATGAAGATTTTAGTGATTTTGTGGCTTCTGCTGAACAATCAACTGTCGGCGCTAATGGTTTGATTTTCACACCATATCTTGTGGGCGAACGGACACCGCACCCTGATGGTGATGTTCGTGGCGCATTTTTAGGTGTTGATGGCACACATCAAAAATATGATTTTGTGCGTTCAGTTTTGGAAGGTATTATTTTCTCATTCCGGGATATTTTTGATATTTATGATCGCGAAGGCGCTGATTTTGATACGGTGGTCGCTATTGGTGGTGGCGCTAAATCACCATTGTGGTTGCAAATTCAAGCTGATATTTTCGGTAAAAAGGTTACAACATTGCGTAACGAGCAAGGACCTGGATTAGGTGCTGCAATGCTTGCAGCAACAGGTCTTGGTTGGTTTGACACAGTGCAAGACGCTGCTAAAAGCTTTATTTCATTTGGTGCTACTTATGAACCAATCGCAGACAATGTTGTGAAGTATCAAAAGGTACATGCCGCTTACAAAAAAGCTTACGCTGCTACGGCAGAGATTTCCCATGATTTGATGAATTATCGTCGTGAAAATGCTGAATAATAAATGAAAGAATCGTTGATGAAACGGTTCTTTTTATTTTGAAAATAAGGTTAAGTTGAACCACAACTGGTATAATATTAAGTTATGCACACTGTTTATTTAAACAATCAACAATACACAGCGCGAAACGTTAATGCAAGTCTTGTGGTAGCTTTTTTAAGTGCTATTTTACTCATACGTTTTCTCGTGAAATCCAAACTTGCAGGGACGTTGACTTGGCAAAATGTCTTGGGACGAGTGGTCTTGACGATTTACGCTGTGCTAGTTGCTTTCTTAACGTTGACTTTTTATCGTTGGCCCTCATTTGGCACATATATTGATGTCATTAAAGGATATGGGGGTCTGGGTCAATATGAGTTTTGGCGACTCTCGGTCTTTCACCCTGAAGGGGTGGCTTTTAGTTGGTATCAAATGTTAGCCAATATCTCATTATTTATACCATTGGGATTGTTGGCACCCTTAGTTTTACCTAAATGGCGTGGCTTTTTTAAAATTCTACCTAAAATTTTTCTGACGTCACTAATCATTGAAACTATTCAAGGTATCAGCACTTTTTTCTATCTTTCTAATCGGTTATTTGATGCGAATGATTTGGTAACAAATACTACTGGTGGGGTGATTGGTTATATTTTATATAAACTTGTTGTGAGATACATCAGAATTGAAAAACAGCGTTTTAGTCAAGGTAAACATTTTAAGGAGAAACAAGATGAGTCCGATTTTTGAGTTGGGTTTAACTTTAATCACCATATATTTCTTTTTCTGGGCAATTAGACCAATTAATTTTGCTAAATTCATGCCTTATACACCGGTTCAGGCAACTTTTTTGAAGGTCATGCTGGCAATTATTGGTGGCTATCTACTCTCAAGCTTCTTTATCTCAATCACACAATGGGTCTTACAAATTCCGGATGCAGTTCTGAAATGACCGATTAACGAGAGAATCCACCGCAAAAAAAGTGGTATTATGGTATAATTTACTGGATTATGTACGACGAAAAATACAGTACGAAAGCTAAAATCTTGGAGAAATAAAATGGCAAAAGATATCGGAATTGATTTAGGAACAGCCAATGTTCTGATTTACGTGGAAGGCAAAGGCATCGTCTTAAATGAACCTTCGGTTGTCGCAGTTGATGACAAAACTGATCGTGTATTGGCTGTCGGATCAGAGGCTTATCGCATGGTGGGTCGTACACCTGGTAATATTCGTGCGGTACGCCCTTTGAAAGATGGTGTGATTTCTGATTTTGACGTCACAGAAGCAATGCTGACTTACTTTGTTGACAAGCTAAATGTTAAAGGGTTCATGTCAAAACCAAACATTATGATTTGTGCGCCAACTAACATTACTGAAATTGAGCGCAAAGCCATCATTCAAGCTGCTGAAAAGGCTGGCGGGGCAAAAGTTTATTTGGAGTATGAACCAAAGGTAGCGGCTGTTGGTGCTGGACTAGATATTTTTAAACCTATTGGCTCAATGGTGATTGACATGGGTGGTGGAACATCTGATATTGCTGTACTGTCACTAGGTGATATTGTTGTTTCTGAGTCTATCCGAGTGGCTGGTGACAAGATGAACTTTGACATTGTCAATTTCTTGAAGCGTCGTCATAACTTGATTGTTGGTGAACGGACAGCCGAGACCATTAAAATCCAGATTGGATCTGCCTTACAAGTTGATGAGCCATTAACCATGGAAGTGCGTGGTCGTGATAACTTTGAAGGCATGCCTAAGACAATCACAATTAACTCAAACGAAGTTGAAGAATCACTGCATGATACGCTGCAACAAATTGTACGGGCAGCTCATTCTGTATTGGCTAAGTTACCACCAGAATTAGCAGCTGATATTATTGATCGGGGCATTATGTTGACTGGTGGTGGTGCTTTGTTGCATGGTATGGATCAACTGCTATCTGATGCACTTGAAGTACCAGTTGTTGTATCGGATTCACCACTTGACAACGTGGCCAAAGGTGCGGGTGCACTTCTTGAACACATGAAGGCAGGACATCGAGGTTTATAATGAGTAAAAAAAACCAAAGCTTTGGAGTCGATCTTGTTGAAACAGACGGCCGGACACAAGTATTAGTGGACAATAAAGAAATTGGATACATTGAGAAAACGACGCGGGGATTTGCTGGGTATTTCGGTAAACAAGCCGTGATTAATCAAGCCAAAGATGAAGATGAGGCTTTACAAGCGATTCTGGCAAGCTTTAATTTGTATCAATAAATAAAGCACGTCGTGATTTTTCGCGGCGTTTTTTGTACATAAATCGATGAAAATATTAATTGTGCAATAATTGTATAGTCCTTCTTACCATTAAGCAAAAATAATGTTAAACAAGAGGCGATTAGCATTTTGGAGATATCATGCAGCAAAGACGACAAATTTCAAAACGAACATCTGGATCAGAATTAGACTGGGGCATTATTTTAGCATTGCTATTATTTATGATAATTGGCTTGAGTGCCTTGTTTGAAGCAGCCACTCATATGCAAGGTGCAACAGCTGGAGTTGCACTACGTGCGGTAATCGTGCAGGGTGGGTTTTGGTTTATTGGTGTCTTGATTATTGTTTTTTTGCTACGATTTGATGAATCACAACTATGGCGCTTAGCGCCTATTGCCTATGGATTAGGTGTGTTCTTATTGGTGGCTGTCTTGATTTTTTATAATCGGTCGATGGCTCTTGCGACAGGAGCAAAGTCATGGTTTGTTTTTGGACCAATATCATTTCAACCTTCCGAAGTAGTCAAGCCAGCATTTATTTTGATGTTAGCACGAGTAGTTGCACAGCATAATCGTGATTATCCAACGCATGCGGTTCAGAGCGATTGGATTTTATTAGGGAAAATGGCGTTAGTGTTTTTGCCTCTAGCGGCTTTGATTGCCTTGCAAAATGATTTGGGAACATTGCTTGTTTTTATTGCAATATTTGGAGGCGTAACGTTAGTTTCTGGGGTGACATGGCGAATTTTGGCACCTGTTATCATTGCTGGCGTTGTTTTGGGAACTACTTTATTAACGCTGGTTATTTCAACGGCAGGACGAGCAATTTTGTCGGCTTTGGGGTTCCAGAGTTATCAATTTGCGCGTATTGATACGTGGTTGCATCCGGCTACCGATACCTCAGGTGATGGATACCAAACATATCAAAGTTTAAAAGCGATTGGGTCAGGACAATTAACAGGTAATGGTTGGGGCGCTTTAAAAGTTTATGTGCCTGTGCGAGAGTCTGATATGATTTTTTCAGTCATTGGTGAAAGCTTCGGTTTCATCGGTGGCGCGCTCTTGATTGCTTTGTATTTTGGACTTATTTACTTACTAGTTCGTGCTACTTTCCGTGCGCAAAGTGCTTTTTACGCCTACATAGCAACAGGTGTTGTGATGCTGGTATTATTCCACGTTTTTGAAAATATTGGTATGAGTATTGGCTTGTTGCCATTAACGGGTATTCCGTTGCCTTTCATTTCTCAAGGTGGATCATCACTAATCGGTAATTTAATTGGTGTTGGTCTGGTGCTTTCTATTAGTTATCAAAAGAAAAATACAACTTTTACTGAATCAACAGGGTTTTCAATCTAATGACAGAATTCGAAAAATTAAAACAAGAATTTGTGGCGTTGCGTCAAAAGGTACGTGATGGGAATGTCTTTCAGTCGTTAGGCAATTTGATGGCAGAAGCGTTGCGCGAAATGCCACCCAAACAGGCGACTGAAGTCATATTGCCAGTTGATGGTGAGTATGCCTTACAAAGAATACAAGAATATACACATCAACTTGATTTGATAGCTGAAGCAGACCCAGATACCCAGCATATTGATTTTCATATTACCGATACAGACTTACATGTCATTACTGCACAATTGGCTAATCCACTGCCTCAGTACAGGGACACAGGTGCTTTCTTCTTTTTAAGTGACATGGTGCAAAATGATTTACTGGCGCCAGAACAGCTTCGTTGGTTAGCTGAGTACTTATCATCGGACGAGCAATTATTTAGTCATATATTGGAGCCGCATAATGATGGCATTTATCGACGATCGTTTAGTGTCATGATTTTGTCACTGTTGCTATACGCAAATCGCGTAAAACAACCATTTTTGTCAGATGGACAATTAGACGATATGATTGATCAGATTGCCTTATACGCTGCTTTAGAACGTGATGGTCGTGGTTTCATTGGCCAAAATGGTTGGGCGCATGCCTTTACACACATTGGCAATGCTGCCGCTGAAATATTTTTGATGCCACAACTCATGCGAGCCGATAAATTATTTTTGATGAGTGCGATGTTGGCTGGCTTTAGGGAATTGTCGGACCCATTGACATTCGGTGAAACTGGCCGATTGGTAGAAGTATTGTCAAAACTGGCAAAGCAACATGCGCTTTATAGTGACTATATGTTATTAACACTTAAAAACTGGCGTAAAGATTTGGTGACTCAGACACCACCAAAAACACAGGCACGTTGGCAACAGTTTTACAATCGGTCACAGTTTTTTCACGAAATTATCATGCTTAGTCCAAGCGATGTGCCCAAAGCAATTACTGATTACGTTAACGAGACAAAAAATTACTTAAGTTAGTGATATTAACGGCTTTAAATATGTAAATGCTTGCATAATATTACTTATATTTGATATAATAAAAAAACGGGGATAGAAAAATGAATAAAAAACACGTAGCGCTTATTTTTGGTGGCAACTCATCAGAACACGATGTGTCGAAACGATCGGCTCAGAATTTTTATGATGCTATTACGGCCACAAATAAATATGACATCACGGTTTTCGCTATTGCACAAAACGGCTACTTTTTAGATCCAGCTAGTTCAGAACGTATTTTGGCGCTGGAAGATGAACAGCCAATTGTTGATGCGTTTATGGCAAAAATTGATGCAACTGACCCCTTGGCACGCATTTCTGCGCTACGTGCAGCTGGTGATTTTGATATCTTCTTCCCAGTCGTTCACGGTAATTTGGGTGAAGATGGGACTTTGCAAGGCCTTTTTCGAATGCTTAACAAGCCTTATGTTGGTGCACCATTACGTGGACATGCAGTAAGTTTTGATAAAGTATTGACGAAAGAGTTGCTAACAGTTAATGGCATTCGCAACACGAAATATATGGTAGTTGATCCAAAAACTGCACAAAATCTTTCATGGGAACAAGTGGTAGCTGAATTGGGAGATATTGTCTTCGTCAAGGCAGCTAATCAAGGTTCGTCTGTTGGTATTTCACGTGTCAAAAGTGCTGAAGAGTTGAAGACGGCATTGGCCGATTCATTCCAATACGATTATAAGGTGTTGATTGAACAGGCTGTTAAAGGACCAAGAGAGTTGGAAGTTGGTGTGATCGGAAACGATGATTTATTGGTGTCTGAGATTGGTGCACACACGGTTCCAGAACAAGGTGTTGGTGACGGCTGGTACGATTACAGCAATAAGTTTGTTGACAATTCTGCGGTTCAATTTGAAATCCCAGCTAAGTTACCTGACAGTGTGACACAAGAAGTAAAACAAATGGCTTTGGATGCGTTTAAGGTCTTAAATCTTCGCGGTGAAGCACGAATGGATTTCTTGTTGGATGAAAATGATGTGCCTTACTTAGGCGAACCAAACACGCTACCTGGTTTCACTAATATGTCTTTATTTAAGCGTTTATGGGACTATTCAGACATCAATAATGCAAAGTTAGCTGATATGTTAATTGAGTACGGTTTTGAAGAATTTGAGCGTAATGAATCACTAAGCTATTCATTCTTAGCGCTTGGTGAAGAAAAAATAGGGAAGTTTAATTAATGGCAAGAAACGGTAAAAACGAAAATTTTGACGGTAAAGCAATCCGCGCTGCTCGCAAAAAGATGCATTTATCACAAGTTGAGTTGGCTGAAGGTATTACCACTCAAGCAACAATTTCATTGGTCGAAAATCAAAATCGTGTACCTAATGCAGATGTGTTGTTGGCGATACTAGACCGCTTGAATTTGGATATGTCACAGTTCGTGTCTGGTGATTTTTTGACCAATAAGGCTAAGGAATTATTGAGCCAAGTTGTTTTAAACATGAACACAGATGCTTTGAATGAATTTAAGGATTTTGAAAAAGCATTGAGTCAGAATCCTCCTACGCTGCAAGCTTACTATATTCTAAAAGCTGCTGACGAATTTCATAATAAGCAAAATTATGCGCAAGTTATCTATAATACAGAGCGTGCAACCGATAAAAAAACACCGGTTTTAAGTAATTTCTTCTTATTTTACGCTTATCATCAAATGGGATCATCCTATTATTTACAAGGAGATATGGCAACAGCGCGTGAAAAGTTCGCCTTGGCTTACGAACAAGAACCTGATTTGTTGACTGCCACTGATTTGGAGTTTCATGGTGTTTTGCAAGGACGTAAATATTATGCCGAGTTCTTGGTAGCGGAAAAAGATTATGATGAAGCCGCAAGTATTTTGTCAGGTGCATTAGATGCTTTGCGTCAACGTGTGGATTTGTTCTGGGTACCTGAATTGAGTGAACAATTAGCAAACATCGAAGAAAAACGTGGTGATTCGGAAGCGGCTAAGCGTTATATGCACTATGCTCGTGTTGCTGCCTACCTATCAGGTCGTTCCAACACGGAAGCTCGTTTAGCTAAACTTGACACTGTGGTGTTTTAATCATTAATTAAAAACATTTCCACAATTTGGAAATGTTTTTTTGTCGGTTTCAGGTGTAAACTAGATTGAAGAATGAAAAGTGGGGGGTGACACAGTGGCAGAGTCTATACCAGCTAGTGAAAACCGGCGCCAACAAATTATCAATGCAGCGACAACTCTTTTTTTGGCCAAAGGTTATAACCAAACAACTACACGTGATATTGCAAAAGTCCTAAATATTAGTCAGCCTGCTCTTTATCACCATTTTGGCGATAAAGAAACGCTATTTGTTGAAGTAGTTAAAACGGTTGGTGATCAGGTCAATCATGATATGAAAAAAATCTTGGCAAAGACATATACAGAACCAATAGATCAACTAATTGATTTGACAGATGCTATTTTGACACGTCATCCGCGTGATGTTTTTACGCTAATCCATAGTAGTTTTACATCATTATCCGATAAACATCAACGCGTTTTGGGGATGATTTTTGGTCAAGACTATGTTGCACCAATCGCCCAATTTTTTGCGACAATTACTTTGCGTTCAAGTATTGACGCACGAACTGCAAGTTCTTTTTATATCACAAGTTTGGCCCCGCTTTTTGGCGACTTTCATACGCTGGGTGCGAAACAAACTAAACGTGAACGAATTGCGCAGCTGATGGACCTAATTTTGTATGGGGTAGCAAAAAATAATTAACAATGGTATGATACTAGGAGAATATGGAGGCTAACGCATGGCTAGTCAAAAAGTATCGTTGGCGTGTACTGTTTGTGGTTCACGCAATTACACGGTAACATTATCGAAAGATCGCACCGAGCGTCTTTCTGTCAATAAGTTTTGCCAACATTGTGGCAAACATACATTGCATCAACAAACAAAATAAGGAATTTCCTAATGATTAACTACTTTAAAAACGTTGCAGCAGAAATGAAAAAGGTCACTTGGCTTACAGGTGAGCAGACATCAAAAGAAACGGTTACTGTGATAACAGTATCAATTATTTTTGCACTTTTTCTAGGTGGCGTTGATTGGCTTTTACAACAAGGTTTCAATGTCTTACTAGCAAAGTGAGTTGTTTTTTGTTATAATTGCTTTAACAACAGGAGCTCTTTGGGGGTTCTTTTTATTTTGGAAAGAGGTAAAAAATGTCAGAAGATATCGAAAAATCATGGTTCGTTGTGCATACTTATTCTGGTTATGAGCACAAAGTCAAAGCAAACTTGGAATCACGTACACAAACAATGGGCATGTCACAACAAATTTTTCGTGTGTTAGTGCCAGAACAAGAAGTGACTACGATTCAAGATGGTGAAGCAAAGCAAACCGTTGAAAATGATTTTCCAGGATATGTCTTAGTCGAGATGGCAACACCGCAAGACGACAACATGACAGATGAAGCTTGGTATGTTGTGCGTAACACACCTGGCGTAACTGGTTTCTTGGGATCTCACGGTGCTGGTTCAAAGCCAAATTCACTTATGCCTGAAGAAGTTGACCTATTAATGAAACGAATGGGTATGGTTACGCGTGAAAAGGTTGATTTAGACGTTGCAGTTGGTCAAACTGTTAAAATTATCGCTGGACCATTTTCGGGAATGGAAGGTGTTGTCACTTCTGTCGATCAAGAAAAGCAAACATTGGAAGCCACAGTTGAAGTGTTTGGACGTGAAACACCAACTGAACTTGATTTTGCTGATGTTGATACAGTCTTGGATGAACGTTAAAATTGTCTTGCAAAACGTTTTGATATTTGGTAACATATATTAGTATGCCATCGGCATACGTGGGAGCAGCACTAAAGCTGTGTTTCACCACAACACGAGGAGGAAAATATCGTGGCTAAAAAAGTTGTAAACGTAGTTAAGCTACAAATTGCCGCCGCTAAAGCAACGCCGGCACCACCAGTTGGTCCTGCATTGGGACAAGCTGGTATTAACATTGCGCAATTCACTAAGGAATTTAACGCACGTACTGCAGATCAAGCTGGATCAATTATTCCAGTTGAGATTTCTGTTTTTGATGACCGTTCATTCGAATTTGTTACAAAGACACCACCTGCAGCTGATCAATTGCGTAAGATCGTTGGTAAGGGTTCAGGTGAACCTAACACCAAGAAAGCAGGAAACGTAACACTTGATCAAATTCGTGCCATTGCTGAAAACAAGATGGCTGATTTGAACGCCAACGACATCACAAACGCTATGCGTATGATCGAAGGTACAGCACGTTCAATGGGTGTTACTGTTGACGGTGTTGACTTGACTGTTGAAGGTACAGCAATCAAGGAGGACGCAGAATAATGGCTCAAAAGCATGGTAAAAATTATGTTGCAGCAGTAGCAAAGGTAGAAGCTGAAAAAGCTTATGCTTTGAACGATGCTGTTTCATTGGTAAAAGAAATTGATTTTGCTAAGTTCGACGCTTCTGTTGAAGTTGTTTTCAAGTTGAACGTTGACACACGTCAAGCAGACCAACAATTGCGTGGTGCTGTTGTGTTGCCAAACGGAACTGGTAAAGATAAGACAGTTGTTGTCTTTGCACAAGGTGACAAAGCTAAAGAAGCTGAAGCAGCAGGCGCTGACGTTGTTGGTGCTGCAGATTTGGTACAACGTATCCAAGGTGGCTGGTTAGACTTTGATGTTGCGATTGCAACACCAGATATGATGGCTCAAGTTGGTCGTGTTGGTCGTGCTTTGGGACCTAAGGGATTGATGCCAAACCCTAAAACTGGCACAGTTACAATGGACGTTACTAAGGCTGTTTCAGATGCCAAGGGTGGACAAGTAACATACCGTACAGATCGTGACGGAAACGTCGCAGTTCCAGTTGGTCGTGTATCATTTGATGCTGACAAATTGGCTGAGAACATTAAGTCAATCTCTCAAACAGTTTTGAAGGCTCGTCCTGCAGCTGTTAAGGGTACTTATGTACAACACGTTTCAATTTCGTCAACATTTGGTCCAGCTGTATCGTTGGATGTTAATTCATTGTAATTTGACAATATCAACTTCGTTTGGTAGAATTTATTAAGTAATTGAATCCATTTTGCCTAAGACTCAGGTGATGCTTGCATCTTAATAGCCTGCCGAGGAAGTTTAAAACCTTTTCCCGTGTGTCTTTGAGCGCACGGGATTTCTTTTGCAAAATAAATTTAAAGGAAGGAGAATCATAATCATGAGTGAAAAAGCTATTGCAGTTAAAGCACAAAAAGTTGAAGAAATTGCTGATCAATTTAAGGATGCCGCTTCAGCAGTTGTTGTTGATGCCCGTGGATTGACAGTTGCGCAATCTACAGACTTGCGTCACCAATTGCGTGAAGAAGGTGTTGTCCTTGAAGTAATCAAGAACAAGATCTTGACTCGTGCAGCTGAAAAAGCTGGTTACGCTGAATTGAACGACATTTTTGCCGGTCCTTCAGCTGTTGCCTTTTCTAACGATGATGCTGTTGCACCAGCACGTATCTTGAAGAAGTTTGCAGATGAAAACGAAGCATTGCAAATCAAGGGTGGTGTTGTTGATGGTAACATCGCTAGTCTTGATGACATTAACAAGTACGCTTCATTGCCTTCACGTGAAGGTTTGTTGGGTCAGTTGATGGCAGAATTCCAATTCTCAATTCGTTCATTCGCATATGCTGTTAAAGCTGTGTCTGACAAATTAGAAGAGGAAGGTGGTGCTACTGAAGCAACACCTGAAGAAGCACCAGCTGCCGAAGAAGCAGCAACGGATGCTGAGTAATTTAAAACAACCATTATAAAACAAATATAAATCTCGGAGGATTTTGATCATGGCTTTTGATAAAGACGCGATTATCGCATCATTGAAAGATGCAACGATCTTGGACTTGGCTGACTTGGTTTCAGCTATCGAAGAAGAATTTAACGTTTCAGCAGCAGCTCCAGTAGCCGCTGCTGGTGCAGGTGACGGTGCAGCTGCTGCAAAGTCAGACTTTGATGTTGAATTGACTTCAGCAGGTACTGCTAAGGTTAAGGTTATCAAGGCAGTTCGTGAAGCAACTGGTTTGGGCTTGAAAGAAGCTAAGGACTTAGTTGATAACGCACCTTCAATCGTTAAAGAAGGTTTGAACGAAGACGACGCCAACGCATTGAAGGCAGCCTTGGAAGAAACAGGCGCTTCAGTAACATTGAAGTAATCTTCTTCATCATATTAAAAGAAGTGCTTCGGTACTTCTTTTTTTGTACATATTGAAACGATTTTATGGAGGGAATGCAGGATGACAGATAAAGCATCAGGCGAACAGTATTTTACCGCTAATCCTAACGCGGATCATCACTTTCAACAATTTGATTTTGAGTTATTAGGACATCAATTACATTTTACAACCGATTCTGGTGTTTTTTCCAAATCTACTGTTGATTTTGGGACTCGTACAATGCTAGATGCATTGTCAAAGACGACTATCCCTACTGGGAAAATACTCGATTTAGGTACGGGATATGGACCGGTTGGCATTAGTATTGCCAAAGCTTACAATCGAAAAGTTGACATGGTTGATGTTAATGAACGCGCGCTGGCACTTGCAAAACAAAATGCGCAAAAAAATGGCGTTGAAAATTTAACCAAAATATTTCAATCTGATGTTTATCAGAATATCGATCAGCAATATGCTGCCATTTTAGTAAACCCACCGATTCGAGCAGGCAAGCAGGTAGTAACAGCAATGCTGCAAGAGGCAATTAAATATTTACAGCCGGGTGGCAAATTAATTGCTGTTTTACAAAAGAAACAAGGGGCACCGTCAGCGCAAAAAAATATGTTGCTGGCGTTTGGTAATGCGTCAGTCATTCATAAAAATAAGGGGTATTATATCTTGGAGAGCACTTATGGCGAAAGTTCCGACATTTAGTGAACAACAAATTGATTATTTCATGCAAGAAGCCTTGAATGAGGCAAAATTAGCAGGTAGTGAAGGTGAAGTGCCAATTGGTGCGGTAATTGTATTTGAAAATCAAATTATTGCTCGTGCACACAATCATCGTGAAAGAGATCAATTAGCCACTGCTCATGCGGAACTGATCGCTATTGAACGTGCTAACCAAGCTTTGAAATCATGGCGTCTTGAAGACACTGCATTATTTGTTACGCTAGAGCCCTGTATTATGTGTGCTGGTGCAATAATCAATGCACGTGTGCCAGCGGTTTATTATGGTGCGCAAGATGCAAAAGGTGGTGGAACGCAATCGCTTTATCAGCTTTTAGAGGATGAACGGCTTAATCATCGCGTTGCTGTCCAAGCTGGTGTTCGTGCTGAAGAATCAACCAAAATATTGCAACAGTTTTTTGCTGATATTCGTGCCAAAAGAAAGCAAAATTAGTCACTTGATTACAGTATCACAATCTTTTTGTAAATAATTTGCAAAGTTAAATGTCAGCATTTTTTTTGAAAATAGATTATAATTGTTTCTAGTAGATAATAAAGAGGTAAATGAATGCAAAACCCTAATGCATGGCGACATGATACAGCGTATTTAAAAATTGTTGATGATTTATTGGCACATGATGAAGTCCAAAAATTGGCACTCTACCCACAACATCACTTCTCAAATCGCTTACAACATTCAATTTCAGTATCATATCACTCATACTTAATCGCCAAAAAGATTGGTGCGGATGAAGTTGCTACTGCCAGAGCTGGTTTATTGCATGACATGTTTTATTATGATTGGCGTGTCACTAAATTTGCGGAAGGATCTCATGCCTATGTTCATCCTCGCATCGCCTTAAAAAATGCGCGTAAAATTACTACAATCAGTCCTAAAGAAGAAGATATTATTGTGAAGCACATGTTTGGCGCAACAATTGCACTGCCCAAATATCGTGAAAGTTGGATTGTCTCACTAGTGGACGACTTTGCGGCTGTTGATGAATACGCAATTCCCAAAGCATATCTGACCTATTTTAAGTGGCAGGAAAAAATTGCGCGTAAAATGGCAAGAGTGTTTGCGTAAAGTTCTTTTTTTAGATATAATAGATAGGCAGGCAAGCGTCGGCTCCCGAACCGGGTCAGGACAGGAATGTAGCAGCCCTAAGGTTGTTCGAGGTTGTGCTTGTGTACATATGATGGCGGCCGCGTAGCGGTCTTTTTTTGTAAATCTGAGTCTGTGATAATGATTGTCGTTGTGAAGCGATTAAATAACAGATGACTTTTGGCAGTTCATAATGGAGGTATTACCATGGCATATCAGGCACTATATCGTGTTTATCGACCACGTACATTTGACGATATGGTAGGCCAAGAAGTGATCACACAAACACTAAAAAATGCAATTGAAGCTCACCAAACGGGCCATGCTTATTTGTTTAGTGGCCCAAGAGGAACCGGCAAAACGTCAGCAGCCAAGATTTTTGCTCGTGAAGTGAATGGTATCTCACCAGATACTGACGAAACACAGATTCCGGATATCATTGAAATTGACGCTGCTTCTAATAATGGCGTCGATGAAATCCGTAATATCCGTGATAGCGCAAATTACGCGCCAATTGAAGCACAATACAAGATTTATATTATTGATGAGGTGCATATGTTGTCAACCGGTGCATTTAATGCGCTGCTAAAGACACTTGAAGAACCGCCCGCTAATGTTAAATTTATTCTTGCAACAACAGAGCCACAAAAAATTCCAGCTACGATTCTCTCAAGAACACAGCGTTTCGATTTCAAACGGATTGATGACGTCACAATCAAAACGCGTATGGCAGCGATACTTGACAAACAATCAGTAGCCTATGATCAAGATGCGTTACGTGTTATTGCAAATGCGGCCGAAGGTGGAATGCGTGATGCCTTGTCGATTTTGGATCAAGTGATTGCGTACGGTAGTGATAAAGTTACGATTGATGATGCTTTGCAAGTTACGGGGGCAACCACAACAGAAGCCTTACTAATGTTTTTTGGACAGGTTAGTGATGGCGATACCAGAAATGCATTGCAGACACTGCATACTATATTACTAGACGGCAAAGATGCACAGCGTTTTGTGGCTGATATGATAGGCCTTTTACGCGACGTGATGTTGGCACCAATTGCACCCAATTTGATTAAAACAACAGCTTCAGTTGAGGAACTAAACAAGTTAAATCAAAAAATAGGGCAAAAACGCATCCAAATTATGATGCTTGAACTTGATGAAACTCAAAAAGCGTTATTGCAGACCATGCAGAGTGATGTCTACCTCGAACTCTTAACCGTTAAACTTAGCTTAGCTGGTTCAGAAATACTGTCATCTTCTGACGTAAAACAATCACAGTCCCCAGTAACGCCTAAAAACTTATCGAAATCACAACCATCTGTTGCAACACCAATAGTCGATGATGATATTCAAGCGCCAACGGAGGCGCCTTTAATATCAAATACACCCACCACAAATAACAATACGCACAGTGCTATACAGCAACCGCAACAAACAGCGGTTCAACAACAAACTTCAGATGTCAATTCAGAACCAATTTCACAGGCGAAATCCGAGATCAACAAACTAAGTGCACGTACCGGACAGGAAGCAGTATTTGCCGTTTTGAGCGTAGCAAGACGTGAGACACTGACTAAAGCTACGCAACTTTGGCCAGAACTAAAGCAACAGTTTGATGTAGCCAAGCAGGCTTTTTTGACTATTGCGAAGCCAGTAGCGGCCAGTGACGAGGCAATTGTGTTAGCATTTGATTACCCTGCCTTACTTGCCGAAGCCTTGCAGGATTCTGAACTACAAGTCCAGCTAGTGCAACAATTATCTGAACATAACTTGCCCTTTTCTCTCGTGTTGATTTCTAAAGACGAGTGGAAAACTGATCGCGCTGCTTATGTGTCGCTTTTACGTACTGGTGAGAAAATTACCGTCAAATTAAATGATATACCAGTTGTAAAAGCTAACGTTGAAGCGGTAACTGTTGATCAAGATGATACAATAGCAGTCACAAATGATACACCAGAAATTGTGAAGCAAGCCCAATCATTGTTTGGTGAGGACATTGTGAACATTGTGGACTAATCTATTTAGGAAGGAATACGTTGAACGTTTCTGACGTTTAAACGTTATGAATATATGCAGTATCCAGAACCTATTGCAAAATTAATTGATAGTTACGCCAAATTACCTGGAGTAGGTGTTAAAACTGCGACACGATTGGCGTTTTACACCCTGGGTATGAGTGAGTCAGATGTAACTGATTTTTCTAAATCCTTACTTTCAGCTAAAAACGATCTCACTTTTTGTACGGTGTGTGGTAATATTACAGAAAAAGGCATTAACCCTTGTGTTATTTGTCGTGATGAATCGCGCGACCAATCAACCGTCTTTGTTGTTGAAAATTCTCGTGATGTGATGGCTATGGAAAATACCCGTGACTATCATGGCTTGTATCATGTGCTGAATGGTGTGATTTCGCCAAGTGCAGGTACTGGACCAGAAGATATTAATTTGCCAAGCTTAATTAGACGTTTATCTGAACATGAAGAAATAAAAGAAGTGATTGTCGGTACCAATGCAAACGCTGAAGGTGAGGCAACGGCTATGTATTTGGCTCGGTTATTAAAGCCAGCTGGGTTGACCGTAACGCGATTAGCACACGGCTTGGCAGTGGGTTCTGATATTGATTATGCAGATGAATTGACGCTAATAAAAGCAGTTCAAGGACGGACAAAACTATGATATTTGGTAAAAAGAAGCGACGTTTACGTGCTGAATATGATCAGGCACTGGTTTTTCAAATAGATAAGGCTAAAATTGATTGGGATACTGCTAAAAATTCTGAAGAAGCATTGTTGGATGGTCAGGTCAATTTTCGTTTGATTCAGGCGCAAACTGCTTTGGCACGTGCTAAGTTTAATTACTTGTATCGTGAGGCACGACGTCGTAAGACAGTCGGGCATATGCAGACGCATGTACTCAAATCTGATCGAATTTAAGAAATTAATCACTAAGATGTTATTACAAAGGAACGTCAATGTCAAAACCATTATTTATTTCATTTGAGGGCCCTGAGGGGGCTGGTAAGACCACGGTACTGAATATTCTAATTGCAGAATTGCAACCAAAATTAGGAAACAAGCTTGTCGCAACGCGTGAGCCCGGCGGCAATCCAATTTCGGAGGCCATTAGAGCAATTTTACAGCCAGAAGATGATAATGGCCTAGAGAAACGTACGGAAGCTTTGCTTTATGCTGCTGCACGTCGACAACACTTGGTCGAGATTATCCAACCGGCTTTGGCAGCTGGAAAAGTGGTAATTTCTGATCGCTATGTTGATAGTTCACTAGCTTATCAGGGTGGCGGGCGAGACTTAGGTGTTGAAAAAATTTGGCAGATTAATCAATTTGCGATTGATGGTTTGTTGCCTGATTTAACAATCTACTTAGACGTCCCTTCTGAATTAGGTTTGGCTCGTGTGACAGCTAACCGTAAAGGGAAAATTGATCGCTTAGATAAAGAAAGTCTAGCCTTTCACCAAAAGGTGCGCCAAACTTATTTAAAACTTCAAAGTGAATTTTCTGATAGAATTAAAATAGTCGATGCAACACAACCATTAGATAAAGTGGTGCACGATACACGTGAACTTATTAACAAAGTTCTGGAGGACAAATCATGAAACTTATAACAGCAATTGTACAAGATAAAGATACAACAAAATTGAGTAATGCTTTTGTTAAAGCTAATGTGCGAGCTACACGTCTGTCAACTTCTGGTGGCTTCCTGCGATCAGGTAACACAACATTTATGATTGCCATTGAGGCCGATCGGGTACAAGAGGTACTTGATATTATCAAAGATGTGTCACAAAAACGTAAGCAATTTATGGTGCCACCCATCAGCTTAGATGCTGGTGGAGACCACGTTGGCGCCTATCCAATTGAAGTTGAGGTTGGTGGCGCAACAGTGTTTACGCAAGAGATTGAATCCTTCTATCAGTTTTAATGTTGCCTGATTTTGCCACAACTGCACAGCAAACTTACCCAACACAAATGGCTCATTTTAATGAGTTACTGAAGAATGGACAATTAAGCCATTTGTATTTATTTGTTGGATCAAGCCAGTCGACGAGACTGGCCTTTTCGCGTTATTTGGCTTGGCAAGTGGTTGGTGCAACCGATCGTAATGCATTACGCATTAACGAAAATGAGCATCCAGATGTGCATTTGGTGGCGCCTAAAGAAGAAGGAGCTACTTTAAAAGTAGCACAAGTGCGCGATTTGACACCTGAATTCGTGACTACCACGTTGGAAAGCCCGAAAAAAGTGTTTATTTTAGATGCTGTGGAAACGATGACGGCTAGTGCAGCCAACTCGTTGCTAAAGTTTATTGAGGAGCCCGCTGGGCCACAGCTTATTTTACTGCTGACAAATAATTTACAAGATGTATTGCCAACAATTCAGTCTCGGGCCCAAATTGTTCATTTGAATCCTGAAATATCTTTAGTTGATGCAAACGACATCGATGATAATTGGCAGAAAAACACACAAATGTTGTTATTTAAGTGGTTTGAGTTGATGATGCAACGTAAAATTGAAGCTTTTGCGTATGTCCAAACCACGTTGATTAGTCAAATCACAACTGATTTACAACAAAAAATGTTTATGAAATGGCTGCGCCAATTGGCAAGGGATATGGTGATATATTGTGCCACTGCTGACGAGAACCTGATGTTTCCCAGTTTAATAGGTTTTTATAAAACACTGGCTAAGCATTATCATGTCAGACAGTTAGTGCACGCAGCAGAAGCTATATTTGCTGATGATAAGTTACGAAAAATTAATATATCCTTGCAAGCACGTCTTGAAAAAATGGCTTTAGAGGTTACGATTGCGTTGGGAGAATAGTATGCAACAACAAAAAAGTTTTGGGTCACAAGTTTATGGCACACTTTATCTCGTGCCAACGCCAATTGGCAATTTGGGTGATATTTCGGTGCGAGCACTGGATACGTTGCGGGATGTTGATTTGATTGCGGCCGAAGATACACGACATACACAGCAGTTGTTGAACCATTTTGGTATTGAAACACCGCAGACCAGTTTTCATGAACATAATTGGCAAGCTAAAATTCCTAACTTAATTGCTGATTTGCAAAACGGTACTAATGTAGCGCAGGTTAGCGATGCTGGTATGCCATCAATTTCAGATCCTGGTAAGGAATTAGTGGCTGCCGCTGTCGCATCATCGATTCCAGTCGTGCCAATTCCGGGTGCCACTGCTGGGGTAACTGCTTTAATTGCCAGTGGTCTAGTACCACAACCTTTTTATTTTTACGGTTTTTTGAAACGTAAAAACAGTGAACAATTAGCTGAATTACAGCAGTTATCCACAATGAAAGATACGATCATTTTTTATGAAGCCCCCCATCGTTTAAAGCAAACGCTTGTCAATATTCAAAAAATAATGGGATCAGATCGAAAATTGGTTTTAGCGCGTGAATTAACAAAGCGTTATGAAGAATTTTTGCGCGGAACAGCGTCTGAATTAGTGACATGGGCACAAGAAAATGATATTCGTGGTGAATTTGTTGTCATGATAGATGGGTTTCATGGGCCGATTGTTGCCGAAACAACAGAAATCACATTATCAGTCAAAGAAGCTGTGGACGTACTGATTACAAAAGGACTTCGACCAAATGCAGCCATTAAGCAAATTGCTAAAGAGCGCGAACTTGATCGTCAAGCCGTTTATGCAGATTATCACGGGATAAATTAAAATGAAAAAATATGAAATAGAACGTCGTGTTGAATATTATGAGGCAGATACGACACAAAAGTTGTCATTACCAATGATTTTGAATTTAGCGGTTTTGGCATCTAAAAATCAAAGTGACGAACTTGGGGTTGGTCAAGATTATCATTTGGCAATGGGACTAGGTTGGGTCATTTTGCAGTATGAAGTTGCGATTAAAAGGCGACCTAAGGTGGGTGAATTAATGCGTATTCAAACCTACGCCGCTGAATACAATCCATTTTTTGTACGACGACCTTTTGTGTTTTTTGATGAATCAGGTGACGAAATTATTAAGGTGTCATCCATTTGGACGATGTTGGATATTAAAAATCGTCGTATGGCACGTTTGCCACAAGAAATTGTTGATAAATACGACGCACAACGCGTTAAACAAGTTCCTCGTATTCCCAATCCAATTAAAATAACGGATGATGATACCATCATTGAGAATGATTATCATGTGCGTTATTTGGATATTGATGCTAACCAACATGTTAATAATTCAAAGTATTTTGAGTGGATGCAGGATGTTTTGTCACCAGAATATTTGATGACGCATGAAGTGACACATATTAACTTGAAATTTGAAAATGAAATTCGTTTAGGATATACAATTTTATCGCAAGTTGTTTTGGGTGATGGTGAAACTCGTCACCGTATTATGATGGGAGATACGGTCAGTGCCGAAGCAGAATTTAAATGGCGTGAGTTGTAGTATAATTTAAGATAGGATACTCAAGAAAGGGGATGTATCCACCACATGAGGTGGATACGTTTATAATTATGGCAGTATTAGTACTTGGTGGTGCAGGATATATTGGCTCACACATGGTGAAACGGTTGGTTGAAGCAGGACGCGACGTGGTGGTTGTGGACGCCTTGTTCACTGGACACCGCGCAGCAGTTAATCCGGCAGCGACATTTTATCAAGTGGACATTCGTGATAAGGCAGCTTTGTCGGCAGTGTTTGATAAAGAAAATATTGAACAAGTGGTTCATTTTGCAGCCTTCTCAATCGTGCCAGAGTCAGTGGCAAACCCGCTGAAATATTTTGACAACAATACTAGTGGCATGATTACGTTACTAGAAGTGATGAAAGCACATGACGTCAAGCAAATCGTCTTTTCATCAACCGCCGCAACTTATGGTAATCCGGTTCATATTCCGATTAAGGAAACTGATCCGCAAAATCCGATTAACCCTTATGGTGAATCAAAGTTGATGATGGAAAAAATCATGAACTGGTCCGATCAAGCTGACGGGGTTAAATGGGTCGCGTTGCGCTATTTCAATGTGGCTGGTGCAGCAGAAGATGGCACGATTGGCGAAGACCACAATCCAGAAACACACTTGGTACCAATCATTTTGCAAGCTGGTTTGGGACAACGTGATTATATTGAAATGTTTGGTGATGACTATAATACACCAGACGGCTTTAATGTACGGGATTATGTGCATGTCTTAGACTTGGCAGACGCGCATATTTTGGCATTACAGTATTTAGCTGATGGGCATGAGTCAAATCAGTTTAACTTGGGGTCAGCAACTGGATTTTCAGTGAAAGAGATGGTTGAGGCGGCACGGGAAGCAACAGGGGTTGATATTCCGGCTAAGATTGGGCCACGTCGAGCGGGTGATCCTGATATTTTGATTGCGAATTCAGATAAGGCACGAGAGGTGCTTGGCTGGGCACCCAAGTACGATAATGTGCAAGACATCATCAAGACAGCTTGGCAGTGGCATCAGAGTCATCCTAAGGGTTATGATGATCATCAAGACTAAAAAAAAAACGATTTCTAAATCAGAAATCGTTTTTTTTGATGACATAAATAATCATAAAAACACGAAACCCGATGAACTAACGCGTTCATCGGGAAATATTTTTGAGAGAATATTTGAGAGAGAAGAGAATATATTCGGGAGAGAATATGAATTATTTAGAGTCGCGGGGAGAACGCGACTTTGGCTCCTTTTTGCCATGGGTTTCGTGCTTCTGATGTGATGGTCATCAGTTATACCGCTTATGAGACAAGTCCTCCGAAGGTCTAATTTTTATTCAATGTCTACTTTGAGTCAACTTAGCGGGTTGTTTGAGATAACTTGCTTTGTTGATGTTTATAATATAACGATTGAAAATTAAAACGAGATAAACCGGAGATAAACTGAAGATTAAATTAGGGTCTTGGCAAGATAGAAGCAACCAAGAATCCCTGCATTGTCACCATTGGCAACAGGCACAATATAATCATCCAAATCCGGAACGGCTAGATAATCACTCATCAACTTTGCAAATTGCTCGCGAATCAATGGAAATAGGATTTCACGATGTGGCACACCACCACCAAACACAATCTTTTCTGGACGCAAAATCATTGTATAATCCAAAGCTGCTTGTGCCAAATAAAAGGCTTCAATTTCCCAAGCTAAATGATCGTCTGGTAGTTCCTTAGCACTCATTTGCCAGCGTTCTTCAATTGCTGGACCAGCGGCTAAGCCTTCCAAACAATTATCGCCGTGGAATGGGCAATGACCAGCGTAAGTGTCTTTAGGATGCTTCTGCAAGAAAATGTGTCCTGCTTCAGGATGTCCATAGCCGCTGACAAAACGACCACCGGAAACAATTCCTGCGCCAACGCCTGTACCAACTGTTAAATAAACCATGTTTTGCACATCTTTAGCAGCACCAGTTTCAAATTCTGCCCAACCTGCACCGTTGACATCTGTTGTCCAATAATAAGGAATATCACGCCAAGCCTTCATAGCACCTAAAAAGTCATATCCTGACCAGCAACGCTTTGGCGTGTCCAATACGTGCCCGTATGTTTTTGACCCCTCGACAATATCAATTGGACCAAATGCTGCGATGCCAATAGCATCAATATTTTCAAATTGGTCAAAAAAAGCAATGACTTGTTTTAGTGTTTGTTCGCCATCAAGTGTTGGAAATGATGTCCGCTCTACAATGTTGTAGTCGTGATCCGCTACCGCCACAACAAATTTTGTACCACCGGCTTCAATTGCGCCTAATAATCCCATGAGTTACTCCTTTTTTTGCGATTTTATCGCGTTAATGATAAACGTTAATCAGTTGTTTACAAATATATTGTAACCGTTTACAGGATGTTTGGCAATAACTAAAGCAACGTTTTTTAAAACAAAGGTAATATGCAGTTTATAATCAAACCTCTGAGCCAAGACCCTAATTTAATCTTCAGTTTATCTCCGGTTTATCTCGTTTTAATTTTCAATCGTTATATTATAAACATCAACAAAGCAAGTTATCTCAAACAACCCGCTAAGTTGACTCAAAGTAGACATTGAATAAAAATTAGACCTTCGGAGGACTTGTCTCATAAGCGGTATAACTGATGACCATCACATCAGAAGCACGAAACCCATGGCAAAAAGGAGCCAAAGTCGCGTTCTCCCCGCGACTCTAAATAATTCATATTCTCTCCCGAATATATTCTCTTCTCTCTCAAATATTCTCTCAAAAATATTTCCCGATGAACGCGTTAGTTCATCGGGTTTCGTGTTTTTATAGACTATAAATTGGTCCTGCTCATCGCTTTTAGAAAAAACAAAGTCATAAATGTGAAAAAGTTTCGATTTTTTTCGATTTTTTTAGAATAAATCAGATGCTGGTTTGTGTTGGTAACTAAAATGGATTATGATTCACTTCAAATGATGAAAGGACACAAATGACGATGACGTATCATATTGATTTGACAATTATTATCTGGCTATTTGTTGCTTATAAGTTTTATAAACTGTTGCTAAGAGCTGTGACTACTTTTGAAAGAAAAGTTAATCACGATAGTTCGTTAGACAAAAATGAATCTGATAATTAAGAGGGCAGTTCGCTTTTTGGTTTAAGGATGTATGCTTAGGCTGACTTTAGGGTCAGTCTTTTTGATTCTAATTGATGAATAATAGGTTAATTGATATGTTGCCTATTGATCAAATTTGTGGTATTATATTTTGTGTTGTAAAAACAGGTGATATGGTCAGCTAGCTCAGTTGGTAGAGCAACGGACTCTTAATCCGTGGGTCCAGGGTTCGAGCCCCTGGCTGACCATTCTGGAAAACCACTCAGAGAATATCTGGGTGGTTTTTTGTTGCATTGATTGATATTTTGGTAGCAGATAGTTTGTGAAATGTCTTGATATTTCTGCCTTTATTTGTCACAAATAAGCAGGCGCATATTTTGTTTATATAAGTTGGTTGCACAAACAAACTAACCATGTTATGATATTTGAGTAAAGTTGTGATAACGTTTTCACTAAAAAATACGTTTATTCACAATTAAAAATATTATCTGGGAGATATGGTTATGGATGCAAATCTTGAAAAAAGAGATGAATTTGCCAAACTAACAACTTGGGATCGTGTGAGTTATGGTTTCGGTGATTTTGCTCAAAACTTGGTGTTTGGAACAGTTGGTGGCTTTTTGCTATTTTACTTAACAAACATTAACGGCATATCAGCCGGTGTTGGTGCAACGATATTTTTAGTTGTTCGTTGGATTAATGTTGTTTGGGATCCGTGGGTTGGAACTGTTGTTGATAAAGCTAAAATTACAAAGAATGGTAAATATCGGCCATTTCTTTTGAATTTTGGTATTCCACTAGTTATTTTAGCGGCGCTGTTGTTTTTACCTGTTGCAAAAGTGCTAGGATCTGGTTCTGCCGCAACTGTTGCTTATGCAACTGTTTCATATATGGCAACAGCGTTGGTGTACTCATTTGTTAATATCCCTTATGGTTCATTAAATGCATCATTAACTCGCGATGAAATGGAAGTGTCGAAGTTAACTTCAGTTCGTATGATGCTGGCTAATGTGGGTAACTTACTGGTTTATACACTATTTCCTTTGTTTGTTCAATTAGCTTCACCTAATGCAAAAATGACAGATACTGGTCTGTTCGGTTTAAAGTTGAAACTAGGAAATTATGCTGCTCCTTCAGCAGCTGGCGCATGGTTTAAAGTTTACGGTATATATATGGTTATTGGGGCCGTTGCCCTGTTTATCGCTTATCGTAACACCAAAGAACGCGTTCTAGCCTCAGAAGAATCAACGGATCAGGTTAAGTATTCTGATTTGTTTGCTGAATTAAAGCGTAATGCAGCTTTGCGTAACCTTGGTATTTTCTTCTTAGTTGGCTTCACCTTGATGTTCTTTGGAAATACAGTTTGGCCATACTTTATGCAATATAACTTTGGTGTTGAGGGCGGTAAGTCAGCTTTGATGGCATCAATCGGGTTAATTGGTTCAATCCCAGGTATTTTCTTGGTAGTACTTTGGCCAAAATTGCGTGCAACGCTTGGTAAAAAAGGATTTTTCTTTACATTCTTAGCCATCTTTATAGTTGGTCAGTTACTACTGTTTGCTTGGTCTAAGAATCCTTCTTCAGACTGGTTGGGATTCACTGGTCGTTTCCTACAACAGTGGGGCCTAACATCTGCAACTGGTTTCATGTGGGCTTTGGTTCCTGAAGTTGTCTCAAATGGTGAGTATATCTCAGGTAAGCGTGTTGCTGGTATTATCAATGCTATCATGGGACTATTCTTCAAAATTGGTTTGGCACTTGGTGGTATTATTCCTGGATACCTTTTGCAGATTATGCACTTTAAGTCTGGTGCTTTGACACAAACTGCCAGTGCACAATTTGGTATTGCATTGTCAATGATTTGGTTACCAATTGTGATGGCAGTTATTGCCATGCTTGTCATCAGTCGTTATCCATTGTCGGATGAATATGTTGACAAGATGAACCAAGAATTGAAAGAAAAAAATAGTTAATTAACTAAAACAACATTAACAGGCACTGCTCATAGATTTGCTAAATGGTAAATTTATAACCTTTGACTGGAAGTGTTGTTTTTTATTGCAATCTTATAAGTACTGCGGGATACTAAAGATAGTTTTGTTAATAGCAGTTATTAAAATATATTGGGGTAAAAAGTAGTGAAAAAAACTATCGGGCATGTCAAAATGCCATATATATTTGTTATTTTAATTTTAGTTGTTATTTTTGGGGTTCTAACGGTACGACATTTTGATAAGCAGGAGGAATCAGCGTCGCCAGATGTTAAAAAGTCGACATCAACAGCTAAGTCAAAAAATACTTTTCCAAAGGGTGTCAAATCAACTGATTGGGACTTAGTCTTGGTCAATAAAAAACATCCTTTATCGGCAGAATTAAATTTTAATAAAGTCACGGTTGATGACAAGCAAATTGATGCTAGAATTGAACAACCTTTAGCTAATTTCCGTCAAGCTGCTCAAAAAGCAGGATATGTCACAACTTTAGTTTCAGGATATCGTTCCATTGCCTACCAAAAACAAATTTTTGATAATTCAGTTGCACAATATGAAGCCAATGGTTTGAGTGCAACTGAAGCCAAAAATAAGACGGCACTTGTCATCCAAACGCCGGGTGCTTCAGAACATCACACAGGGTTAGCTGTCGATTTGGCGGGGGATGATGCATTAGCGGCCTATCCTGCGCTGCAAGCCGAAATGGATCAGTACGCCTCTCAGAAATGGTTGATACAACATGCACCAGATTACGGATTTGTATTACGTTTCCTAAGTGATGCTAAGTCAATTCAACAGACAGGTATTGATTATGAATCATGGCATTTTAGATACGTTGGCGTGGCAAACGCAAAATATATGACCCAGCATCATTTAACCTTAGAGGCGTATGTTGTTGCTTTAAAAAAGGCCAATCGTTGATGTCAAAACCAATTGATTTCGTCTGCAAGTAAGTGACAATTTTGCTATACTTAATAAGTAAATATTTTTAGCAGGTTTGTTAAATACTCACATTAACTTAAAGGAGAACTGGCATGATTGTATTATCAGGCACCATTGGCGCCGGCAAAACAAGTTTAACAAAGATGTTGGCCCAGCATTTGGACTCAGAGGCGTTTTATGAAAGCGTGGACGATAATCCAATTTTGCCTTTATTCTATGAAGATCCCAAAAAGTATGGCTTTTTGCTGCAAATTTATTTTCTGAATAAGCGTTTGGCGCAAATTAAAAAAGCACAAGTTGTCACAAAAAATATCCTTGATCGTTCAATTTTTGAAGATGCTTTGTTGTTCCAATTAACTGCTGATTTAGATCGTGCCACACAGACGGAAGTCGACATTTATAAATCTTTGGTTGATAATATGATGGCTGAAATTCCTGGGGGTGCTTCAAAAGATCCTGACCTATTGATTCACGTTCGTGTTAGTTTTGATACAATGTTGGCACGCATCAAAAAGCGTGGACGTTCTTATGAACAAATTGATGAAAATCCAAGCTTGTATGAATATTATCAAGAACTGAATAGTCGTTATGATGATTGGTTTGAAAACTATGACCGATCACCCAAGATTCAAATTGATGGCGATCGTTTTGATTTTGTTGAAAATCCAAAAGCACGAGCAGAAGTATTTGATATGATTGATGCTAAATTATCTGAGACAGGTGTGCTATCATTTTAAAAGTATTAGCGACTATATATGGCTCCTAACTGATGAGTTGGGAGCTTTCTGTTATAATAAAACAAAATGGGAAATAATGACATGGAAAACTGGCATAGAATTGTTGTTAAAGTGGGAACAAGCACCATTGTTGATAGTGATGGTCAAATTAAATATTCAGTTATCAATCGTTTGGCGCAAACACTCACAAGTTTACAGAAAAGTGGGCACGAAGTGGTATTAGTTACTTCGGGCGCGATTGGTGTGGCGATGCAACAAATGAACCGACAATCACGGCCTAAAGAAATACCACAACAACAAGCATTGGCAGCTATTGGTCAAACATATTTAATGTCACTTTACAACCAAAGCTTTGCGTTTTATCAACAAATGATAGGACAAGTACTACTGACGTATGATGTTTTTGATAATAAAGTAATGCTTGAAAATGCTATCAACGCTGTTGAAGCATTGTTAGCAGAACATGTTATTCCAATTATTAACGAAAATGATGTGATTGCAGTAGATGAATTGGATCATCAACATTCGTTTGGTGATAATGATCGGTTGGCAGCAATTGTAACACATGAATTGCAAGCCGATGGTCTAATCATTTTAAGTGACGTTGACGCGCTGTATACTGCCAATCCAACAATTGATACCAATGCTACACCTATTCGTCGTGTCACGGCAGTTACCGATGAGATTCGGATGAGTGCCACTGGTTCTGTTTCTGGTCTCGGGACAGGTGGTATGAGTACCAAATTATTGGCAGCCGAACTTGTGATGGCACATCGTGGCAAAATGGTGCTAATTAACGGTGCCAATCCAGCTTTAATTTTAGATGTTATAAAAGGTGAAGCCGTGGGCACTTTGTTTCAAGGAGAATAAAGATGGAAACAATACAAAATATTGGTAAAAGAGCAAAAGCAGCAACGTTGGATGCTGCACAATTGTCTCTTGAGACACGCAATCAAATTCTGAAAATGATGGCAGCTGCCATTACGGAAAAGTCAGATGTCATTATTGCGGCTAATCGGCAAGATTTAGCATTAGCAACAAATCTGGCTGCACCAATGGTAAAACGACTAACGCTTGATGAGGCGACAATTCAAAGCATTGCTGACTCTCTTTTGGCAGTCGCACAATTACCTGATCCGTTAGCAGGTCCGTATGAAACGTGGGAAAATCACGTCAAATTAAAAATTGTAAAAAAGATAGTACCTTTGGGTGTTGTGGCAATGGTTTATGAAGCACGGCCAAATGTCACTGTTGACGCAGCTGCGCTCACACTGAAATCTGGTAATGCTGTTATTTTACGAGGTGGGAAAGAAGCAATTGCCTCAAATACAGCACTTGCAGCTATTTTACGCGATGTTTTGGAACAACGTCATCTTAATCCGGATATGATTCAACTGATTACTGACACGTCACATGACTCGGTCAATCAGTTACTTCATATGAGAGAATATGTGGACGTCTTGATTCCACGAGGATCGGGTCATTTCATTGATTTTGTTGTGGCTAATGCCACGGTTCCTGTAATTGAAACCGGTGCTGGTAATACACATATTTTTGTAGACGCTAGTGCTGATCAAGATGAAGCCATTAATATTATTCATAACGCTAAAACGCAGAAG
Source organism: Leuconostoc falkenbergense (assembly GCF_045801155.1). Classification (NCBI taxonomy): domain Bacteria; kingdom Bacillati; phylum Bacillota; class Bacilli; order Lactobacillales; family Lactobacillaceae; genus Leuconostoc; species Leuconostoc falkenbergense. Next base: position 1,876,811 of record NZ_CP174386.1, on the reverse strand, counting down.
CCAGCGGTCTGCAATGCTGCCGAGAAGTTGTTAATTCATGCTGATATAGCGGATGAATTTTTGCCAAAGATTACTGGTCGATTAAGAGCTGCGCATGTTGAATTACGAGGTGATGAAGCATCTCGAGCGATTGAAAGTGATTTGACACCAGCTAGTGAGCTTGATTGGGACACGGAATATAATGACTTAATTATGGGCGTTCGTATTGTTTCTGGAATTGATGAGGCAATTGAGTGGGTGAATCGGCACACAACGCACCATTCTGAAACCATTATTAGTGAAGATGCTGAAAACGTTGCCAAATTTATGAATGACGTTGATGCTGCAGTCGTTTATCGAAATGCCTCAAGTCGCTTTACAGACGGATTTGAATTCGGGTTCGGTGCAGAAATTGGCATTTCAACTCAAAAACTTCATGCACGTGGGCCAATGGGTCTGAAGGCTTTGACAACAATCAAATATGAAGTGTTTGGCGATGGTCAAATTCGTGACTAAATAAAGAGACATGTCATTAAGACATGTCTCTTTATTTAGTCTTTAGTTGTATTTAAAACACTTAACATAAGATTTTGGAAATCATTTACAAAACGTTGTGTGTCAACGAGTACAGCGGCTTTAGTAGTTGTTGGCTCCAACAATCTACTTTTATCTCCGATAGTGCGACCGTAATCGCCACTTTCTTTATCATAAGTGACACGCATAGCTAATGAAATTGTGGTGACATAGCTTGGGTCAATACCAACAGCTACTGCTAGCGGATCATGGAGAGCAGCGCCTTTTTTGTCGATATTCAATTTATCATAGGCGTCAATATAAAAATCCATTAAATCAGCATATTTTTCACCTGCGGTTGTTCCTAGTAAGCGCCATGCAGCAGTTTCCTTTTTTGTTAATAGCGTTCGTAGGGTAACATCAAGACCAACCATCGTTAAATTGTCCTGATGGGTGAAAGCAAAGTCGGCAGCCTCGGGATCTTGATGGATGTTAGCTTCAGTGAATGGGGTGACATTGCCTGGAACTGTTAAGGCACCGCCCATCAATGTCGTATTACCAATTAAGTGCGCAACGTCGGGATCTTTTTTAATTGCAGCCGTCAAGTTAGTTAGAGGACCGGTAGGAATGAAAATTAACTCATCTTGATATCGGTGTGCAGCTTCGATTAAGAAATCTACCCCAGATTGTGTGGAAACTTTTTGAGGTGATGTTGCCAACAAAACATCACCAACGCCGTTTTTGCCATGAATAGCTTGTGAAATTGGCATAACGTCAAAATGGTCAGTGGTGCTAGAATGACTTTCACCAATGAAAACAGGAACATTGTCTGCACCGAGTAGATGGAGTAAATTCAAAGAATTTTGGGCGGCCGTTGTGACCAGAGTGTTACCATAACTTGAAATAATACCAATGAGATCAACATTTGGGTCTGCGACAGCATAAGCCAACGCAAGTGAGTCATCAATACCTGTGTCAAGATCAAGAATCATTTTTTTAAGGGCCATGAATTTTTCTCCAATTTTTAAAGATATGTTTATTATAACGGACAACAACAATTTTAGGGATAAATTCGCCAAATGTAGGTATAATATTCTTGTAAAGGGTAAACAAAAATTGGAGATTTATGAATGACAGAAACAGACATATATGATATTGCCATAATAGGTGGTGGGCCGGTTGGCATGTTTGCGGGATTTTATGCTGGGCTACGAAATACAAAAACAATTCTGATTGAAAGTCTAGCCACTTTGGGTGGGCAGGTAACAGCACTTTATCCTGAAAAAAATATTCTAGATGTTGCTGGTTTTCCTAGTATCAAAGGTTCAGACTTAATCGCATCGTTACAAGCACAACTTGATATGTTTCCTATTACAATCAAAACGAATACGACTGTGGTTAATGTTGCGAAACAAGACGAGTTATTCACAATTGCTACACATGATGGCACGACGCTGTTCGCCAAAACAATTATCGTTACCACAGGTAAAGGTGCATTTGAACCACGTAAAATGCAGGTAGATGGTGTAGATGAGTTAGTTGGACAAGGTGTTCACTATTTTGTTAAAAACAAACACGATTTTGACAATCATGACGTTGCCATTGCCGGTGGCGGGGATTCAGCAGTTGATATGGCAACAATGCTTAATCAATTAACTGCATCGACTGCTTTGATTCATCGACGGGATCAATTTAGAGCGATGGAACAAAGTGTTAAAGCGTTGGAAGCGTCAACAGTGAAACGTGAAACACCGAAAAAAGTGACAAAAGTTGAAAAATTATCTTCTGGCAAGTTAAAACTTACTTTGGCAAATGTTAAAGATGACTTGTTGCATAGTGATTTATTAGTGGATGACCTAATTATCAACTATGGTTTCATTTCAGCTAATAAAACGGTGCAATCTTGGGATATTAAGCCGGAACTTGATGGTCAAGTATTTCATGTTAATCAAGAATTGGCTACTAGTGTTCCTGGTGTATTTGCAATTGGGGATGCCAGCCATTATGTTGGGAAAGCGGACTTGATAGCAATTGGATTTGGTGAAGCACCCAATGCTATTAATGCTGCTATTCGGGTATTTGACCCAGAACGCGGTGGGCCAGGCCATTCTAGTGCCATGGTTGTCCGCGATGGTAAAGTGATATAAAAAAATGTTAACCTCTAATCCTGAGGTTAACATTTTTTGTTATAAGTCATGTTTGTGCGCGTTGCCACGGGCAAAATGACGATTATTAGCATGTGTCTCGCGTTTTTTCTGCGTTCGAATTTGTTTTTCTAGCTCAGCAATTACTAAGGTGACATTCTTCAAATTGTTTCTTAGTGAGCGTTGTGATGAAGCATCATGGTTTGACTGTTCTAAGTCATTTTGCAATTGTTTAACTTGGTTCTGTGCGGTTGAGAGTTTTTGTTGTAATGCTTTGATATCATATAATTGAAACATAGGTGTGCCTTACTTTGCCGATTCTAATATTGTTACTTTACCAGTGGCATAATCAATTTTAACGCCGGGTTGTACATTAAAAATCCAATAATTGAGATTAAGGCTTTTACCATCGTCGCTAATTGATTTTGCCATATAATGAACACCACGTGGAATGCGTTCGTTGCCAACATATAAAGGTGTGACTTGTCCACGTACAGTGAGCTTAGGATTTTGTTCAATTGCATCACGAATGTCATCTTCGGCAACTAATTGTCCCGGATAGGCATTTTCTACGCGTGTACCTGTTGTCATATTCTCTGTGACCATTGTCGCCATACCGAAAAATTGATACCCAACGATGTGCGATTTGTTCCACAAAGGTTGCTTGCTATTACCAAGTTTAACATTGGGATTATTATGATAGCCTCCAACCCATTTTGTGCCGTCAAATCGATCACCAATAAACCAACCTGATGGACGAACGTCGTATGGCATGCGACTTGGCCTTTTGGTGACTTTAGATATGGCACTTTGACTAGCTACAAAATTGGCCTGTTGTGAGCGACCAAGACTATCTAGTGGCGACAAACTCAAGCCGTCAATTGGTCGTAATTTTGAGGCGTGACTGGGGAAAGTGTCCGCCATTTCAGTTTCACTAAATGTCGCTTTATTATTGTTAACGTGAACAATGTCGCCGTCTAAAGTGCCATCCCATTTAAGATTTAAAAGTGCTTGGTCATTTGGCGCATTAACGGTTGTACGTGATGTTTTCTCAGTTGGCGTGTGTGATTGCTGTTGGTTTTGCCAAAGATAAAATCCAGCAACGAGTACAATGATTAACAGCGACAAAATTTTATTTTGAGGTTGTCTTTTACGAGTATAAGTACGTTTTCTAGCCATGATATTCTCTCTTTCAACTCATATATCATAACATGTTGTGGATTAATACGAAATGCAATGATCTCTTTGTATTAAAAACTCATCGCATTTAAGAATTGTTGAATTCTGGTATCTGTGGCACTAAAAAATCCCTCAGCACTACCATCATAACCAATTTGCCCATTTTCAATGAAAATAATATGATCGGCTACTTGACGCGCAAAACCTAAGTTATGAGTCACGACAATCATAGAGGTCCGTTGTGCAGCTAACTCTTTTAGGACATGTAGTACTTGTGCTTCTAATTCTGGATCTAGCGCACTAGTTGGCTCATCGAGCAATAAGTATTCTGGTTGCATGGCTAATGCCCGCATAATGGCAACACGTTGTTGCTGACCTCCGGAAAGTTCTGAAGGGTATCGTGCAGCGAGTTCTGTCATACCAAATCGTTCCAGCAATGCTTCTGCTTTTTTTGTAGCAACAGCGACAGATTCTTTTTTGACTTGGACTGGACCCTCTATGATATTTTTTAAGACCGTCAAGTGTGCAAACAAAGCTTTTTCTTGAAAAACCATGCCAAATGTTTGTCGTACATTGAAAATTTCTTTTTTGGCAATAGGTGCTTCAAAATTGATGGTTAAATCATTCAAAGCTAGTGTGCCACTTGTTGGTCTTTCAAGCAAATTTAGAGTACGCAACAGTGTTGATTTACCAGAACCGGAGGGGCCCAGAATAACCGTTGTTTCATGTGCATTGAAAGTTGCTGAAACATCATCTAATGCACGCTTTTCTGGATATTGTTTAATAATGTGTTTGACTTCAATCATATTGTAAACCTCGAGGTATAACGTTCAAGATAGTGTTGTCCCACAGTTAAGATAGTGGTTAATAACGCATAGACCATTGCCACTAACACATACATGGATAAAATTTTGTAGTTTTCGGCGGCGATTTGCTGACTGAGATAAAACATTTCGACAATGGTAATGACACTAGCGAGTGAAGTATCTTTCAACAAGCTAATTAGTGAGTTACTTAGGGGAGGAATTGAAATGCGCGCGGCCTGCGGTAAAACGACTCGCCAATAAACTTGACGATTGGTCATGCCAAGTGACTCGGCTGCTTCTTTTTGTACTTTAGGCACTGATAAAATGGCTGCACGGACACTTTCTGACGCATAGGCGCCAGTATTTAGTGAAAAAACAGTGATTGCAGAGACCCACGCGTTAGCAAAAAAGTTGATGTGTGCATTAGGTAATCCGTAGAACACAATAAACAATTGCACAATCATGGGTGTTGAGCGAAACAGCCAAACATAAAAGGCTGCCAAAGTCTTTAACACGCTCATGATTAGTTTTGCGACTGTTTCAGAGGGCAGCTTTGCAATACGAATTAAAGCTGTTAAAATCGCAAAGATTAATCCTAAAATGAACGAAATCGCCGTCAAAGGAAGTGTGTAGGTTATCGCTGCCATTAATAAACTCGGTAAATATTGTATGGCAAGTTGAATAAATTGTGTCATAAAATCCTCCTAGACGATGTAACGAATCACTTTACAGTTAAATCCGTATTGAAATATTTGATTGATAATGACTTTAACGTACCATCAGCGCGTAGATCAGCCAATGCTTGATTAATTTTTCCTTGTAAGGTTTTGTTATTCTTATTGATGAGTGCTCCGGCGGGAGCAGCAGGACTTTCTTTGCTTAAATCAATGGCAGCTGTTTTAGCTGACGGATTTGCTTTTTTCCATACTTGGTAAGCACCCATATCATTTAAAGTGCCATCAGCGCGACCAGTAGTAACCATATTCATAGCCTCTGTTATACCGGGAACGGCTACTATTTCTGCGCCAGATTTCTTTGCAAGTGCTCCAAAATTAGAAGTTGTGGATTGCGCCATTTTTTTGCCTTTGATATCAGCTAATGTTCTTAAGTCTGTGGCAGTTGATGGTTTAATTAAAACGGTTTTAGCATAAATGTATGGTGAACTAAAACGATAGTTTTTTTGACGTTCTGGTGTGATTCCAACATTGTTAAAAACGACATCATATCGTTTTGCACCGAGGCCAGCAATTAAGGAGTCCCATTTTGTTTGAACATATTTAGGCTTTAAGCCTAATTTTTTGGCTATTTTGGTCGATAACTCAACTTCAAATCCAGTTAATTTGCCGTTTTGACGGTATGAAAAAGGTGCATAAGTGCCTTCCAAACCGATGGTTAATGTGCCAGATGTTAATGTTTCTGATTTTTGAGATGTATGTCGGGTTGCAATACTGAATACGGCTACGATGACAATGATTAGTGCAATTGCTGTGACAATGATTTTTTTCTTCATGATTTTCTCCATAGAAAAAGGCGCTTATCAAATGAAGTTGATAAGCGCCTGTTGCGTTAGTAAGTGATAGTTTGATGTGGATGAAAATACGTCAAAATACCGGTGCTAACAAGCGCCGGTGGACACAATTTTTAGTTGTAATCATCATTTTTAACATTATTTCTCCAAATTCAATATAAGCTTAACATGTCAGTAATTATTCTGCAAGTTTATTTTTCAAGAGACCATTCAGCTTTAAATTCGCTCAAAAAGTCTAGCATGAATTGTTGTCTTGGTATTGCAATGGCACGAGCTGTGTCAGTATTTAGCTTGTCTTTAATGAGCAACAATTTTTCATAAAAGTGATTAATTGTGGTACTGTCATTGCTGCGATAGGTCGTTTTGTCTTTTGCGATTCTGGGTGGAATACTTGGATCATATAAGACACGATTTTTAACAGCACCGTATGTGATTGCTCGTACAACAGCGATAGCACCAATTGCGTCAAGACGGTCTGCATCCTGAACAATTTGACCATTGAGCGTTAAATGAGTTGCATTTCCTAACGAATGTGACCAAGACATATTATCAATAATATCCGTAATAGCTTCGATTTTTTCAGGATCAACGCCAATTGACAATAAAAAGGAAATCATAGCATTTTTAGCAGCAATCACGTCTGCTTCGCTGTCATATAATTTATCGTCATACACATCATGGAGTAAAACGGCTGCATGAACGATAAAGGCATCAGCATCAGGCTCATTAGCCAGAATCTTATCTGCCAGCGCCAACACACGCATAATGTGGTCAGTCCCGTGTCCGGTGTTGTCCTTTGTTAGGACAGTTGTCATGTATTTGGTAATTAATTCAAGTTGTGACATTAAGTTATCTCCTAATCAATTACAGTTTACCGGTTTTGTTTTTAAAATGAAAGTGTCCTTGCTTCGATAAAAAAATGAAATTTCCTATGAAAAATACCTAATTTTGGTTATAATAATCTTATATACTAAGCCTCATATGGCAAAAAACGTACCCATTTCATGAATGAGTTAGGTTACGTTAAAGAAAGAGGAAGACTCATATGTCAGAACCAAACAATGTTTTATTTAACACTGCCAATCACACAGATTCAGCTGTCATTTACGACAAATTTTCAAAGGCAGAGCAACAATTTTCTGTGAAGAAAGACAAAACTTTCTACATCACGACACCTATCTATTATCCATCAGGTAAGTTGCAACTTGGCAATACTTATACGACAGTATTGGCTGATGCTGCAGCGCGATATCACCGCCTTTTGGGTGACGATGTGTACTTTTTAACAGGTACTGATGAACATGGTTTGAAAATCCAACAAAAAGCAAAAGCTGCTGGCACGTCAGAAATTGCCTATCTTGATGGCATGGCTAAGCAAATCAAAGGCTTGTGGCAGTTAATGGATATTTCCTACGATGACTTTATTCGGACGACAGAAGATCGCCATGAACAAGCAGTTGAAAAGATTTTTACGCAATTACTTGAAAATGGTGATATTTATAAGGGTGAATATGAGGGTTGGTATTCTGTTTCAGATGAAGAATATTTCACCGAATCACAACTTGCTGAAGTCTATCACGACGAGCAGGGTAAAGTAATTGGTGGTAAGGCACCATCAGGACATGAAGTTGAACTCGTCAAAGAAGAAGCTTACTTTTTCAAAATGAGTCAATATGCAGACTGGTTGTTAGATTACTACAAAACGCACCCTAATTTTATTCAACCTGAAGCGCGAATGAATGAAATGATTAATAATTTTATTGCGCCCGGACTAGAAGATCTAGCGGTCACGCGGACATCATTTGACTGGGGCGTGCCTGTCCCAGGGGATGAAAAGCATGTGATTTATGTATGGATTGATGCTTTAGCAAATTATATTACTGCGCTTGGCTATGATTCAGATGACACAGCTTTGTTTGATAAATTCTGGCCAGCCAATGTGCAATTAGTTGGTAAAGAAATTGTCCGCTTCCACACGATTTACTGGCCAATTATGCTGCACGCACTTGGATTAGAATTGCCCAAAACGGTTATTGGTCATGGCTGGTTAGTCATGAAAGACGGTAAAATGTCGAAGTCAAAGGGTAACGTTATTTACCCAGAGGTGTTGGAACAACGCTATGGTTTGGACGCAGTTCGTTACTACTTATTGCGTGCCATGCCATTTGGAAATGATGGCGTGTTTACCCCTGAAGACTTTGTCGCCCGTGTGAACTATGATTTGGCAAACGATTTAGGAAACTTACTTAACCGAACTGTTGCCATGATTAATAAATATGAAGGTGGTGTGATACCTGAACTTCATACTGGTAAAACCGCATTTGACGAAGATCTGGTTCGCACTATTGAGGACGCGATTGTTAGCTACAACAAAAACTTCCGTGAACTTCGTACAGCAGACGCACTTGAAAGTGTTTGGACAATTATTCGTCGAGCTAATAAATATATTGACGAGACACAACCTTGGGTTTTGGCTAAAGATGACAATGCTAAGCCGATTTTATCAAGCGTTATGGCACATCTTGCCGGTGCATTACGTGTCGTTGCCGTACTGTTGCAACCGGTTTTGACACAAGCCCCCCGCAAAATATTTGAACAATTGGGCTTGGCGTATGCTGAAAAAGGTGTCGCAATTGGTGGCTTGACATTCGGAAAATTACCAACTGGTGGCCACGTTGTTGCCAAAGGTGAACCAATATTCCCACGTCAAAATGTTGATGAAGAAGTGGCATTTATTTCTGGTTTAGTTTCCAAGGACACTAAAGGAAAAGGTCGTGCTGTAAAAGAAGCAGCTATTGCTGCCGCTAATAAAGACACGACACCAGAAAAAGAATTAATCACATATGATGATTTTGCTAAAGTAGAAATTTTGGCAGCTAAAATCACTGCAGGAGAAATTGTTGCTAAGTCTGAAAAATTGTTGAAATTCACACTTGATGATGGTTCTGGTAAGCCACGACAAATTTTGTCTGGTATTCGTAAGTGGTATGCTGATCCCGCTGTTTTGGTTGGCAAAACTGTTGCAATCGTTGCCAACATGAAGCCAAGGAAAATGGCTGGTGAATTATCTGAGGGCATGATTTTGTCAGCAGAAAAAAATGACATTGTTACCGTTACAATTTTGCCTGATTCAATTGAACCAGGATCTGGTATTGAATAAAAAACACGACTCATATTGAGTCGTGTTTTTTATACTTTTAAATCAATTTGTGGCATGCGTTTGAAAACTGGAATTAAGATTAATGCAACAATTAATCCCATAACTGCCTGCGCAATATTACCAACAATCGAAGCAAGCCCAGCAGGCCAGTTGTACAAAATTGCGCCTGCAAAAACGTAGCCAATAACCATGACAAGACTACCAATTAGTAGAGCAATTGCCTGTGGGAAAATTGATTTGCGATAGCCAATATAGCCAACCAAAAATCCTTCGGCACCATGAATGACTAATGAAAAAATCATCCACTGTGGATAGCCAGCAAGTAAATCAAGTAGTAAGCCACTCATACCGCCAACAATCAATCCGCTTCGAGCACCACCAAGAAGCGCGGCGATGAAAATACCGGCTTCCACAAGATTGACAAAGCCGTTGGTAGCTGGGACGGGAATTTTTATTACATAAGATAGTGCAATGTTAAAAGCGATAATTACCGCCAATATGGCGATATGTTGCGATTTGGAGTTGTGCATATTGTAGTCCTTTGATTGCTTATTTGATCAACGTTTGCAATGTTTTTGATGATATATAATGTATCACTATCACCTTTGAAAAAGCTCATGAGATGGCGGTATGCAAAAATGAAAACGTTTATCATATTCTATCAGTTATTTGTACATAGTGCAATTCGGTTTAGCTTACAAAACGTCATAAGTTTTAATGCTGTTGTTAAAAAATTAGAATAATATGTGCCGTGAAATCAGTATTGTCGTAGTCTGTAATATTCATTGTAATGACTTTATTGTTCTGCCAAAAAAGTATTCTGTGAATGAGAAAAATCTCAGTGTCATTTTTTATATGTGATAATAGTTAAAAAGGGTTGTTTTTTGTTGTTAATCAAGTTCTTTTTTATACGGTCTCGCATTCGCTCATTGTTGAACTTTGTGCTATAATATTGGTGTTGACATAAGTCAAAAATTTTTGGAGGATCTAAAACACATGACTGTTAAGATTGGTATTAACGGATTTGGACGTATTGGCCGCTTGGCTTTCCGTCGCATCCTTGAGTTGTCAGACAAAGCATCAGATATCGAAGTTGTTGCTATCAACGATTTGACAAGTCCTGATATGTTGGCATACTTGTTGAAGTATGACTCAATTCACGGTACTTTGCATGCTGATGTTTCATCTGATGAAAGTGGTATTATCGTTAATGGTAAGCACTATGCTGTTTACTCAGAACGTAACGCTGCTGACTTGAAGTGGGTTGCTAATGATGGTGTTGATTACGTATTGGAAGCTACTGGTTTCTATACTTCAGCTGAAAAGTCACAAGCTCACTTGGATGCAGGTGCTAAGAAGGTATTGGTTTCAGCTCCGGCTGGCGCAGTTCCAACAGTTGTCTACGGTGTTAACCAAGACATCTTGACAGCAGATGACAAGATTGTTTCTGCTGGTTCATGCACAACGCAATCATTGGCTCCAATCGCTAACGTATTGGAAAAGGAATTTGGTGTTAAGACTGGTTTGATGTTGACAGTTCACGCTTACACAGCTTCACAAAGCTTGCAAGATGGACCAAAGTCAGCTAAGTTTGAAAAGCGTCAAGCTAACCGTGATGCCGCTTCAAACTCATTGCCACATTCATCTGGTGCCGCAAAGGCTATCGGTTTGGTTGTACCTTCATTGGATGGTAAGTTGACTGGTTCAGCTATCCGTGTTCCTGTTCCTGATGGTTCAATTACTGAATTGACTGCAGTCTTGAAGAAGGACGTTACAGTTGAAGAAGTTAATGCAGCTATGAAGAAGTACGAATCTGATTCATTTGGTTACAATGGTGACGGATTGGTATCTACTGATATCATCAACGATACACATGGTACTGTCTTCGATCCAACACAAACTGAAGTTGTTGCTGGTGAAGGACAACAATTGGTTAAAGTTGCTGCATGGTATGACAACGAATACGGTTTCACATCAAACATGATCCGTACATTGTTACACTTCGCAACATTGTAAAATTAAAGGCATCACATACCTTAGGGTAAGATGTCATTATGGGAAAACCGCATTAGCGGTTTTTTTGTTGCAATTAATCGCAAAGTGCGGTTTTTAATATACTAATGTTGCAAAAAGTAATAAAAATCAAACAAATCTTAAACAAATGTTGCGATAACAGCATATTCGTCTTAAATGTGATATACTTTACTCAAATATCGAACAGGAGTTCTATTTGTGAAAGTTGCATTTTCTTCAGATAATCACTTTGATTTAAATCACATTGATGTTAAACGCGCAATGCATGCTCAAGCGCTTTATTTGTTAAATCAAAATGTTCAATTATATGTTATTGCTGGTGATTCATTTAATGATTTTGCAGAAACGTTATCTTTTGCACAAGAAATGCAGACGCTGGTGCAAGACAAAATGGCGATCCGATTTATTGCTGGTAACCATGATATGGGCAAAAATGCTAGTTATGACGAGTTAGAAAGTGACATTGATCCACTATATTTCCATAATAAATACATCGACTTAACTGATGACGTAAGATTAATCGGTAATAATGGTTGGTACGATTATAGTTTTGTCGGTCAGGACTATACACAAGCACAAATTGAACAATTTAAAAAAGCTTTCTGGTTTGATCGTCGAATTGATCAGCCAATGAGTGATAAAGAACGCTTTGATATTAACCTGAAACAGATTAACGAGCAACTGTTAGCCGCTGGCAATCGTCAAACCGTTTTAGTGAGCCACTTTGTGCCAAGAGACGACTATATCAAACGTTTTCCGAATGGAAATGCAAGGTTAGATATGGCCAATGCTTTTTTGGGTAGTAATCGACTGGGACAAGCGTTAGATCAATCCTATACAATCGCCACGGTTACTGGCCATTTACATTTACATCCTGCGCCACTGAAAGTAGGTAATAATATTTATTATAATGCTGCTGTCGGTTATAATACTGCTCGGGTTCAGGAATGGCGGAGTGACGATTTTATGACGGAATGGCAGAATCGACTAATTGTTTTAACTTTTTAAACACCCGCGTGTCGGGTGTTTTTTATTACCAACAAAATTTTTGAGTCACAAAATTAGTTTGACAATCGAAATACTCTGTGATAACATTTGACTATCATATATTTTGATTATCGAAGTATTTCTTAGAGAGGAACCATTATGGCAGTTCTTACAACGACTGAAATTATGAATTTGATCCCGAATCGTTATCCTATTTTATATATGGATTACGTTGAGGAGATGGTACCGGATGAATCAATTGTGGCAGTCAAAAATGTCACGATTAACGAGCAGTTTTTCCAAGGACATTTTCCGGGAAATCCCGTGATGCCTGGTGTTTTAATCATTGAATCACTAGCGCAAGCAGCATCAATTTTGATTTTATCCTCACCACAATTCAAGGGCAAGACAGCCTATATGACAGGTATTGATAACGCTAAGTTTAAGAAAATGGTTAAACCTGGCGACGTCTTGAAATTGCATGTCACATTTGGTAAGTTACGCGCAAACATGGGAAGCGTATTGGTCGAGGCCAAAGTTGATGGTAAAACTGCGACATCAGCAGAGTTGATGTTTGTGGTGGCACCAGATGAAAAAAATGACTGAAGCAATTACAACTGATTTTGAAAAAATAAATAGTGACCTTGTTGATGTTTTTAACAATGTAATGTGGATTGAAGAAGCTTCCTTGAAACGTAGTTATTTTTCAGATATTACCTTGAAAGATATGCACACCATTGATGCTATCTCAATGTATGATGAAAAAAGCGCTTCGCAAGTGGCTCGAATGATTCATCTCACACCGAGTGCGATGACCACAGCCATTGATAAATTAGTACAAAAAGGTTATGTTGAGCGCCGCCGTTCACGAACTGATCGGCGTGTTGTTAAACTTGGTTTAACGCATAAAGGACGAGTGGTTTACCGTGCACATCAAGGCTTCCACCGTGATATGGCTCATAATTTTATGGCGGGTATGACAACAGAAGAAGCTTCTGCTGTACAGCGCGCCATTCATAATTTAAAAAGTTATTTGATGGCAATATTGAGTAAGTGAGGGCAACATGGAACAAATTAAAATGGTTGCAGTTGCGAGCCATTCACCCGAAAATGTGGTGTCAAATGATGAATTAAGCAAGTTGATGGATACTAATGATGAGTGGATTTATACGCGCACTGGTATTCATCAGCGACACGTTGTTACAACCGAAAATACGAGTGATTTGGCAACTAGTGTTGCTAAGAAACTGTTAGAAAAAACAGGCATTGCACCAGAAACGCTTGATTTTATTATTGTCAGCACTATGTCGCCTGATAGTTTGTCACCTAGTACGGCAGCAATTGTTCAATCAAATATCGGTGCAAATAACGCATTCGCATTTGATTTAAGTGCAGCTTGCTCGGGATTTGTTTATGGTATGAGCGTTGCTTCTAGTTTGTTAATGACACGCTATCGCCGTGGCTTAGTCATTGGCGCTGAAGTCCTTTCGAAGCTAGTTGACTGGCATGATCGAACCACAGCTGTCTTGTTTGGTGACGGCGCAGCTGGCGTTATCGTTGAACGCACACAGGAAAATGTTGGCTTGTTAGCTGAAGAACTTAGAACTTTTGGTGAAAAAGGTGATAATCTAGTTGCCGGTAAATTTGCAAATGATAATCCATTTTCAAAAGAAATTAGTGCACTCGATCCGTATTTTCATCAGAATGGCCGTGAAGTGTATAATTTTGCGACCCGAGAGGTGCCCGAGGCACTGCAAGCAGCTTTAGAACAGGCTAAAATATCGCCAGACGATGTTGACTATTATTTACTACATCAGGCCAATTCTCGTATTGTAGCTTCAATTGCTAAACGATTCAAACAACCGATGTCAAAGTTTCCAATTAATATGGCAATTAATGGCAATACGAGTGCAGCAAGCATTGGTATTTTACTAAATGATTTAGTTGAGTCAGGTCAAGTACATGCTGGACAGACCATAGCATTAGCTGGATTTGGTGGTGGTCTTACCGTTGGCGCACAAGTTTGGCAATTATAATCAATTCGGTGTAGTCGGCTGCACCGCAAAAATCTAACGACTATACACACATTTTACAGGAGAATAATTAACATGACAGACGCAGAAATTTTTGACAAGACAAAAGAAATTTTGGTTGACCAATTTGATTTGGAAGATGATGAAGTATCATTAACAACTGACTTAACAAATGATATTGATGCTGATTCATTAGATTTGTTTGAAGTTTTGAACCGTGTTGAAGATGACTTTGATATCAAACTTGCCGTGGCAGAAGACATCAAGACAGTTCAAGACTTGGTTGACAAGATCAAGGAACAGTTGGCTGCCTAATTGATGCGGGAAACCGCGTACATACTATAAGTTTAAGGATGAGAGCATGACAGTAAAAATAACAAACCCAATCTTTGAAAAATTAGGCATGAAATACCCTATTGTCGAAGGGGGAATGACGTGGGCCGGAACAGGTGTTTTAGCAGCAGCAGTTTCAGAAGCCGGTGGTCTTGGTATTATTGGTACTGGCTATTGGCATGGAGAAGATGTACGCCGCGAAATTAAGCGTGCAAAAGCGTTAACTGACAAGCCATTTGGTGTCAATGTGATGCTACTGAGCCGCCATATCCGTGAAGTTTTTGATGTTATTATAGAAGAAAAAGTTGCAGTGGTTGCCACTGGCGCTGGGGATCCATCACCTTTTTTGGATGAGTTACATGCAGCAGGAATTATTGTTATGCCAGTTGTACCATCAGTTTCTTTGGCTAAAATGATGGAAAAAAAGGGTGTTGATGCCGTAGTTGCTGAAGGTATGGAATCAGGTGGACATATTGGTATGTTAACCACAATGGCTTTGGTACCTCAAGTTGTTGATGCGGTTGATATTCCAGTGATTGCAGCTGGTGGCATTGGTGATGGTCGCGGTGTGGCTGCTGCATTTATGTTGGGAGCTGCCGGCGCCCAAATGGGAACTCGCTTTTTAACAGCAGCTGAGTCAGAAGTCCATCCTAATTTTAAAGCTAAGATTCTAAAAGCTAAAGATATTGATACAATCGTAACAGGTAATTTACTTGGCAATCGTGCGCGTGTTTTGAAAAACAAAATGGCGAAATCGTTTGTTAAAAACGAGGTGAATGAACTTCAAAAAGAAAAGCCAGATGCCGAAGCAATTGAAAAGTTGGAATCTGGTACGTTGAAGCGTGCTGTACAAGAAGGCGATAAAGACGGTGGTGCTTTCATGGCCGGTCAAATTTCTGGTTTAATTCATGATGAAAAGCCAGTGGCTGAAATTCTAGAAGATATTTGGGCACAAGCAACCGACTTAATGGGTGTTGAGAATACAACAAAATAGGACGATAACCCAATTTGATTGGGTTGTTTCTTATAAATATGGTATATGGGGTTTAACATGAAAATTGGTTTATTATTCAGTGGTCAAGGTGCCCAACAAGTGGGTATGGGTTCTGATTTGTATGAAGCTTTGCCGGTATATCGTGAGACAATCGATCAAGCCAGTGAAATATTGGGGTATGATTTAGCAACAGTTGTTCAAGACGAAGCAAAAATATTCCAAACACAGTATGCGCAACCAGCTATATTGGCAATGAGTGTGGCCATAGTTAAGGCATTAGGTGAGCGATTACCACAACCCGTAGCTAGCTTAGGATTGAGCTTGGGTGAGTATTCAGCACTGACTGTGGCAGGTGCATTTAGCTTTGCACAATCTGTTGCCATTATCAAAGATCGTGGTGCTTATATGCAAGCTGTTGGCGACAAAAATCCTGGTAAAATGGTTGCAGTTATGGGAGATGATCAGCAATTAGTTGTTGATGTATTGACGGCAATGCAATCAGATGGCAAACGTGTTTATCCAGCTAACTTTAATACATTCTCTCAATTAGTAATCGGTGGTATTGCCAATGATGTTGATGAAGCGGTTGTTAAACTGACGGATGCGGGAATTAAGCGAACCGTTGAACTACCTGTAACAGGCGCCTTTCACACACCACTTTTGAAGGATGCCGCGGCACAGTTGGCAACGCGATTAGCAGATGAAACGTTCAATTCGTTGCAGTATCCGGTTTATTCTAATACAACAGCTAAACCATTTGAAGTTAATCAGTTACATGAAACTTTGACAAAACAGATCACATCACCTACCTACTTTGCTCAAGATATTGAGCAAATGGTAGCTGATGGTGTCGATACATTTATCGAGATTGGTCCTTCAGAAACATTGGTTAAATTTGCCAAAAAAATCGCACCTAAAACGATCAAACGTTATGCGATTACAGATTTGACAAGTTTTAACGAGGTCAATGAATTATTGATGAAAGCAGAGGTGTAACATGCCAGATTTTACAGGAAAAACAGTATTGATTACGGGATCTTCACGTGGAATTGGTCTAGCCATTGCTAAAGCTTTTGATGCTGCAGGCGCGAATTTAATTTTACATGCACGTTCAGAAATTAAAGCAGAAACATTGGCAGAATTTCAACATGATGTTCGAGTTTTACAATTTGATATTGCCGATGCAGCAGCGGCTGAAGCAAGCTTAAAAGCCCTTTATAAACAGGAAAATTTTCAAGGAATTGATGTTCTAGTCAACAATGCTGGTATTACGAAAGATCAGTTGGCGATGGGCCTAACACCTGAAGATTTTGCACAAGTTGTGAACGTTAATCTTAATGGTACCTTTAATGTCACGCAACCAGTATTTAAAAAGATGATTCGCCAGAAACATGGTGTGATTATCAATTTGAGTTCAGTGGTTGGCTTAATGGGTAACATGGGGCAAACTAATTATGCAGCCTCAAAAGCTGGTATTATTGGTTTGACAAAATCTTTGGCTAAAGAAGGTGCAAGACGCCATATTCGCGTTAATGCCATTGCACCTGGTATGATTGTGTCGGATATGACGGCTGCCTTGCCTGAGGCTACACAAGCTGAAATTCTTAAAAACATTCCCTTGGCACGTTTTGGACAAGTTGACGAAATCGCACAAACGGCATTGTTTTTAGCCGAAAACGACTATATCACTGGACAAACTATTACAGTTGATGGCGGTTTATACATATAAACTGCATTATCGTAAAATAAAGAAAGGAAAGGCGTGTACGGTGAGTTGACCGTGAGCGCTCAAAATATTATGACACGAGTAGTAGTGACAGGACTTGGCGCAGTAACGCCATTAGGTAACGATACACAATCTTTTTTGGATGGTATCTTCAATGAAAAAATTGGTATTAAGCCAATCACAAAATTTGATGCTTCAGAAACTGGCATCACCGTAGCAGGACAGGTTGATGGTTTTGATCCAGCATTACGTGTTGGTAAGCGAGATGCTCGTAAGATGGACCTATTTGCGCAGTATGCCATTGATGCTGCTGATCAGGCTTTGGAAAACGCTGGTTTGAAAGCTGATGCCGATGCTGATGTACCAACTACCGTTGCAGATCCAACACGTTTTGGTGTGATTTTGGGGAATGGTATTGGTGGTTTGACAACGATTCAAGAGCAAGTTATCAAAATGCATGATAAAGGGCCGCAACGTGTCAGTCCATTATTTGTGCCAGAATCAATTCCCAACATGGTTTCTGGAAATGTATCACTACGTTTTGGTGCTAAGGGTATTAACTCAACAATTGTGACCGCTTGTGCTTCCGCAACTAATGCAATTGGTGAAGCCTTCTGGCGTATTCAATCAGGTAAAGCTGATGTAATGTTGACTGGTGGTTCTGAAGCAACTGTTAACGAAATTGGTATTGCCGGTTTCGCAGCTTTGACAGCTTTGTCAAAAGAAGAAGATCCGACGCAAGCTTCTAAACCTTTTGATAAGAACCGTCATGGCTTCGTTCTAGGTGAAGGTTCTGGTATTTTGGTAATTGAAAGCTTAGAGCATGCACAAGCACGTGGGGCTCATATTTTGGCTGAGCTGGTTGGTTATGGCGCCTCTTCTGACGCTTACCACATGACGTCTCCTTCGCCTGATGGTGAAGGTGCTGCACGAGCAATGCGTGATGCATTGAATGATGCTAATTTAGATGCTAATCAAATTTCCTACATCAATGCGCATGGTACGGCTACGGGCGCCAATGATTCTGGTGAAGCGCATGCGATTGCAACAGTATTTGGTGAAAATACGGTGCCTGTATCATCAACTAAGGGGATGACCGGTCATTTGTTAGGTGCTGCTGGTGCAATTGAAGCATTGATTTCTGTCGGTGCCTTAACACGTGGTGAATTACCTGTTAACGTTGGTGTTGATGAACAAGATGATGACACAAAAGTGGTTAATTTAGTTGATGATGATACAAAGCATCAAGCACCTGAATATGTACTGAGCGCTAACTATGGTTTTGGCGGACACAATGCTGTCATTGTCTTTAAAAAATGGCACGAAGAGGCTTAAAAATGAGTTTAGATATTGAAGAAATCCGACAACTAATTGCTGATTTAGAAAACAGTTCATTACGTGAATTTGAAGTGACTGATGGCGATTTTAATTTGCATTTGTCAAAAAATGAAGCTGCATCAATCATCAATCCAGTTGCAGCAACACAAAGCACACCTCAAGCACCAGCAGCTCCTGTTGATGCGCCACATGCATTGGCACAGCCGGAAACAGCAGGTGTTGAAATTGTTGCGCCAATGGTTGGTACGGTTTATTTGCAGCCTAAGCCAGAAGCACCAATGTTTAAACAAGTTGGTGACAAGGTCACGGTTGGTGAAACAGTAGCTGTTATCGAAGCAATGAAACTGATGACAGAAATTCATAGTGAAGTTTCAGGAACAATTAGCGAAATTCTGGTAGAAAATGAAGAAGTGGTTGATTACAATAAGCCACTTTATGTTGTAAAGCCAGACTAAGCGGCTTTGAATAAATTACCAATGTTTTTGACCATTAAACGATAAGGAGCCAGTCATGACAGTTCTAAATACACAACAAATTCAAGAAATTTTACCCCATCGTTATCCAATGTTAATGTTGGATACAGTTGAGGAATTAGTCCCTGGTGAAAAAGCAGTGGCTATTAAAAATATTAGTGTGAATGAAGAAATTTTTCAAGGACATTTTCCCGGTAACCCAACATTTCCCGGCGCATTGACGGTTGAAGCATTGGCACAAACTGGTGCAGTTGCACTATTATCAATGCCTGAATTTAAGGGAAAAACAGCCTATTTTGGTGGAATTAAAAAGGCTCGTTACCGTCAAATGGTGCGTCCTGGGGACCAATTACGTTTAGAGGTAACACTTGATCGCTTGCGTGGCCCAATTGGTACAGGCAAGGGTATTGCTTGGATTGGGGACAAAAAAGCGACTACTGCTGAGCTAACATTTATTATTGGAGAGTAACATGTTTAAAAAAGTGCTTGTTGCTAATCGTGGTGAAATTGCGGTTCGCATTATTCGAACGCTAAAAGAAATGGGCATTGCTTCAGTTGCTATTTACTCAACAGCCGATAAAGACAGTTTACATGTACAAATCGCTGACGAAGCGATTGCTGTTGGGGGACCCAAGCCTAAGGATTCGTACTTAAATATGAAAAATATTTTAAGTGCTGCCTTGCTGTCGGGAGCCGAGGCAATTCATCCGGGCTATGGTTTTTTAGCTGAAAATACATTGTTTGCTGAAATGGTTGGCGAAGTTGGTATTAAATGGATTGGTCCTAGGCCAGAAACAATTGAGTTAATGGGTAATAAAGCCAACGCACGTGAAGAAATGCGACGTGCTGGCGTACCAGTGATTCCTGGTTCAGAGGGATTTATCCGTGATTTTCATGAAGCGAAAACAGTTGCTGATAAAATTGGTTATCCTTTGTTGCTGAAAGCTGCTGCTGGTGGTGGCGGTAAAGGCATGCGTTTTGTTTATGGTGAAGATGAGTTATCAGATAAATTTGATGATGCTCAGAACGAAGCACGTGCTTCGTTTGGCGATGATCACATGTATATTGAAAAAGTTATGTCACGTGTCCGCCACATTGAAATGCAGGTGTTCCGTGATGAGAATGGTCATGTTGTTTATTTGCCAGAACGAAATTGTTCATTACAACGAAATAATCAAAAAGTGATTGAAGAATCACCAGCTACTGGTGTAACGCCTGACATGCGCGCCCATCTTGGCGAAATTGTTACTAAAGCCGCAAAGGCTTTGGCGTATGAAAATACTGGCACCATTGAATTTTTGCAAGATCGTGATGGTCATTTCTATTTTATGGAAATGAATACACGTATTCAAGTCGAGCATCCGGTGTCTGAGATGGTCACTGGATTAGATTTAATTAAGTTACAAATTCAAGTTGCGGCAGGTTTAGACTTGCCGGTCGTTCAAGATGACGTCAGCGTTAAAGGCCACTCTATTGAAGTACGTTTGACGGCTGAGCAGCCAGAAAAACACTTTGCACCTAGTGCTGGAACTATTGATTTTGTCTTTTTGCCAACTGGTGGACCGGGTGTTCGTATTGATTCAGCCTTATTTAATGGCGATAAAATTCAACCATTTTACGATTCGATGATTGGTAAATTAATTGTTAAAGCTGATGATCGTCCAACAGCCATGAAGAAAATTCAACGCGTAGTTGATGAAACTGTTGTTCGTGGTGTAGCTACTAGCCGTAATTTTCAAAAAGCTTTGTTAGCTGATCCACAGGTTCAACGTGGCGAATTTGACACACGTTATTTGGAAAGTGAATTTCTACCAAGATGGACGCAAACATTGCCAGATAATCAATAAAATGACTACCGTATGCGTCTAACGTGTGCGGTATTGTTATAATGGAGAGAAAAATGGATTTATATGAAAATAAAAGTTCGAAGGAAAAAATCAAACGTGATGCGTCTGTGAATGATCGTATTCCAGATGGCCTTTTCCTTGCTTGCCCTTATTGCGGTGCTCAGATGTATAATAAACAGCTTGGAGAATTTCGAGTATGTGCTAATTGTGGCTATGGCTTTCGTTTGCAAGCGCGCGAACGTGTCAGTTTGTTAACTGATAGTTTTGAAGAAATGGACGCCGATATTCAAATGACTAATCCAGAATTTCCGGGTTACGCCGAGAAGTTAGCACGAGCACAATCACAAACAGAGCTAGGTGAATCTGTCCTGACGGGTCTGGCAACAATTGAAAAACAAAAAGTAGCATTAGGTGTCATGGATTCATATTTCATGATGGGTTCGCTGGGTTCAATGACTGGTGAAAAGATTACGCGTCTCTTTGAATATGCAACATCTCATCGTTTGCCAGTCGTACTATTCACGGCTTCAGGTGGGGCGAGAATGCAAGAGGGAATTCAATCGTTGATGCAGATGGCTAAGGTATCTGCTGCTGTTGCGCAACACCAAGAGGCTGGTTTATTATATCTTGTTGTTTTGACAGATCCAACAACGGGTGGCGTGACAGCTAGTTTTGCCATGCAAGGTGATATTACTTTAGCTGAGCCCCATGCATTGGTAGGTTTTGCTGGGGCCCGCGTGATTGAATCTACAATTCATGAAAAATTACCTAAAGATTTCCAGCGTGTTGAAACATTATTAGAAAATGGTTTTGTGGATCAAATTGTGCCACGTGAGTCCTTGGCACCAATGATTGCTAAAATTGTTAAGTTGCATACAAGTCTAGAGGAATAATATGTCAGCAGATATTTTGAATAGTTTGAAAATTTTCAAGCGTGAATTGACGCCAGCTCAAGTCGTAAAAAAATCTCGAGAAGATCGTTTCATGGCGCGTGAAATTATTGATGGTATATTCACTGATTTTGTCGAATTGCATGGTGATCGATTGAGCGGGGATGATATGTCAGTTATTGGGGGGATTGCGGCTTTAAACGGTCAGCCAGTGACGATTATTGTCATTGACAAGGGAACTGATATTCATGATAAGTTGAGTAAACGCAACGGTTCTCCAGAACCTTGGGGCTATCGTAAGGCGCAACGTTTAATGCAGCAAGCGCAACGGTTCCATCGACCAATTATCACATTTATTAATACACCGGGTGCTTTTCCAGGTAAAGAGGCTGAGGCACAGGGACAAGGGGAAGCGATTGCCAAGTCTATACTTGAATCAATGAAGCTGACGGTACCAATGATAGCCATTGTTTATGGTGAAGGTGGTTCGGGAGGTGCACTGGCGCTTGCCACTGCTAACCAAGTTTGGATGTTTCAGAATGCTACGTATTCTATTTTGTCGCCAGAAGGATTTGCATCAATTCTTTGGAAAGATAGCAAACGTAGTGATGAAGCTGCCGCCGTTATGGGGCTAACCGCAAAAGATTTGTTTGAAAAAGACATTATTGAATATATTGTGCCGGAATCACACAATCATCCCCGTGTCTTTAATTTAATCAGAAAAAGACTGGATGATGAAATTAAAGCGCTGAACCAGTTAACGCCAAGTGAACTGGTCAATCAGCGACGTGCGCGTTTTAGAGCTTTTTAAGCATGATTGACATTTAACCTGTGTTACAATTAATATGATGACAGTTTATAATAAATTGTTTATTATGTTTTGGGTCTGTTTTTTGGAATTCGACAGGCTGTTTAGAGCATTGGCTGCGTTTCGCCGTCCGGGCGTTAAACGGGCAGACATTTTAACTGCAAAAAACGAAAACTCTTACGCAATCGCTGCTTAAAAACCAGCAATACGTAGCTTAATCTTGGTTTCTGACGTCTGAGGTTAGGCCATAAAAGGTCAGATCGCATTGTTGTTTACATCTGGAAGGGCAATGTTAAATTTATCAGATTAGTTAATTTGATTAGCCGTGTGTTATGGCGTACAAGTTAATGAAATTCAAATGATAACACTATAAGCGTAGGCGCCAGTGTATCGGACGGTTTGGACAGGGGTTCGACTCCCCTCAGATCCACTAGTGTATGTCATGGTGTTGCATAGGGTTTCAAAACCTTGATGTAACGCCTTTTCTTTTGAAAAACTGATGGCAGTGTCTATAAAATTACCAAAAATCAATAAGTTGATAGGCGTTTGTATGTTCTCTGTCAAAGGACGAATTAATAATTGATATTATTGAGTGATTTAGAGGAGAGAAGGATGATGTGGCGGATGGTTTATTGGGTTGTTATTGTTTTAATTGTGCTTGTTGGCTGTTATTTGGTGTACAGAAGCTACAAGTATAGTGAAATTGAGCTGGTTTGGTGGGATTATTTGTTATATATATCTGTATTTGTATCATGGATTATGGTCGGAAGAATAACGGATACTACAGGTTTTGTTTCTCTGGGCACCACTTTGGTAGTACTATGCTTAATGTTAATGACACAAAAGAAAAACCAATAAAAAAGTCAAGTGCTAAACTCGTGGAGTGCTTGACTTTTTTGGTAAGAAAAAAATATTTTATATTTTCTAATGATTTGTCACATTTTTTGAGTATTTGCTGTTAGTGTGATTGATTATTGTTACTATCAACGTGGGTGATGCATTTTTTTCTGTTGTGAGCGTGATTAACGTTGCGTTGCAAACCAGTCATCTTGAAAAATAGCATAGTAATCAATGTCAACCCATTTGCCATCATAAAAAATTTCATCTTTTGCGGTGCCTTCCTTGACAAAACCGACCTTTGTGTAGGCTTTTACGGCACCAGTATTGAATGGATAGACGGATAACTTGATTTTATGCATATTAAGGTTATTAAAACCATAATCAAGAATCAGTTTCATTGCTTCTGTACCATAACCTTTAGAACGATCTTCAGCTTTAGGAAAACCAATCCCCAATTCGCAGGAGTGATTACGAACGCTAATGTCGGTTAACGTCACATAACCAATCAAACTATCATCATTTGTTTTTCTGATTGTGAACGACACATTTTCAGAACTGTCAGTGTTTTCTAAAAATATTTTTTCCCGGTCATTGGCAGTGTAGGGATGAATCATATCACTAGTTAATGTTGACAGAAAGTTTTCATCCCATTGCCAGTTTGCTAAGTTTTCACCATCTGTTTCATGATAATGTGATAGTTTTACATTTTTTCCGATAAACATGTTTTAATTCTCCTATTTTGAATAAAAATTAACATCTATAAAAAGTATTTTTGCACTTGCCTATGATTGCCTTTGTGTCGGACAATGACGTTATAGATTTTCTGACTCTCGTATGAGTGTTAATATTTCTTTGTTTGCTTCATGCTCAAACAAAAATTCGGCACATTTTATAGCGCCATTGTTAGTTTCTGATAACCCTAAATCATATGTGAACATAGAAGCGTTCATCAGCATAGCAAGGCGCCAAGCCTCATCATTGTATTTGATAACATTAATTTCAATGACGGTAGCAAAATTCGATTCGCTAAATGTCATGTGACTTAACATCAAACCAGCGTTTTTAACAGTTCTTTTCAATTCTGTTTTCATTTAATATCCCCATATATCGTTATGTACGCACTCTGTGAGTGCTTTTTTACTTGTATAGTATTAGAGCAGAGTAGCAAAAAAAGGAATCAGTATACTGGACTTCAATAATTTCGTGACCGTCTGTTTCCAATTCAGCTAAAGTACCGTTTAATCTTTCAACGAAACTTTTAGCAGTCCAAAAACCAGTTATAATTTGTGTTTTCATATTTCATCCCCAATAATGCTTTTAACGTGGTTCTGCACGTAAGTTTTATGATCGCTTTTACAAAATAATAAATTGTCTTATAAGCAAAATAGTTACCCAATTTTTCTATATCTGTTAGTAAACCAGCCGACTAAGCTAACAATGGTTACAACTAATGAAGTTGCTAAACAAGATACGTAGTATGTTTTGTTTATACCATGGAATCCAAATTTAATCCCAAAAACGTAGTCAGGATGAAGAAATAAGAAGTATCCAGATATAATTACTAAAATAATTGTTAATATGGACCAAAATGTGTTTGCTTTCATGATGAAAATGCTCCTAATTGAATCTGTGCTATTTATAACTCCATGAGTGCTTTTTTATACTAGTTAATTAGTCCTCTAACTCAATATCAGGACGGCGTTGAACAATAATCTTTTTATCTAGGGTAATTGATACACCTTGTTCAAAGTAACCACTAGCTTTTACCGTGGCTTCGTTTTCGCTAACTTTTAACACTATAAATGGTCCACCACTAAAATCATTAGAACTATCCCCAATGATGATATTGCCCTGTTCATTATCGGTAACGATTGTGTTTTCAGGTGTAATTAGTTGCCAACCATAAGCTACTGTTTGTGTATTAGTTTCTTGACTATCTTTTGACATTGTTTATTTTCCTAACTGTTTTATTGAATGCTTTTAACGTGGTTCTGCACGTATTATTTGCTGTTAAGTACCGAACTAATTACCTATTGAAATAATGAGTCATTTTTTTTGTTTCATATCACTGAGGAAAGTTGTATCTAATTCATCAGAGAGCACTCTTTTTCCATTTGCGAATTTTGGTTCTAAATGTTTTAAACGGTGCGACAGAATTGATATGAACCCATTTCCATACTGGCCATTGTGCGTTTGTCGTTGCCCACTGACGTTTATTCGGTTCAAATAAGACATCTTCTGGGAGTGATTCAACTAAGTGGCAGAGTTCTGCCACACTTGAGTTTAATAATTCAATTAATTCTGGTAGAGAGTAATGATTGTAAGTTTCATAAAAAGAGGTATATAATCCGCCCAGATTGTTCCATTTGTAACCTTTTGCTGGTACATCAACTTTTTTACCTGCTTTTTCATCTTGTTCCCAACTTAATAACGAAGTAATCCAGCCAAGTTGATATGAAAGATTTTCAGATGGAGTACGATCGACTTCTTCAATGCTTTTATCTTTCAAATCATTTGGTATGTTACTGAATTCATTGATGTATTTTTTATAGTTAGTCTTAATAGCCATAATTAATTCATCTTTACTAGCATATGATTGCATTTTAAAACGCTCCTATGTTTTTATTTTTCGGGGCAATAGTTTATTGTGTTGGTTAGTAGTTATAGTCATTAATGTTAATATAATCTAAGGCGTAAACCTAATATTAGAATGAGCAATTATTTTTTAATTTTGTCCTGTGGCTCATCTTTTTCAAACTCTGCCACGGTTTTTCCGCTAGCAAAGGCACCAAATATTGATTGAATTAAATCGACGATTACTGTCAGCATAGTTTGATAACCTCGTTATTTTCTTTATTTTAAAACGATTAACAACGCAACGAAAGAGCCTGATTCCTAAGTATTAAAAATTAAACGCTTAGCACGTGGTTTTGCTTTTAACGAAAAGGCTGAAATCAAAGTTACCCACAGACAAATACTGATCAATGCGTGATTAAGTGCTTGACGATACTCAGTGCCTTTTCTGCTTCTGGGACAGGAAAAGTAACAAATACGTGATTCATTTTTGGAAAAATATAGAAATTGACGTTATCATTATCGCGACGTGATAATTTTTTCACATCAGCGTAGAGAATGTCATGCGTACCGGAAAAAATATCAACCGGTGGGAATTTGCTGAAATCAGCGTTGATTGGGCTAACAAGAGGTGCGTCAGTCTTAAAGCTGCCACTATATATTTCCCCTTGATAAGCTAGTGCTTCTATATTTAGTAGTGGATCTGTGTGCTGAATCGACTTCATATCAGGGTTTGAGTTGCTGATATCTAGCCAAGGAGAAAATAAAATAACACGATGGGGTTGCGCTATTGTTTCATGTTCTAATAATTCTAATAGTGACAAGCAAAGACCACCACCGGCAGAATCGCCCATCAAAGTGAGCGCGGATGACATAATATGGTATTTGTTAATCGTTTTTTTGTAGTTATCTAAGATATACGGCAACACATCGTCAGCAGTGTAGCGTGGCGATTTGGGATAAACTGGTATGATGACTCTTGCTTGATTCGCATCAGCCAATTTTTGTAGCATTTTGAAGTGTAAATTAGAAGGTTGCCACCAGTAGGCACCACCATGAAGGTAATATATCGTTTTAGAAATTTTTTTATTTTGTGGCTGTATTTCAAAAGTTGTTTCATCTATTTGCGCAACTTTGTGAATGTTAAATTTTTTTTGCGCTGCTTTGGGTAGTTTATAAGGTGTTTCACTATCAATCAGTGCTTTTTCAAAATTCTGCTCTTTTCTTTCGTCTTTGACTAAGGGGATGGGACGAATTATTTTTTCCAATAGCGTGGCGCGCCAACTTCTTTTATTATTAAGAGATACGATAGAAATCATAATGTGTGTCCTTCTCCTTAAAATGGTTTGTTCTTGATAATACTGTTTTTGCGTTTCGTGTTCATGATTTATTGATTTAATAATATCAGACATGCAAATACAATAAAAGGTATTATGAGATATTCATTGGGGGAAAGTCATTATAGGTTAATTAAACAAATTTCTGTCATCGGATTTCGTGTGACTAATTGACAGGGTAGGTTTATTTTTTTCGTAAATACCTATTGATCATGATTTCTTTGATTAGCGACCATTAATCATGTATCATCACAATAAGAATAGTTTTTGAACAGAGGGGCCAATCATGACACTAAAAACAGCAGAATATGTGATGAATATTAGTTTACTGAGTAGTATGCTATTGTCTTGGATTATAAATGCTTTATGGTTCAACGTTTTAGCGAGCATTGTTATCGCTGCATCATTATTGAATTATTTTATTATTTATAAAAGACAATCAAGTGGTGATGAATAACGAATTAGGAGAGATTTATGAAAGTACATGTAACGCAAAGGAAAATCAATTTATCAGTAGTTAATGCATAACGGGAGGAGAATGTATTATGAAGTCTCTTAAAATAATAAATCGCGTCGAAACGAATGTTTTAGGCATGTCTGTATCAGGTGTAACACTGGAAGTGCAAAATAGTGAGTACGAAGGGATGACACTACAACTTGGTGACCATTTTGTTCGTACTCGGCTTGCAAAAAAACTCCTACTAAGCAAGGTTACTTTGTTGTATGTTGGGAAAAAAATTGTCAAAATAAAAATCAACCGTTTACGGTCGAAAATAGTCCAGAGCGATTGATTGTCAATATTACAGATGGTGAGAAAAGCGGTCAGTTTGTGTTTCCCAAAAGTATATTAGTTAGAAAAAGTATTTTAAGCCATGATGATGTCGTTGGTAAAATGGCTTTTAGAGTTTACCCTATTTGGGAATCTAACTTAAATCAAACTGCTAAAAAGACACAGGATTGGCAAATGCCGTACTTTATCGATTGCAGCCAATCAGTGTTAGATAAAAATAAGATTGCAAAGCTTTTCTAAGTCCGGTCAGATGATATTGCCGTATGTTGAAAGGGGTGTTATTTGTCTTGTTAAGTATGTACGCACTCAACGAGTGCATGATTTTCAGTAATTATTGCTATTTACTACCGAAGAAATAATAGCTGCGAAGAACATAAAGTACAATACCATGATTGCGATGGCAATGATAAATTGAACGATTCCAGCACGGTTCCAAGTTGCCTGTACAGCTTTGAATGTCTCGACATCCTTATAATCGCCTTTTTGCCATGCCCATTCATTGCCTTTAAAACCGCAGACAAAAATCCACACAAAGTTGAAAACTGGAATCAGGCAGAGGAGTGGTAAGTATGTTTTATTACCAATACCCCAAAAAATGTTGTACATAAAGGCGCCCCAATTCCAACCTTTAACTTCTGCTGGTACATTGATACCATTTTCATCCATAATTTCTCTCCCGAATGCTTTTAACGTGGTTCATTGCACGTAATTTTTGGCATAATTAATAATCGACATTGAGTGCTGGTTATTTTTTTAATATGTTGGCTTAATTTTTTTGATATGGTCGATAGATATTGTGTTTTGCTGCGTATTCATCAATGGCAATGATTTTATGATTATCAAATTGAATTTTTGATACGCCATCAAAGCAGTAGGTCTGGGTTTCTCGAGCTTTGAAAAACCACTCGACGAAAAATGTTTGGGTGTCTATTTGCTGAATGTTTTTTATTTGCCACATTAAAACAGTTTGTTTTTGTAATGATGCTGTGATCCATGCTTTTAATTCAATCATGCCAATATACATAGCACCAGTGCATTCGTGATAAGTGATGTTACTCGAAAAAATGCGTTGTAGTTGTGTAAAATCGCGTTTAACCCACATCTCAAAATATTCGACAATTATTTTTTCTGTCACAATAAATCCTTTCAAAAACAAATATTTTAGTTGTTTTACCGCCAACTTATTTAATCTGATATCTTCATAATATCATACCAAACGTAATGATTATTTAAAAATTAGTAAAGTGGTCACAGCTATGACAAACAATATGAAATAATGAGAGATAAGATGATTGGTAAAGCAACAATGAGCCAATCGTACTTAAATTAAACGATAATCACAGAGTATTTCGCAAAAATCGGCGTCTAAGCCGTTTTTTATTGGCATTTTTTATCATTTATCGTTGTCAAAAATAGGAGGGTGACATGAAAAAAATTGGATTAATTTGGCTGGCAGCAGGTGCTTTTTTGAGTAGTGTCGGTATGAGCTTTATTTGGCCATTAACCAGTGTGTATTTGCATAACGATTTGGGAATATCATTAACAATGATTGGGATTGTTTTATTTTTCAATTCATTGGCCAGTGTGATTGGGAGTTATGTTGGTGGTGCATTGTTTGACCGTTTTAATCCGGCGCGACTGATACGTTATGGTATTCTTGGCGCGCTTTTGAGCTTTATTTTGCTAGTTTTTTTTCATGGGTGGCCAGCCTTTGGTATTTTATTATTTTTGAACGGGTTAAGTGCTGGCTGGAATTCGACACTGGTTTATGCAATGGGAACTAATGTTGATAGCAAAGATAGTCGGCGTGTCTTTACAATACTTTATTTTGTTCAGAACATGGGTGTTGTGATAGGGACATCTTTGGTTGGTTTTGTTTATGATGCTGGCATAACTTATCTATTTATGATTGCTATTTTCCTCTATTTGATATTTTTATTGATTGCTTGGACAAAATATTCTTCGTCTGGTGCAAACGCTACGAAACCATTAAATTCTGACGAAAAAAATAAAGGCAAAGCTGTCGTGCCAAAGCCAAATTTGATTGTTTTATTTACGCTTTTTATTTCACTGATGATCATCTGGACAATGTATCAGCAATGGGATTCTAATCTTTCAGTATACATGACAGATTTAGGCATTCCGCTTAGTCGATATTCGTTATTGTGGACACTAAATGCTTTCTTGATTATGGTCATGCAGCTGATTATTATTTGGTTGTCACGCTACTACGAAAACTATATTGTACAAATTATATTTGGGTTGATTTTTGTGACAATATCATTTGTGACGCTTGTTTTTGCCCATGATTACGGTTATTTTGTTGTCGCAATGATTTTGTTAACTATCGGTGAAGCAACTGCTATTCCAACGATTCCGGCTTTAGTTAATAACTTGGCACCATTAGGCACTAAAGGCCTTTATCAAGGGTTAGTTAACTCATGGTCGTCGGCGGGTCGTGCAATTGGGCCATTAATTGGCGGTATTATTATAGAAAAGCAATCATATACTTTCCTATTTGAGATAGCGACTTTGGCTTTAGCCATTGTTGTTATCTTAGTGGTGATATCATGGCTACTAAACAGGAAAAAGATCACAATGTATTAGCCAAGGTTTGGTTGCTAAATATGGATTGACCGTGTTATGATGGAGAAAATAAATCGCAATCGGTTGGGTGAAAACTTCAAGATTGGTTAGTCGGGGAACTAACCATTTTTGAAGTTTTTTTGATTGCAAAAAGGAGAAACACGTGTCATTTTTATTGATTATCGTACTGATTATTATTACTATTTTATTAGGAAAATTAGTTGTTAAATTAGGATTTTCGGAAGTTGTTGGTCAGCTATTAGCTGGTGTTATTTTGGGAACCAGTGTGTTAAATTGGGTGCAGTCAACGGCACTCATTCACCTCTTGGCAGAAATAGGTATTGCAATGCTAATGTTTCATTCTGGCTTATCATCAGATTTGAAAGTCATGAAGCAACATATTAAAGCATCCTCTGCTATTGCCGTATTTGGTGTTGTGGTACCTGTGCTAGTGATGCCGCTGGCATTTATTTTGTTAGGGTATGATTTACGAGTGGCTTTGTTTGCTGGTGTTGTTTTTGCAGCAACATCAATTTCAATCACATTAGCTGTTTTGGCTGAACAAAGAAAATTAGCCACGTCCCTAGGCGCTATTATTTTGTCAGCAGCGATTCTTGATGATGTGATTGCTTTAATTGCCATGACAGTATTCTCTGTTGTCTTGGGTGGTCAACTGGGATTGGGCGGCTTGGTGCCACTAGTGGCTTTTACCGTGGGGATACTCATTAAAAAATATACCCTAGCTGACTATTTGGGAAAAGGCACTGCAATGGCAGGAAAATGGTTTTTCTATCCTATTTTCTTCGGCTCGATTGGCCTTACGCTAACTTTGCCCAGCACATCTGACAAGATTGTAGCGATAATTATTTTTAGCATTTTATCTATTTTGACCAAATTGATTGGCTCTTTTTTGGGTGCAAAACTATCAGGGTTATCGTCTTCTGTGGCCACTGCCATTGGTGCAGGAATGGTATCACGAGGAGAAATGGCACTAGTCATTATACAGATTGGCATTAGCTCTGGTATTGTCAGTCAAAATCTCTCAAGTGAAATGATTGTGACAGTGATGATTACGACAATTGTGGCGCCTCTCATCATGAAACCATTGTTTAAAAATATTAAGGAACTATAAGACCATCGCGCTGGTGTTTAATTGTTGTACTATAATAAGGACATATTTAAACATATATGAGCGAGGTGAAATACAATGAATGTTATTGTACATATTGATGAATCAGAAAAGTGGCAAACTGTCCTTTCAAATTTGAAACATTTAGTTGAATGGTACGAAGATAATGAAATTGTGGGTACGATCGAACTTTTGGTCAATGGTGGTGCAGTTGAACAAGCTGTTAAGCAATCTGACTTGCAGTTGAACACTTTGATTAGTTCTTCTGTTGTTATTTCGGTATGCAAAAATTCACTTGATCAAAGGCATATTTCATCTACCGAATTACAAGATAATATCGTGATTGTTCCTTCAGGCGTTGTGGAATTGGCAATCAAGCAAAATGAAGGCTACGGCTACATTAAGCCATAATGACAGAGCTTTGTGTTGGCTTCTGAATAATCGAAGCGCTGTTTTTCACCGCCTAAACTGATAACAAAATAAAGCCCACAATTATGAAAAACAATAGCAAACCAATGTTTAAAAGCGAGAAAGTTTTGAAGAAACCAAACGTACTGTGATGATGTGACAAAGCAGCATATTGGCGCAGAGCTAGAAGGTTAGCCAGTGAGGCAATGAGCGTACCTAATCCACCGACAGTGACACCTAAATATAGGCCATAACTATGTTGGGTGAATTTTGAGATTAGAATAGCAGCGGGCACATTACTGATGAATTGGCTAGTTATCATACCGGAGAAAAACGTTTCTAAGCTTGATGTGGTATGTTGATACAACAAAGTCTGCACGTATTTGATACGACTGATTGCGCCGACAATAATGAAAAAATTTACAAAAGTTAAAATAATCCCGTAATCAGCATGTTTGAAAACTGACTTTTGCAAAAAAACCGCCGCCACAACACTAACGATTAGTGCCATATAAACAGGTATGACTGACAAAATCCCTAAAAGAACGATTAACGTGGCGCCTAACAATAGCCAAGTTTTATGTTGGTTAATTTCAATTGATGGTAAAGTGACATCATCAATGGGTTGATTTTTGATGACTAATAAAACAACAAACATGGATAATAACGCCACCAAACCAAAAGGTAACGACATCATCATAAATTGACCAATTCCGAGATGGTAATGAGACACCAAATAAATGTTTTGTGGGTTCCCAAAAGGTGTTAAAGCGCTGCCAAGATTAGCATAAATGGTTAATAAACTGATTGTTAATATTTTTGGTACATTAATTTTTTGAGTAATATTAAAAACAATTGGCACAAGGGTCAAAATCGCAACGTCGTTTGTAAAAAACATCGAGCCGAAAAAAGAGCAAAGTAAAAGCACTAAAATGACAGAGCGGATCGTGCTACATTTTGCAATAATGTAATTTGCGACGAATTTGAGTATATTGAGCGCTTGATAAATTGTAATAAGTAGGATTAATGCTGCTAGTGACGTAATGGTATTAGTATCAATGTCTGATAGTTTGACAACACCAAACGTCATTGAGAAGATTGCAAGGATTAAGGTGATTAAAAATGTTTTATCAGTAATAATTCTTTTTAAAATGGCAGGCATCAAATTGACTTCCTTTGAAGTTGATGGATAATATTACAATTAGTATAGCATTTCGGGTGACTATTAAGGATTGTAGTACAGATAAATATGGATTTTTTGCTAAAGTATTAGCTATCAAATTGGCGATTACTGCTGCTAATAATGCTATCGTCATTTTTTCGGGTCAACAATCTCAAAAATAATTTGCATTAGGCTTACTAAATGTGACTTGACGATAGCATTATTTTAAGGTAATATTAAAATTATCTTAGAGGAATAAGCAAGCGCGTGTTTAGAGAGTTGATGTTTGGTGTAAATCAACCACGTTAATGCCCAAGGTTGCTAAGGATTAACTCATCACATTAAAATAAATTAAGTGGTCGTTTCGTAACGACAATTTAGGTGGTACCACGCGTCAGCGTCCTATATTAGGATGTTGGCGTTTTTTTTGTGGTAACGCTTTAAAATGAGTTGACAAAGTAGCTAATTTACTGAATATACAAAGGAGAAATAACAATGCGCGATATTGATATGTCAACAAAATATAATCCCACTGCTGTTGAAGCAGGTCGGTACGATAACTGGCAAAGCAAAAAGCTTTTTGCACCAGAATCGAATCAAGAAATTCAGGGGAATGAACCAGAACCTTATTCAATTGTCATTCCACCACCCAATGTCACAGGTAAGTTGCATTTAGGACATGCTTGGGATACGACGCTGCAAGATATGATTATTCGTCAAAAGCGCATGCAAGGATTTGACACTTTGTGGTTGCCCGGTATGGATCACGCAGGCATTGCAACGCAAGCCAAGGTTGAGCAACGGTTGCGCGGTGAAGGTATTTCTCGTTATGATTTGGGTCGTGAGAAGTTCGTGGCACAAGTTTGGGATTGGAAAAATGAATACGCCACCACTATCAAACAACAATGGGGTAAAATGGGACTTTCATTGGACTTTGATCGTGAACGTTTCACATTAGATGAAGGTTTGAACAAAGCAGTTAACAAAGTCTTTATCGATTTGTACAATAAGGGATTGATTTATCGTGGTGAATACATTATTAACTGGGATCCACAAGCGCGTACTGCGTTGTCTGATATTGAAGTAATTTATCAAGACGATGAGGGTGCTTTCTACCATGTTAAGTATCCATTCACCGATGGTACGACTTTTAATGGTAAGAATTACATTGAAATTGCAACGACTCGTCCAGAAACAATGTTTGGTGATGTTGCTGTGGCCGTACATCCGAGTGATGAACGTTACAAAGATTTAATTGGAAAAACAGTCATGGTACCACTCGTTGGTCGTGAAATTCCAATTATCGCTGATGAATATGTTGAAAAAGATTTCGGGACTGGTATGGTAAAAATCACACCAGCTCATGATCCTAATGACTTCCAAGTCGGCAATCGCCATGATTTGGAACGCATTAACACAATGACTGAAGATGGTCATTTGAATGAGCATGCTGGCAAATATAACGGCATGGAACGATTTGAAGCGCGCAAAGCAATCGTGGCAGACCTTGAAGCGGGTGATTACATGCTCAAAGTTGACCCAATTGTTCACTCAGTTGGTCATTCAGAACGGACCGGTGTACCAGTAGAGTCGCGTTTGTCTACGCAATGGTTTGTCAAAATGGCACCATTGGCAAAGCAGATTCTAGACATGCAGCAAAATGAAGACGAGAAAGTTGAATTTGTGCCAGCACGTTTTGAAGACACATTCACGCATTGGATGGAAAATATTCGTGATTGGGTTATTTCACGTCAATTGTGGTGGGGACACCAAATTCCTGCGTGGTATAAGAACAAAGGCACGGATGACGAAGAAATTTATGTTGGGACAGAAGCGCCTGAAGGGGATGGTTGGGAACGTGATCCTGATGTGCTTGATACTTGGTTCTCAAGTGCACTTTGGCCATTTTCAACAATGGGTTGGCCGGAAAAAATGGATGGCGATTTTGCCCGCTATTATCCAACCAATACATTAGTAACTGGTTATGATATTATCTTCTTCTGGGTTGCACGAATGATGTTCCAAGGCAAGGAATTTACTGGTCAGCGACCATTTAAAAATGTCTTAATTCACGGTCTTATTCGTGATGGTGAAGGTCGCAAAATGTCAAAGTCATTGGGCAATGGTGTTGACCCAATGGACGTTATTGAAAAGTACGGTGCTGACGCATTGCGTTGGTTCTTAGCAACAGGTTCAACTCCGGGACAAGATGTGCGTTTCACATACGATAAGATGGATGCAGCTTGGAACTTTATCAATAAGATTTGGAATGCTTCACGATACGTTATCATGAATCTGGCAGAAGATACGCCATCACAATTGCCTGATTTGGATAAATTAACACTAGCCGATCAATGGATTTTGGCACGCTTGAACACAACAGTTGCTGATGTGACACGTAATTTTGATAAATTTGAATTTGGCGAAGCTGGTCGTTCATTATATAATTTCATTTGGAATGATTTTGCCGACTGGTACATCGAAATGACCAAAGAAACATTGAACGGTGATGGTGACAAAGCACCTGTTCAACAAACATTAGCTTATGTTTTGGATCAGACGTTGCGTTTGTTGCAGCCAATTATGCCATTCGTAACAGAAGCGATTTGGCAAGAAATGCCAGATCAGGCGGGAAAGAATGCTGATTTTGCTATCACGCGATATCCTGTTGTACATGACGAATTGACTAACGACGCAGCAGAAACAGCGTTTAAGTCGTTGCAAGATTTGATTGTTGCGGTGCGTAATATTCGTTCAGAAGCCAACGCACCAATGTCAACAGCAATCGACTTGTTGATTAAGACAAACGATGACAATTTGATTCGTATATTTAATGATAATGCGGATTATATTAACCGTTTCGCACATCCCAAGTCATTGACGATTGACGCTGATGTACAAGCACCAGATTTGGCAATGTCACAAGTGATTACTGGTGCAGAAATATATGTGCCACTTGCTGAATTGATTGATATTGATGATGAAATCGCACGTCTTGAAGGAGAAACTAAGAAATTCTCTGGTGAGGTGAAACGTGCTCAAGGCAAACTATCTAACGAAAAATTCGTTAATGCTGCCCCAGAAGCAGTCGTTGCTGCTGAAAGAGAAAAATTGGCTGATTGGCAAGCTAAGCTTGCCGCCACACAAGAACGTTTGACGTCTTTGCGCTCAGCGAAATAATAAACAAAATCCATGATTATACGAGATAATCATGGATTTTTTTATTTTGCGATGATATTTCGAGTCTGCGATAAGAACACTTTAGCAATTAATAAGAACATACCAATCACCATCACCCATAACAAATTAAATGTAGGTGTGTGCCAAATACCATCATGATAGTAAATAATGCCGCGCATACCATCAATTAAGAATCGCATTGGCAGCCAAGGATAAATGCTGTTGCGGTAAAAGTGAGATAGCATTTCTGGGGCTAATTGTAGAATTGGTAGCGCAAAGAACATCAATAAAACGAAAAGTGGTAAACCAATAAAGCCCGTCCAACTCAATATTCCTAGAATTATCATGATGAATGAAAATTCAGCAATCGTCGCAAACAGCGTAATGGTCCAAAAATTTTGGAAGTGATAGTCGAGTAGCCATGTTGTATACAACGGCGTCATAACACCAATAAAAATCGCTAAACTAGCAGCAGTAATGAGTTGCATGGTAGCAAGACGGTATTTATTTTGACCACGAAGTTGACCATCTTTAGCAGCGTAGAAAAGCATTAGGCTGATAATAACACTGCTGAGCCAAAGGGGCTGAAAATAAATCGCTGTTGCATTAACTTTATTTTCAGTTGGATGAACAATTTGGTTAGTGACGTTTAGTGGTTGGACAATTGTTTTGGCAATTACAATCGGAATTGGTTGTTGGTGCAAGGCAAACTGTGTGATGATGTCTTTTGAAATCGTGCCACTGATAGTTGTTGTCATGTGACTGAACAAGTTGGTAACCGCAGTACCAACAGTTGGGTTTTTGGCTTGATTGATGACTGTTGTGACACTTGGCTTGGTGGGCTTTGATGTTGCTAGTGTCGCCATATTTTCTCCAAAATGACGTTTAATAATGATAGCGCCGTAGAATTTTTGTTTGGACATATCTTGTTTGAGTGCAGCGGTTGACTTGACGGTTGTCCATTTAAGAGTCGTGGGATTTTTATCACCAACACTAGTCACGTTTTTGAGTTGATCAACTATTTTTTCGCTGATGGGATTAGTTGGATCTTCATTAACAATGGCTAGTGGTAAATTTTTGACCGTTGTATGGACTGTTGGTATTTGTGACAAAACCATGATGAACGATAAAGCGATGCCACCAATAGCAGCTAATAGCCAGAATTTATACTTTTTAAACATGTAAAACCTCCTAAAATTGAACGTTGTGTTCTTTTTTGATATACTTAGCGTAATCTTGAATTAGGTGTTTATCAATCGTCAAAAATAGGCAATATGTCGCAAATGCAACATAACATGAGAAAGTGTTTTAAAATGGCTTATCAACATAAAACGACACAAACCAAAAAAATGCTATTAAATAGTTTGCTTGATTTAATGGTCAATAAAGAACTAGAAGATATTACAGTTCGTGATATTACTGAATATGCGGGTGTTAATCGTGGCACTTTTTACCGTCATTTCAAAGATAAAATGGATTTAGTTGAACAAAAAGAACGACAAATTTTTCAAGATTTGCAACAGGTAGAACTAGACATAAAAGTCTTTGATGATACAGCTAATATCGTGATATCTTCGGAAAATGTCTGTAAATTAACGACTTATTTATATACACAACGACGTTTTTTGGCAAACTTATTGGGATCAAATGGTGATATGACATTTGAACACCAATTATTGACGTGGCTATATAGCACCATTATTGACAATTTGGCCAGTGCTGGACTTGATGTGACACAAAAACATTTGAAAATTGTGGTCCATTATCAAGTGTCAGCTATGCTTGGCGTGATACGCTATTGGTTCATCGAAGATCAAGGGGCGACGTCACCTGAAACAATTGCCCAAATTATTTACAAGCTAAATCATGACGGGGTTTGGCGAAACTTTGAAAATCGTCCATTATGAGGTGGTATATATGGTTACAAAATTATATAGAGTCAACGCTTACCATCCAGATAATTGGTTAATTAATGATGTTGAGAACATTAATGTGGACAATATTAATGTTGTTAAATCACTAGCAAAAGAAAATTCTAAAGGCTTGATCGCCCGTGTCTTTGATGACACCAGTTATCAAAAATTTGTACGTGCTGGCTTCAAGCTAGTACGTACAACCTATTTTGCGCAACTTTTTAGTGAAGACCAATGTACGGTTTCTGATGTTTTTAATGTTGCACAGCTGGATGATAATCAACAACAACAATTGTTGCAAAAGCTTAAACAATACTATGAAAACGTCCATCAAATCAATCCCGCTTCTCCCAACATTAATTATCGACGTTGGACATTTGATGATTCAAGTTTTGATGAACAACACAGTATTGTTCGTGTTGATAATCATCACATAACTGCAGCCATTTTGGTTTTTGAAGATGGACAGAATTATGAAATGGGGTGGACATTTGGTGACAATAATAAAATATTGCTTGCTTTGTGGCAGAGTTTTCAGTCCATTTTTCCGGAAAAAAGTCTGATTTCCGGTGAATTTGATGACACTGATCGACAAGCTATGGCTGTATATCAGGAATTTGATTGGCACGAGACCATGCCATGTCAACTAACGATGCTCTGGCATTAAAACGAACAATTTGCGTAATTCTCAAAATCCGCTACAATAATATGAGATGAATTGAAGGTGAAAAGACATGTCTGGAAGTAAAATACTCGCCAGTGCACATTATGTGCCGAGTGACATTGTGACAAATGATGATTTAGCCAAAATCATGGATACCAATGATGAGTGGATTCAAGCACACACTGGTATTAAAACACGTCACATGTCATTGCAAGGTGAAAATACAAGTGATTTAGCTACTCAAGCTGCACGGCTGGCTCTAGCGCAAACTAACTTAACAGTCGAAGATATTGACCTGATTATTGTGACAACGTTCACGCCCGATGGGTTGGCACCATCAACTGCGGCCTTAGTACAACGCAATTTGAAAGCAACCAATGCATGGGCTTATGATATTTCAACAGCTTGTTCTGGATTCGTTTTTGGTGTGAGCACGGCTGATAAATTTTTGCGTTCAGGCGTCTACAAAAATGCCTTAGTTATTTCTGCTGAAGTCAACTCAAAGATGATGGATTTCAAGGATCGGACGAGTACAGTATTTTTTGGTGATGGTGCTGGGGCAGTTGTGATGACTGCGACCCAAGGAAATGGCGTCTTATCAAAGGAAGAAATGCACACTATTGGTAATGAAAATGTTGTACATTCCGGTAGAATAGCACCACTGACCTCACTTTCTGTGGAAAACTATCCAAAAACGGATGCTTTTGCACAAGAAGGCCGTGAAGTATTTAATGAAGTGACAACGCTAATTCCGCAACATATTAAAGATTTTCTAGGTGATAAACAACTACTGCCTAAAGATATCGACTATTACATTCCACATCAAGCTAATCTACGCCTAATTGAATACATTGCAGAAGCTTTGAATGAACCAATGGCTAAATTTTCAACCAACGTCATCCGGAATGGTAACACCTCTTCAGCTGGGATTGCCATTGGATTTGATGAATTAAATCAAACAGTTGATTTAACTGGCAAACGTGTGTTGTTAACAGGTTTCGGTGCAGGATTTACGTATGGTAGTTTATTGCTCGAATTCTAAAGAAAATATTAAGAATTTTAAGAAGTTTAAATTTCAAAAAAGACGATTTAAATCATTACAAAAATGATTTAGTCGTCTTTTTTGACAATATTTGCTGAGAAATTAAAAAAATAATCTCTTGAAAACCTTATAACAGCAACGTTCTTCGTGCTGTGTAACGATACTGTAACATTGTTATCTGATTGAGAAAACGATACAATGTTTGCGTTACACCCAGTGGGTATACTGGATATTGTTCTTAAGAATTACTTAATAACACATCAAAAACTTAATGTTTGAATTGAATCTATCCAGGAGTTAATACATATGAGCAATAATATCAAGAAGACTTTGTTAGCAACAGCTGCTGGTGCAGCTGCTGTTGTCGGTGGTCATGCGGCCGCGTCTGCTAACACAGTTGAAGTCAAAGCCGGTGACACATTGTCAGCAATTGCAGCTGCAAATAATACAACAGTTGCTGAATTAGCTAAGAATAATAACATTGACAATCAAAACCTCATTTTAACAGGGGCTTCACTGGAAGTTAGTGCATCAACGCAATCAGTATCTGGTTTGTCTTCTGATGGTGCTTCATATACTGTGCAAAGTGGTGACACACTATCAAAAATCGCCGAAAAGACAGGCGTGAGTGTTTCAACTTTGACATCATTAAATGGTGTTTCAAACCAAAACTTGATCTTAACTGGTCAAGAGTTGTCTCTAAAGACAGCAACATCTGCTGCCTCATCTGCAGCAACAGTTGCAACTGTTGCTGCTTCAGAAGCGACATCAACTGCTTCTGAAGCAGCAGTTGATACAAGCAATTTGAAGTATATTGCCGCTGCTGATACTAACAACGATGGTTTCATGAGTTTGAGTGAATATAATACTTATGTTGCTAATGGTGGCTCAACCACTTCATCTGCAGCTACGACAACAACGTCAGCTGCAACAAGTTCATCTGCATCTTCAGAAGCAATCACTTATATTGCCGCTGCTGATACTAATAAAGATGGCTACATGACGATGGCTGAATACAATGCGTACAAAGCTAACGGTGGTTCAACTACAACAACAGCAACTACTACACAAACAACAACTGCGCAAACTACTCAGACAAGTACGTCAACATCTACAAGCACAGGATCATCAACAACTGCTGATGCAACGATTAACGCATGGAACGCTATGCGTGCGAAGATGGGCTTGAACCCAATTCGTATTTCATCTTCATTGACAGCCCAAGCACAAAGTCGTGCACAAGCAATTGGAACGTCATCAAACTGGTTTGGTACACATGTTTCTTCAGGTACGCCTGAAGTCGTTGCTAATGGTTTTGGTGCAGGTGCTTCAGTTATTAACGCTTGGTACTATGAAACAGGTATGGTTAATGGTGGTCATACAGCTTTCATTATTAATCCTAATTTCACTGAAGCTGGTGTTGGGTATTATAATGGATGGATTGTTATCAACGCACATTAATATGCAAAACAATTATTTACAACTTGCCTTAAATAAAGTTGGCCAAACATATAACGACCGCGATAGCGGTCGTTTTGTTTCACAACAACTTATTCATGCTAAGATGCCAGTCAATGATGGCACTCGCTGGTCTGCAGAACCTGAAAAGCTCATTGAACAAATGGATCATTTGTTAGGGGTATTACAAGCAACACCCGGTGACATTCTTTTCTGGGGGACTCAAACCAAGCCTTATGAAGTAGGCATATACGTTGGCGGCAGTCACTTTATTGCAGTACATCGACAAACAAATCAAGTTCGAATCCAGACACTATCTAAGAATTGGTATCCAAGCATTGCTGGTTCGGTTATTTGACACAAAAAAGAAACTGTTTTGACATATAAATGAAATTAAAACATTCGTTTTGAAACAAATGTGATTAAACAGAATTATTGACAACAAAGTGAAAAATATCCCCAATATCCACGACATAGCCATTTGATACACTAATACTTGTCGAGAAGACCAAACAAATAACAAATACTAATTATGAAAATCTCTTTCAGGAGTTCAAGAATATGAAAAAATCTACTATTACAAAGTCAGTTGTTGCAGCCGCTGGTGCGTTTGCTGTTGCAGGTGCTGCACAAGTTTCTGCTAACACAATCACTGTTAAAGCTGGTGACACACTTAATAAAATTGCTGCAGCTAATGGCACAACAGTTGCTGCCTTGGCAAGTGCCAACAACATTTCAAATGTTAACTTGATCTTTGTAGGTCAAACATTGCAAACTAGTGGCTCATCAGCCTCAACATCAACAACGACATCATCAAGTACAACAACATCTTCAACATCAACAACTAGTGGTACATACACAGTTAAGTCTGGTGATACTTTGAACTCTATTGCTGCAGCTAATGGTACATCGGTTGCTACATTGGCTTCTGCTAATGGTATTTCAAATGTTAACTTGATTTATGTTGGTCAAACATTGAAGTTGTCAACAACATCTTCTTCAACTAGTACATCAACGTCATCAACGACTAACCAATCTTCATCAAATAGTGCTTCTACTACAAACACTAGTTCAAATACAACAAGCAACACATCAGTACCTACAACTTCTGATGCAACGATCAATGCATGGAATGCTAAGCGTGCCTTGCTTGGCTTGAAGCCTGTTCGTATATCAGCTGCTTTGACAGCACAAGCTAACGCACGTGCAAAGGCAATTGCTACTTCTTCAAACTGGTTCGGTACTCACGAATCTTCAAACACACCTGAAGTTGTTGCAAATGGTTTTGCCGCTGGCGCAACAGTTATTAATGCTTGGTACTACGAAACAGGTATGGTTAATGGTGGTCATACTGAATTTATTGTCAACTCTAACTTCACTGAAGCAGGTGTTGGTTACTATAACGGTTGGATTGTTATTGACGCGCATTAATGAATGTTTAAAAGTGGATAGTCATTATCCACTTTTTTTGTGTTCTCATGTATAGTAGAAGGCAGAGGTTAAAATAATGTCATATCAATTTACAGAATTATCTGAATCAGACTACGCAAATTTTGAAAAACAAAGTGAAGCGGGATCGTTTTTGCAATCTATCGAGCAAGCACATCTTTTGAAAAAAAGAGGCTATACAATATGGTTACTGGGCGTTAAAGAAAACGAAAAAGTTGTTGCAGCTGCACTAGTGATGCGTGAAACTGTCAAACTGGGTTATATTTTTTCCATAGATCGTGGCCCGTTATTAGATTTTGAAAACCAAAGTTTATTTCATTTCTTTATGGCTGAATTTGCTAAGTTTTCACGACAAAATGGTGGACTTTATGTTGAAGTTCGTCCTAATGTAACATTGAAACTAACAGATGACCACGGTAATCTACTTGGTGAAGAAAACAATAGTTTCATTTCGGAAATGACAAGTTTGGGCTTCACACATGTACCCTTTGT
Source organism: Leuconostoc falkenbergense (assembly GCF_045801155.1). Lineage (NCBI taxonomy): Bacteria > Bacillati > Bacillota > Bacilli > Lactobacillales > Lactobacillaceae > Leuconostoc > Leuconostoc falkenbergense. Next base: position 1,833,015 of record NZ_CP174386.1, on the reverse strand, counting down.
TGATGGATTTACAACTGCTGGTTCACCTGAATGGGAATATTTAAAAGATATTTCCGAATTAACTGATGTAAAAAGTGTACGTGCTTCCTTCACAAAAAATGCACAGTATTATCTGAAAAAAAATGCGCAATTTGGTATTAAAATACGTCAATTATCACGTGACGATTTACCTGATTTTAAAGAATTAACACAAAAAACGGCTGATAGATTACATTATAAAGATAAAAATTTGAATTTTTACCAAACAGTGTATGATGAGTATCAAGATGATGCGACCTTCTTATTTGCTGAGTTAAATTTTGACGACTATATCAGTGAAGAAACGCAAAAAATTGCTGAATTAGATCAAAAATTAGCAAAAATTAATCAAAAAATAGAAAAATATCCGAATAATGACAAATTTAAGCGTCAATATGCTGAATTTGATGACCAAAAGCAACAACATATTAAGCGGATTGATAAAGCAACAAACCAAAAGAAAACGGCTGGTAAAAATGTTGTCGTCGTAGCTGGTGCTTTGTTCATTGAACAGCCTCAAGAAATGAACTATCTTTATTCAGGTACCTATGAGGAATACATGGATTATTATGGACCTTATCAAATACAAGACCTTATGATTAATCGGGCGGTTGAACATGGGATTAAGCGTTATAATTTCTATGGGATTGCTGGTAAATTTGATGGTACTGATGGTGTATTAGGATTCAAAACAGCATTTAATGGCTATGCACGCCAATTGGTTGGTAACTTTACCATGCCCGTTAATCCCATCAAGTATAAAATCTATCGTTTATTGAAGACTTTGATTGGGCGCGGTTAATTAGCTCAGGATATTTTAGCGAGTGAATGTGTAAATGTGGTAAGCTAGATAGAGTAATTATTCAAACTTGGCGGTAAAAACATGAAACGCAACCCATATTTAGAGGATCGTGATAATAAAAATAACGCGCGGGCTAATTTGCCAACACGACTAAATATATTGTTAGGTATTTCTTTATTACTCATGATTGCACTCACTGTGCAATTGGCCTTTTTAACAATCCAACAGGGGTCTGACTATAAAGCAGAAGTTAATCGAAGCGATGAAACGGTTGAGAAAGGTAACGTACCGCGTGGTCTTTTTTATGATTCAACTGGTCGTGTCATTGCAGGAAATAAGGCACAAACGGCTATTACCTTCACTCGTGGCACTAATATCAGTTCTGCAACCATGCGCGAAACGGCTGAAAAATTAGGTAAATACCTGACTGTTGATACGTCTCGTTTAAGTGATCGGTCAAAGGCCGACTTTTATTTAGCAGATGCCAAACAGGCAGCAGCTGTCCAAAAAAAGATTAACAAAGCTAAGAAAAAGGGTGAAACATATACAGGGACACAGTTAACGGATTTGTCTGTTAATTATGTTGAGAAAAATCATCTGATTGATTCTGTTAATGAAAATGATGCGATGATTTTTCAGCGCATGAGTGGCGCCTATGCATTATCAACTACCTTTATTAAGGAAGATGATGTGTCTGAAACAGAGTTAGCTGAAATTGGTGAACGACTTAGCCAATTCCCCGGTATTAAAATTGGGACGAGTTGGGCCCGCCAATATCCCCAAGGGGATGACTTTAAGGCGTTGATTGGTAACGTCACTAATGAGTCAACTGGTTTGCCTGATGACCGACTGCACACATTATTAGCTCAGGGTTATTCTCAAAATGAGCCAGTCGGTAATTCTAGTCTTGAAATGAAATATGAATCAATGCTGAAGGGCTCAGCGTCACAAACAGTTGTAACAACGGGGACAGATGGCACAGTAAAATCATCAAGCATCAAATATGATGGTCAGGCTGGTGATAGTTTGAAGCTGACAATTAATGCAGAGTTCCAAAAGGCCGTTCAAAAAATTCTTGAGGACAATTTGCCCGGTGGTGATGTGCAGGGTGCTTATGCAACTGTTATGAATCCATACACTGGTGGTATATATGCTATGGCTGGTGTCGATCAAGATTATGAGACTAAGAAGAAAACAGCTGACCCAAATGGTAACATTAACCATGCAATTGTCATGGGATCAGTTGTGAAGCCAGCGGTCTTGACAACAGCGTTCCAACGTGGTGTCCTATCAACGTCAAATACCACGATGTATGATCAAGCTATCAAAATTCAAGGTACACCAACAATTACGTCCTATTGGAACAAGGCTGGAACACCAATAGCTGTTGATGCACAAACAGCCTTGGAACGTTCATCTAACACATACTTCGTCCAATTGGGTATGAAAATTGGTGGGCAAACATACAGTTCTGGTTCACCTCTAGCCCTTAATTCGGATGCGTTCCAGACGTTACGAAATGGGTTAGCACAGTACGGACTAGGCATTAAAACAGGTATTGATATTAGTGGCGAAACAGCGGGTTATAGAGGGCCCACAACAGGTGAGAATGTAGGTAAGTATTTATATGAATCGTTTGGACAATACGATTCTTATACAACAATGCAATTGGCTCGCTATGTTTCGACAATTGCGAATGGCGGTTACCTCATACAGCCACATTTGGTCGACTCTGTTTTGCAAAGCATTCCAAATAGTACCAAAATGAAGACAGTTTGGAAAGCCTCTCCTAATATACAAGGACAAGTTCAGTTAAGTTCTGCTGAGTGGCAAGTAATTCATGAAGGTATGAATCGCGTTGCTAATGGTTCGGACACCTATAACACTGGTGGCACGCAGCTTCATAAATTGACACCGCATGTTTATGCGAAAACTGGTACAGCTGAAACGACAACGAATGGGAACCAAACCTTTACTGAGTCGATTGTTGCTTATGTACCAGGGCAACCTGTTGCAATGGCGATGGCTATTCCCGGTATGAATAATTATTTGGATGGTACTAATGGTAAAATTGCGGCAGCAATTATCAATGCTTACTGGAAGTATGTTCAAAATAAACCTTAAAACAGCGAAAGCTGTTTTTTTGTATCAGCACATCTCAAATCAATATTTTAAGAAGTGGACAATAATATAGGCTTCAGCAGTAAACTTACTATTTATTATGGCATGCAGAATGAGTGAATATTGATGAATAGAGACGGGATTTGTTTACTAGTATGTGGACTACTGTGTAACAAAGAATAATTTACATCATGGAATGCTTATGATAAACTAAACACACATTATAGAAAAGAGAAATCAGGCATGGCATTTTTAAAACTAACTGATATCCACAAATCTTATTTTCTCGGAAAAGATGAATTTCCTGTTTTAAAAGGCATTGATTTGTCATTTGAAAAAGGTGAATTTGTCTCAATTTTAGGAGAATCCGGTGGTGGAAAATCAACCTTAATTAACATCATTGGTGGCTTAGACCGAAATTTCGAAGGAACGGTTGAAGTTAACGGTGAGAAGTTAGACCACAAACAAGAAAAGAAACTTGATGTTTACCGTCGCCAAACAATTGGTTATATTTTTCAAAGCTTCAATTTGATTAACTATCAAACTAATTTGGAAAACGTTGAAACATCATTAAATATGACAACTTTGTCGGCTTCGCAACGTAAGCAACGTGCTACGGAATTGCTAAAAAAAGTTGGCTTGGCAGAGCATATTCATAAATATCCTTCTCAACTTTCAGGTGGACAAAAGCAACGTGTTGCAATTGCTCGCGCGTTGGCTGCTGATCCTGACGTGATGATTGCTGATGAACCAACTGGTGCGTTGGATTCTGTGAATACAAAAGAAGTATTGGAATTACTTGAACAAATTGCGCAAGAAGGCAAATTAGTCATTGTTGTCACACATTCTCAAGCAGTTGCAGATTACGGCACACGTATTTTACACATGGCTGATGGTAAAATAGATGAAGAAAAGAATCTTAAGCCACGTTTTGAAACACCTGCTACAACTGATCGTCTTACCTCTAAACCATTGTCTCAAGGCTCTGTTTGGGACATGGCATTTGATCATTTGAAATTCAAAAAGCTACAAAACTTCTTGATTATTTTAGGATCAGCAATTGGTGTTTTTTCAGTTATTCTGTTCTTGGGATTAGGAAATGGTATTAAGGGTTATATTAATGATCAAGTGAACTCATTAGCTAACCCTAATTACCCAACTGTCTTAAAAAATACGACGGACAGTAAGGATGCTACTGCCACTGAACGTGCGCAAGCAACAACTCAAGCTGCAGCAACAGACTACAACTCTACCACCATCTCAGATAAACTTATTAAGAAAATCAATCAGGTGAAACATGTTGATAAAGTTTATAAGGGTTATCATTTTAATGGTGCTGTCTTCAAGTATGGTAACGTACAATCACAGGCAGGCACGCAAATTCAGACATGGACGCCAATCTATGCAGATAAGGTCATTAAAGCTGGTCGTAAGCCAAAGGCAAGTAATGAAATTGTGATCGACAAGGCTTTTGCTAAGAAAGCTAATACTAATTGGAAGTCATTGCTCAATAAAAATATCACATACACATATGTTGCTTATAACGCCCAAAACCAACCAGTACCAGTGACATCAACGATGAAAATTGTTGGTATTACTGATGGTGGTCAAAGTGGTACAATCTTTGCTGCAACAACAGCCGGTGTCAAAAAGGATTTAACAAAGGCCAATGCTGTGACAACTGCCAACTTCTTGACACTTTCCATCAAAGATACACGAGAAATTCAATCAACTGTTGATGCAGTCAATAATTTGAAAGAAAATGGTAAACAGGCTGTGGCTGCTATTTCAGTCGGATCTGTATTGAAGACAATTAACACGATTACTAGCTTGGCGTCATACGTATTAGCTGCGATTGCTGGTATCTCACTGTTTGTCTCAGCAATTATGATTATCGTGACAACGTACATGTCTGTTTCAGAACGTACAAAAGAAATTGGTGTATTACGTGCCTTGGGTGCACGTTCAAAAGATATTCGTGGACTATTTACGAATGAAGCACTATTGATGGGTATTATCTCAGCAATATTTGGTATTGCGGTGGCCTACTTAGCCCAGTTTGCAATGAACGCTGCGCTTTATGGTTTGATCAAGTTCAATATTGTGCAGGTTTCTGTTGGTAATGTCATCTTCGCAGTGGTTATCTCACTCATTATTGCCTTGATTGCTAGTTTTGTGCCATCGCGCAAGGCTGCCAAGTTGAATACAATTGATGCTTTAGCTGCTGATTAATTCACTTTTAGGACAATAACATCACATAACGAATTAGCTAGTGAATGATTGATTCACTAGCTTTTTTTGATGCGATCAATACTATAAATCTTCAACATATTTTAAGACAATCGGCAAATCAAAACGATGATGTGCAAATAATGGTATAATGAATTTTTAGAACGCATTAGGGGTACAAGTTATGGAAAACAATATGAGTCGTGCGGCACGCCGACAATCAGCACCATTACCAAATGGACAGCCACCACGACCACCACGGCCACGAAAGCGTCGTAAAAAATGGCGATGGATTGTTGCAATATTACTATTGTTGGCAATTGTTGGTGGTGTCATGATGTCAATGGTTTTGAGCAATGTGAAAACATCTGTTGACAAAATGTACCGTAGTGCAAAAGTTACAAAAGCACGTGACGTCCAACAAGTTTTGAAAAAAGGGGAACCATTTTCAATTTTAGTTTTAGGAACAGATACGGGTGCATTGGATCGTGATCGTACAGGTTTGACCGATTCAATGATGCTTATCACAGTTAATCCAAAAACTAAAACAACCACGATGATGTCCATTCCACGAGATATTATGGTAGCAATTGTAGGTCACGAGAATACTTTTCCACAAAAGCTAAATGCGGCATTTCCAATTGGCGGTGTGAGTTCAACCATACTGACGTTACAAAATTATTTGAATGTACCGATTGATTTTTATGCTTTAGTTAATATGGGTGGTTTGGAGAAGTTGATTAATCAGGTTGGTGGTGTTGAAGTAGAGTCACCTTTGACATTCACTTATCAACCAGACAACGACAAACCAGACGTGTATAAGTTCTATAAGGGCAAAGAAAAGTTTGAATATGCGTCTGATGGGAAGAACTTTAAAACTTACACAACAATGAATGGCTATGCAGCCTTGTCATTTTCTCGGATGCGCTATGATGATCCACAAGGGGATTATGGTCGTCAATTGCGCCAACGACTAGTCTTAAAGGCGTTACTTAAGAAATCAGCCAGTGCAAAAACATTGCTCAACGCTAAATTTATGAGTTCTATCTCTAAAAATGTTCAGACGGATATGAAGTTTAATAATCTTACCACGGTAGCACTAAAATATATGTCTGCTACTAAAAAACAAACGTCAGAACATATACAAGGTGTTGGTGATATGTATAATGGTGTCAGTTATCAAATGGTCACTGAAACAGAAAAGCAACGTGTTACAACCCTTTTGCGCAAGTCATTAGATTTGAAAGCTAAAAATACGGGAACCCAGTTTGGTGGATCTGTGCCAGCTATGTATTCCTATATTGCCGAGTATAACTTGAACATGATTAATGAAACGCTTGATCCACAGTAAATAAAGTTAAAAGGTAGCAACAGTAATTACTGTTGCTACCTTTTTTCGTCATTGCACGTTATTTGTTGTTGTTTTTCATAAATGGAATGCCATCACGCCAAAGATAGCCACGATAATAGCTTTCCATAGAAACGATTTGGGTTAACGAAGTGAGTGGTAAGACGATTTTTAGCCACACTAAATCAGTTTTGAAAAATGGAATTGCCATCATGCCAGCCGTCACTAAATAGATGATGATACGAGCTTTTAATGGTAGCTGTCGTTCAAAAACGCCCTGATGAACGTATTGTTTGTAATATTTATTATTTTGTAGCCACGTGTCGAGTCGTTTGGAAGATTTAGACCATAAAATAGCAGTCAGAACGTAAAATCCGGCCGTTGGGATACCCGGAATCCAAATCGCAACTGTACCGATTGCAAAACTCAACGCGCCTAGCGCAATCAAAAGTATTTTCATAATAACCAGTTTAACATGGACTAACCAATTAATAAATAATCGTGATTTTATTAATATATTATTACTATTTTAAGAAGTTATCCTTGTTATCGGTTGCTATGATGAGATGTGTTACAATTAAATTATTAAAATCAAAATTAGGATAACACTATGAGCTATTTAGCAATCGTTGACCTAGGCAGCAACTCTGCTCGAATGGTGGTCGAAGAATTACATAAAGATGGCACTTATACCGAGATTGTTCGGGAAAAGCAGGACACTCGCATTGCGCAAAATATGGGTGCGGAGCTGATTTTGCAAGAAGAACCAATGGCAAGAACCATTGGTGCATTGCGCTATTTTCAGACGCGCTATGCGAGGTTTGAACCTGAAGTACGTGCTATCACAACGGCTGCTGTGAGAACAGCCCAAAATCAATCAGAGTTTTTGAAACGTGTGAAAGCAGCCACTGGCATCACATTTCAAGTCCTAACAGGCGATCAAGAAGCTTATTACGACTATTTAGGTGTTCAAGCAACGCTAAAAGTTGATGCGGGGGTAATTTTAGACACCGGTGGTGCATCAGTTGAACTCATTGCTATTAACCACGCAAAAAATATGGCTGCGGTCAGTTTGCCATTTGGTGCGGTGAATTTATCCGAGCAATTCATGTTAGCCAATGATGTGATTCAGAGCAACATTGAGGTGGCTAGTGAGTATATTGTGCAATCTTATCAAAATTTATCTTGGTTATCTTCACAAAAAGGACAGCCTGTTATTTTGTTGGGTGGCGCTAATCGTTCATTAGCACGCATGGCACGCACACGTTCTGGTGAAGCAGAAATTAATCAAATTCACGGTTATGAGATGTCCTACGAATTGGTGATGTCTATCTTTGATGAAATTCGTTATATGACACGAGCAGACCGCGAACAAGTGGCTGGCCTTGAAACAACACGCGCCGACATCATTATTAGCGGGCTTTTACCACTCGTTAATCTGATGCGTTTGATTGAAGCACCCAAAGTAATTTTCTCAGAAAGTGGGGTTCGCGAAGGCTTAATCGCGGAAACTTTATCACAAAGACATGACTAAGAAGTTTTATGAATTAACACCTGACGAACGGTTGGCGTTGTTAGTGATTGATGATGATATCCGTACCGCTTTGTCAGAACAACAAAGTACGGTGAATGCACAACTAGTTGAAAACTATATTAGTGATTTTCGAGTGCCAATGGGTGTTGTACGTGATTTACTAATTAATCAACAGCATTATCAAGTGCCAATGGCAACCGAAGAACCCAGCGTGATTGCTGCTGCAAATAATGGTGCAAAAATGTTGTCTGCTGGCATTGATGTTCAGATTGGTCGTACAGCGATGATCGGTCAAATGATGTTTGTGACTGAAAAATCTTTAGCTGATTTTGTACAAGCCCATCGTTTAGAAATATTCGATATTGCGCGACAAGCACGACCATCAATCTATCAACGTGGTGGTGGTCTTTTAGACGTCGTTGTGCGTCAGGTATCTGAAAATGAAACAAGCGTTGATTTTATTATTGATACAAGAGACGCTATGGGCGCCAACATTGTCGATACTATTTTGGAGGCTGAGTTACCACTTTTTGAATCGTTTAATCCACTGGGGGTTATTTTATCTAACTATGCGACACAGCAGTTAGTGACAGCCACGGCTGACATTGCATTTGAACGGGTGGGGGGCGAACACGTAGCACGTCAAATTGTTGCGCTCAATCATTTTGCGCAAAGTGATCCTTATCGCGCGACAACAGAAAATAAGGGGCTTTTTAATGGTGTCAGTGCAGTGGTTTTGGCGACTGGCAATGATTGGCGTGCCGTTGAAGCGAGTGGACATGCTTATGCCAGCCGTAACGGACAATATCAGGCACTGACAACTTGGTCCATCAAAGATAACCAATTGCACGGCGAACTGACTATGCCAATTAGCGTGGGAACAGTTGGCGGTGCGATTTCTGTACTGCCAGCTGCTCAAAACGCCTTAGCTATACTGGGACAGGTCAATGCAGATGAGCTACGTATGGTCATTGTCTCAGTTGGTTTAGCACAAAATTTAGCGGCCCTCAAGGCAATTGTTAGCGGTGGCATTCAGCAAGGACATATGCGTATGCAATACCGTGCATTAGCCATGCAAGTCGGTGCTGAAGTTTCAGAAGTTAAACGCTTGGTGCCAAGATTGATGGCTGAAAAGCATGTTGATACTGAGTTAGCAACTAAAATATTAATGGAGATAAGAAATGAATCCAAAAGTTAAATCTTTACTAGATGCTGTCAATCAGCTTTATCCCGGCACAGTTATGAGCCGAGTGGGCACTGAGAACACTGGCACTTTGCACATTGACCGTGTTAATCAAGAAGTTTTGGGGCAACGTTTATTGATTGAAGTTGCAGAAGAAACTGAGAGTGATTTTTTATTAGCTAACGAGTTATTGAAGATGTTATTAACCTTTAATGGGATAACACCGCAAGTATTTTTTGCATTAACATTTAATGATGACAAATTAGATGAGCAATTAATTCAAATTGCAACGCGTATGCATCGCGTAGTTGTCCACGCGATTACTTACCGAGAATTAGCAACAAAGCAAATGTTAACACAGCAAACAGCTGATGCTTATTTGGCAGGTGTTCAATCTGAATTAACACCAGAGAATGGTGATCTGGATGATGAGAGTTTATGGCGTTTGCTTATGGTATTAGATGCCTTGGTATTTGCCGATAATTTAGTTGAGGCCAGTGATTTTACAGCTGTTCTAGAAAATAACTATCCGCTAGCTTATACGGCGGCTCAGACACTTGCTGAACCCATTTTAAGGGCAGATTTGAAGCAATCACGCCAAATTCGACACCAAATGGTAACACTATTTGTCGGTCTTGACGATGTGTTAAAAAAGTGGGGAAAGCCTACTGTAAATGCCAAAGAGTACGTCACTTTAACAAGTGTTTTGTCTCAACGCCAACTGGCACTACCAGTCAATCAAGTGTTTACCATTTTCCATTCAGAAATGACAGATTTTCAGACCAAAAAGACAGCTTATGTCGGTCTAAATAAGGGGGATGAGCAAAATAGTTTTGTCATCACACCACCCGAAAACGAAGCAGATCGACCAGCTTTTTTCAAAGCACTATATGCTATGAAAGTCTCAGAATTGTTTAAAAAATTGGCATTACCTTACATTGAAAGAGTTTAAATTATGTTAGTCACACCAGAAATTCAAAAACGCTTTGACGACGCTAATCATATCGTGTTTATGACAGGAGCGGGCGTGTCGACCATCTCGGGCATTCCTGATTACCGTTCTAAAGGTGGAATATATGATGGTGTTGCCTTACGACCAGAGTACTTGTTGAGTGCCACGGCTTTTCAAAATGAACCGGAAAAACAATATCAATTTATGATTGATAATATGTATTTTCCTGAAGCTAAACCGAATGTTATTCATGACAAAATGGCTGCTTTGACACAAGCTAACCGAGCTAAAATTATCACGCAAAATGTTGATGACTTACATGTTAAAGCAGGCTCGAAGCCAGAAAATTTGATTCGTTTTCATGGTTCTCTCTATGATATTTATGCACCACATGACGGCAAAAAAGCCGATTATCATGACTATTTGCAGAGCATGAGAAGAGCGGATGGCGCCATTTTACGACCAAGAATTACTTTTTATGAGGAAATGCCTTTTGAGGTGGAACGTTCAGCACTTTGGGTCCGGGAAGCTGATTTGATTGTGATTGTGGGGACGAGTTTTCAGGTTTACCCATTTGCTGGATTGCTGCAATATGCTAATCCACAAGCGACAGTGATGTCGGTTAATTTAGAATATATTGCCACACCATATCACATTGATCAAATTGTGGGTGACGCGGGTGACTTTTTCGCGTCATTATCTTAATCTGTTAGCAAACTTGAAATATATGAACAATTATTCATATTAAGTGGTAGAATAAGAGTAGCATATTTCAAGGGAGACGAGATGATACACACAAATCAAACTTTAAAAATGAAACAAAGGCCTTATGTTATTGGCATTACACTGAACATTGTGTTTGTTTTGGCAGAATTAGTTTTTGCAAAAATTGCTCATTCAACTGCGCTATTTGCTGATGCTTTTCACAATTTGAGTGACGTGTTAGCACTCATAATTGCTTGGTTAGCGGTGGTTGTTTTTGGTTTGAAAGCCACTAAACAGCATACTTATGGTTGGCATAATATGTCAATATTAGCTAGCATTTTTAACTCTTTACTCTTAATATTTGCCGTGGTAACTATCTTCTATGAGGGCATTAGAGATTTAATTACTGCTAATGTTAGTCATGCGAGTGGTGCCACAATTATGATTGTGGCAGCTGTTGGTATTGTGATTAATTTTTCAACTGCGTTCTTGTTTAGGGTTTCCGGTGTACCTGATGAGCACGGACATCAGTCACATGACCTCAATGAAAAAACGGCGTACGTTCACTTATTAGCTGATGCAGGTGTGTCTTTGGGCGTTGTTGTGGCTGGCTTGCTCATTCAATGGACAGGTTTGGTTGCAATTGATGCGATTGTTTCGATGATTATTGGCGTAGTGATTGCGGTGACTTCTTGGCCAATGGTCAAATCAACGTTTAACTTGGCTCTAAATGGCGTGCCAGATGGCATTGATGAGGTAGCTGTTGCGGAATATATTGCTAACCATAGCGGTGTGGCGCAGTTTCACGATTTGCATATATGGCCATTATCAACCACAGAAACTGCGTTAACAGTGCATCTTTCCTTGAACAGCACTAGTACAGGTGATGCACAGATGATTTTGGAAGACATTACCAGCGCTCTTCGAACAACCTTCCATATTAGTCATGTCACCATTCAAATTGAAACATCTAGCTTTGACCAAACGTGCAATCAAATTTAAAATTGTAATGTTACGCAAATGTAATAATCTAATGAAAGGGTTTTCAAAAGTTGATTTAGAGACAATTTTCTTTCATTTTAATCACCAAAAAGGCGAATTTTTAAAATGCGCTTTTTTTTGTTGTTGACGTTTTTCGAATAGCGTGTAATATGTAATATGTACTGGAGCGACAATAGTCGAGTTAGGTAATTTTCATAAGCTTTCAACTATGGTGTTGAATGAAATCCTTTATGAAATTTATTTAGCACTTGTTGTATCTGTTTGGCACGCAGTAAGTTTGCCGACAAGTGAATATTCACGATATGTCAAGTCGAAATTCGTTTATTTTGTTCTGAGGAGAAATCTAAAGGAGAGATAGAATGCAAGATTCTACAAGCGTTAACCCAAAGCATCATCTAGTTCAAAATGCTGATGACACTTTGAGTTTGAGTGATGTTAACAGCTCGATTGAAGCACCGAAAGATGGTTCATTCTGGCGAAAATTATTAGCCTTTTCAGGTCCTGGTGCTCTTGTTGCCGTTGGTTATATGGATCCTGGTAACTGGGTAACCTCTGTTGGTGGTGGTGCGCAGTATCGCTATGTTTTGTTATCAGTCGTATTGATTTCATCATTGATTGCTATGATGTTACAATATATGGCTGGTAAGTTGGGTATTGTCAAACAAGAAGATTTGGCACAAGCGACGCGTGATCGCACTAACAAACCAGGTGGTATTGCACTTTGGATTATGACAGAGTTAGCATTGATGGCCACAGATATCGCTGAAGTTATTGGTGGCGCGATTGCCTTACACTTGTTGTTTGGCTGGTCAATGATTGCCTCTGTTCTGACAACAGCATTTGATGTTGTGTTGCTGCTGTTGCTAATGAAGTTTGGTTTCCGAAAGATTGAAGCGATTGTTATGACACTTATCATCACAATCTTGGTTATCTTTGCTTACCTCGTTGTGTTATCAAAGCCTGAATTGACAGCTTTGTTTGGTGGTTATTTGCCACAATTACAAGATTTAAGTAGTGCTTCACCTATTGGTGGTGGTGACTCTAAGTTGACACTGACTTTGGGTATCATTGGTGCTACGGTTATGCCCCACAACCTTTATTTGCACTCATCAATTTCACAAACACGTAAGGTTGATCGTAACGACAAATCTGCAATTAAAGAAGCTGTTCGCTTCATGACATGGGATTCAAATATCCAATTGTCTTTGGCTTTTGTTATCAATTCATTGCTTTTAATCTTAGGAGCGGCTTTGTTCTTTGGTCACGCTGATAAAGTGGGTACTTTTGGTTCAATGTATAACGCCTTGGGTGATAAGACGATTGCGGGAGCGGTTGCCTCACCTATCTTATCAACATTGTTTGCGGTAGCACTGCTGGCATCAGGTCAAAATTCAACCATTACTGGAACATTGACTGGTGAAATTATTATGGAAGGCTTCCTGCACATGCGTATTCCAATGTGGTTACGTCGTGTTGTAACACGTGGATTAGCGCTTATTCCAGTTGTTGCCTTTACATTAATTTATGGTGGTGCCGAAGACAAACTGGATCAATTGCTAGTTTATTCACAGGTCTTCTTGTCAATTGCTTTGCCATTTGCTATGGCACCATTGATTTTATTCACGTCATCGAAGAAGATTATGGGTAAAGAATTTGCTAACCCAATGTGGATGACAGTTTTGGGATGGATTACATTCGCTGTCTTAACAGTTTTGAATATTCAATTGGTTGTTCAAATTATTGGTCAACTATTTGGTGCCTAAGAGGAGAGATAACATGAGTGAATTAAACTTAAACATCGAACCAATGCAATTTAAGAACATCTTAGTGGGTGTTGACGAATCACAGCAAGGCTATTTTGCTTTGGCTAATGCGATTCATCAGGCCAGTGAAGATGGGGCGAAGTTGACAATCGCCACAGTTTTGGAAATGGGTGATTTGTCAACAATCGACGCGTTACATCTTGATTTTATTAAAGAAAAACGAGCCGAGTTTGAAGCTAATTTGGAAAAATATCGTGCCTATGCTGTCTCAAAAGGGGCAACTAATGTTGAAACGATTTTTGCTGATGGTGCTAAGGCAGGCGAAGTGCTTGTACAAGACATCGCACCACGCGTTGGCGCTGATTTGATTATTGTTGGTGCACATTCACGTGAAGGTTTCTGGGGATCACTTGGTTCACAAGCTGCCTACATTGCACGTCATGCCAAGATTTCATCAATGGTTGCGCGTCACGATAGTTAATGACATAACTGCTAATTGATTCAAGCCGTTATTTTGGATAGTATACACTGTTCACAAAAATAATGGTTAATATCATGAGGCAGTTATTTTTTTACGCTATACATGAAAATAAATTCATGTTATACTTTACATGAATAGAAATTCATATAAAGGAAATTGAGCCTATGTTACAAACATTAATGACGGCAGCACTATCATATATTGGTACGACCACTGATTATTTCGTTATTCTGTTATTTATTTTTGGACAATATCGTCAATCAGCACAAGTACGATCAGTCGTTTTCGGCGCTTACCTTGGTAATGCGATGTTAGTGATGATTTCGGTATTCATTGCTTTGGGACTCAAACAAGTGCCTGAAGAATGGCTATTAGGCTTGTTGGGTATTTTACCAATTATTATTGGTATCAAAAATTATTATTCAGACTCGGATGAAGTAGCTGAAGTTGCGGATAATTTACGTCAATCCGGTAAAAAACAACTAATTCTCAAAATGGTAGGAATTACAATCGCAACCTGTGGTGCTGATAACATTGCGCTGTATGTGCCATATTTTACAACGATTAATTTAACCTTGTTACCATTAATTTTTGCAATTTTTATTGTGATTTTATCGTTGGCTTTATTGCTTGCTTATAAAGTGACACAAATGCCAATTGTCTATCAATTGTTGGAACGTTTTGGTGATAGAGTACAGCTAATTATCTATGTTGCGCTTGGTATTTATGTTATGTTCACAGCTGGTACATTACAACATTTATTTACCCTGTTATAATAAGGTTATGAAAAAAGATGTCATTATTGAACTTGAAACAATTTTTAAATTATTGGGTAATCGCCAGCGATTAACGATTTTAGAGCTTTTGCGTGAACGCGCTTATAGCGTCTCAGAAATCATTGCAATCTTGGATATGGAACAATCAGCTGTTTCTCATCAGTTGAAACTCTTGCGTGAAGCACAATTAGTGCAAACCCAACGTCAAGGGCGTGAAATTCTATATTGCTTGAGCGATTCTCACGTTTTGACGCTTTTAGACAACGCCCTGAATCACGTTTCGCACGTTCTTAAACAAGAAACGCACGAAGAATTTTTGGCTGAAGAAAGAGAAAAAAATAAAAAGGGTTGACAGGATAGTGATATCTTGGTATTCTAGTGTAGTTGTTTGAAATCAGACAACCACATAGCGTATGCCGCTGTGGCGGAATTGGCAGACGCGCTGGACTCAAAATCCAGTGGTGGCAACACCGTGTGGGTTCGACTCCCACCGGCGGCATAATTAAGATAATAATGAGTGGAATTAAGCGAAACGCTTGGTCTCACTCATTTTTTATTGGCTACACCAGCAATGCTTGCTGAATTTAAAAACATTTTGTTAGTCTGCTTATCAGCTTTACAAGTTCCTAAAATTAAAATCTAACAAAAAAGATATCGAATCAATTTCGATATCTTTTTGTTAGATTATGGCGTCTCACTCAACGTCCATGTCAATTCTGATTCTAGTTGTTTGCCAAGCAATGCTGTATCAAGTACAGCACTTGGGTTCAACCAAATGCTGAAGTTTTTGGTATCATCATGATTAAAAGCAATACTCTTGGTCTCAGTCGCTGATGTGCCCGACCAGAAACTGCTAGCTCCCGTGGATAAATCATTAGCGCCATATTTTATCTTCAAGTTTGACTTAGCAATCGTAGCTGATTCACCATCAGTTGTCCAGTCACTCGTTTGTGCCACGGTAACATTATACGTTGTACTGTTATCTAAATCTTCTAAGGCCACTGAACCAGTTGCCATGTTGGTTGCCAGCGGACTATTGCCATTAAAGAAGTCACTGGCTGCTAACGTGCCAAAGGTAAGTGATGAAATCGTATTGATAACAGGTGTTGGAGCCAGTGCTTTGTTTGCCCAGACATAAGTTACTGGTTCTGTTCGATCAGCGTACATTTCTGTCGTTGTGACCATTGCACCCTTAGGATTCAATGCTGTTCCTGTGCCAACAATCTGCCAACTGGCAGCAGTTGTCTTGTAACTTGTACCCGGAATCGTTGTCCCAATGGCAGGCGCTGCTTGAAATTCAGGATTACTAGAAAAAATAATATCTTCTCCTAGGGTGATTTTCCAGAGATTGGTAGTTTTGTAGAACATACTGGAGACAGAAGAACCAGAACTATTCCATCCTGATAAGTTCAATATTCTCAGGCTAGATTCACGAAACATGCCATTAAAGTCTGTCACTTTAGTGACATCCCAGCCACTCAAATCTAGACTAGTTAACCCAGTTTTGTAAAACATATAGAGCATATTAGTAACATTGGTCGTCTTAAAATTAGTTAGGTTTAAATTAGTTAAGGCACCGGTGGAACTAAACATATAGCGCATGGTAACATCGGTCGCAGTCCGGCTAACGCCCCAACCCGTTAGATTTAAGGTGGTTAAGCTTGTGGTATTAGAGAACATACCAGAGAAGGACGTGACTTGTGTAACATCCCAGCTACTCAAATCAAGGCTAGTTAACCCAGCTTCTTGAAACATACCGCTCATATCAATGACATTAGTTGTTTTAAAGTTTGTCAAATTTAAATTGGTTAAAGCAGAGGTTCTATTAAACATATAGCCCATGTCAACATTGGTCGCAGTCCGGCCAACGCCCCAACTCGATAGATTTAAGGTGGTTAAGCTTGTGGCAATACGAAACATGCCATCAAAGTCTGTCACTTTAGTGACATCCCAGCCACTCAAATCTAGGCTAGTTAAAGCTGTAGAACGAAACATATTGTTCATATCAATGACATTAGTTGTTTTAAAGTTTGTCAAATTTAAATTGGTTAAAGCAGAGGTAATACCAAACATATAGCCCATGTCAACATTGGTCGCAGTCCGGCCAACGCCCCAACTCGATAGATTTAAGGTGGTTAAGCTTGTGGCAATACGAAACATGCCATCAAAGTCTGTCACTTTAGTGACATCCCAGCCACTCAAATCTAGGCTAGTTAAAGCTGTAGAACGAAACATATTGTTCATATCAATGACATTAGTTGTTTTAAAGTTTGTCAAATTTAAATTGGTTAAAGCAGAGGTAATACCAAACATATAGCCCATGTCAACATTGGTCGCAGTCCGGCCAACGCCCCAACTCGATAGATTTAAGGTGGTTAAGCTTGTGGTACTATAAAACATATAATAAAAGGATGTGACCTGTGTAACATCCCAACTACTCAAATCAAGGCTATTTAACCCAGTTCTGTAAAACATATAGCTCATATCAATGACGTTAGTTGTTTTAAAATCAGTCAGGCTTAAATTAGTTAAGGCACTGGCGTCCTGAAACATACGGCCCATGTTAACATTGGTCGCAGTCCGTCCAACGCCCCAACTCGATAGATTTAAGGTGGTTAAGCTTGTGGTACTATAAAACATATAATAGAAATTCGTGACCTGTGTAACATCCCAGCTACTCAAATCTAAGCTAGTTAAAGCAGTTTTTTGAAACATATAGCTCATATCAATGACGTTAGTTGTTTCAAAGTTTGTCAAATTTAAATTGGTTAAAGCACTGGTACTGGTACTACCAAACATATACATCATGTTAACACCAGTCGCTGTCCGTCCAACACCCCAACTTGATAGATTTAAGGTGGTTAACTTTGTCGCATTGGAAAACATACTATGGAAACCCCAGACCTTTGTGACATCCCAGCTACTCAAATCTAGACTAGTTAAGCCAGTGTTATTAAACATAGAGGTCATACTGATGACATTAGTTGTTTTAAAATTGGTCAAGTTTAAATTAGTCAAGGCACTGGTGTCCCGAAACATAGATCCCATCCTAACATCGGTCACAATCCGCCCAACACCCCAATCCGATAGATTTAAGGTGGTTAAGCTTGTGGCACCATAAAACATATACTCGAAGGACGTGACCCGTGTAACATTCCAGCTACTCAAATCCAGTGTTGACAAAGAACTCGTCCCATCAAACCACATTGACATACTAGTCGCGTATCTAGTACTAAAATTATTTAAACTAGTGAATCCGCTTAACTGGGTTAAATTAGCAAACAAATAATCGACCGCTGTTGGTGCGTCAACAGCACCGTTAAATCGGATTGTCTTGACGTTGGCCGGTGTCACACCCGCATTAGTTAAATTATTGTCAATGCGTTCTGCTAGCTGGCCCGTCCCAAAAGACAACAAGCCAGTAGTAGAATCAAACGTCCAAGTACTTGTCCCGTTGGTATTAGTGGTGATGGCTCTTGGTGCTTTAGCTTGTACAACTGATTTTTGATTACCTTGTTCCTCTGGTTCTGGCAGATTACTATCTTCAATCGGTGGCTCGACTTCCTCATGCTCATCTGCTTCTGTCTCTGATGATGGTTCCTCAGCAGAATCATCACCAACATTAGCATCCACCCGTTGAATCAATTCCTGCAAATCAGAACGCCCCTCATTAGGTAACTGCATTGTCGTTGTTGGTTGGTTATTATCTTTTTCTGAGAGTTGAGAGGCTGTCACAGCTTGCAGAGGTCCTGATAAAGTCATTAATAAGGTGATGATGGTGATATATAGTGATTTTCTAACACGCATATTTCCACTCCATAGTAGTCTAGACCCTCATTCTACTAGGGGGGGTGGAAGATAAGACGACTTTTAAGTGAATAAATTGTGAATTTTAGCGTCGAAATATGACTGAAATAAGTACGCGAATTAAAAAAAGACGAACACCGTCCGCCTTTTTTATCAATTATGCCCAACCATTTTTTTGAAAATCAGACAAAATACGTGCTTGTTCTTTAATACGATTGTCACGTGGTAGTGTACGTGCATGTGATGAATCACGCCATAAATGGTGGACACGATCTGATACATTGACCAATTGCGTATCGCCAGTCGCAATAATATACGCATTTTTTTTCCAATCTGTTTCCAAAATATATTCTATACCAATCATAATTTTTCCTCGTTAAAATAGCTTTATATATTGCTTTAATTATCTTATTAGCACCTAGTATAAGGCAATATTTTCATTCTGTCTATGATATTACTATTAATATATATAATATTCCTGAAAATAGGTACATATTTTTCATCATTGTTTATCTGTTAGACCAACTATGAAAAAAAGTACCAAATTATGGCATTTTCCCAGCCGATTAGCTTTCAATGTGGTAAAATGAGTAAATACGGAAGAAAATAGTGAGGATATTTTAATGAAAACATGGCAAAAACTAACAATTGGTGGTGTGGTTGTTGTGGCTGTGGTCGGTGGCACTCGTGCAGCTGGCTTATGGGGTGGTTCCAACAGTAGCAGTGATAAAACGCTACACTTTTCGTTGCCGACGCCTTTGAATGGGTTGGATTCAGCAACGATTACTGATGAATACTCAATGGACGTCGTTGGTAATGCTGGAGAAGGCTTACTTCGAGCTGATAAGAATGGCAAGCCACAACTGGCGCTTGCCAAATCAATCAAGTCATCAACTGATGGCAAAACATGGACAATTACTTTGCGTAATGGGCTCAAGTGGTCTGATGGCAGTAAGTTAACGGCCAAAGATGTTGTCTACGCTTGGCAGCGTGCTAACGACCAGAAGACTGCTTCAGAGTATGCCTATTTGTATAGTGGTATCAAGAACGCAGACGCCATTCAAGCTGGTAAGGCCGACAAAAAGACGCTAGGTACCACAGCCAGCGGCAATACGTTGACAGTGTCATTGGAAAAGCCGATGCCACAATTTAAGAGTTTGTTGACGTTCCCAACTTTCTTCCCACAAAAGCAAAGCTTTGTTGAAAAATATGGCAAAAAGTATGGGACAACTGCTAGCAAGACGCTTTATAACGGGCCTTACGTATTTAAGGGTTGGAACGGAACAAACAATAAGTTTAAGTTAGTCAAGAATAAGTATTACTGGGACGCAAAAGCGGTTAAGACACCGGAGATTGATTTGCAGGTCATTCAGAAACCAGAAGTAGCTGTGCAAATGTATAAGACGGGTAAGCTGGACTCTGCGTTGGTTAACACGCCACAATTATCAGAAGCGAATAAGAATAACAAAGGATATCGCATCACGCCACAAGCAACAACGGTATTTTTGGCTTATAACCAGTCCGGAAATGTCAAGGCGTTGAATAATACGAAGATTCGGCAAGCACTGAATTTGGTGACGAACCGTTCAGAGCTGAATTCACAAGTATTGTCAGGTACGTCAACGCCAGCCACGTCATTTACACCTAAAGGATTGAGCTCGGTAAATGGAACTGATTTTGCGACTTATGCAAAGCAAGACTATAAGTATAATAAAGCAAAAGCTCAGAAGCTTTTCCAAGAAGGCCTGAAGGAATTAGGCGAGCAGTCAATTACATTAGAAATTGAAGCTGATACAGATCGTGTTGCCAACGCGAAAGATGTTGTCAACTATTTGCAAGGTCAATGGAGTAAGAATTTGCCCGGCTTAAAAGTGACTGAGAAGTTCGTGCCATTCAAGCAACGTTTGCAAGATGGATCGAATGCTAATTTCCAAATTATGCTGACGCAGTGGGGTGCTGATTATGCCGAGCCAACGACATTCTTAGATTTGGCCTCGACAGGCAATGCTAATAATTACAGCCACAATTCAAACGCTGATTACGATGCATTATGGAACAAAGCAAAGGGTGTCGATGCCACAAATGATACTAAACGTGCAGCTGACGAAAAGGGATTGGAAAAGATTATCAATCAACAAGCCATTTTGAATCCGCTGTATTACCAAGCACAACCAGAACTAGTTAATCCTGATGTTACAGGATTCTATCACCATGCAGTTGGTGTTCCACTGGACTTTAAACTTGCAGCACGCAAGTGATAGTTGGGATGGAAGGGAGTGATGAGATTGCGTTTTGAAAATAAAGTAATATTAATTACAGGGACAAATAACCCCAAAGGTATCGGGGCGGCCATCGCTAGAAAATTTGCTAACGCCAACGCAAAACTTGTATTCGTTTATAAACGCTTAGACTATTCTTGGGACGAAGCAAAGGCTAATGAGCCAGGATATGATTTATATTTTAAAAGCCTTGCGAGTGATGGTGGCGAAGTCAAAGATGAGTTAGAGGGAGCTGGTGCTAAAATATTAACAATAGAAGCTGATATCACTGAAAAAGATGCACCAGCAAAAATATTTAAGCAAGCTGTCAAAAAATTTGGTCATGTAGATTTCCTAATCAATAACGCAGCCGAGTTTAGCGAACATGATTCTCTTGATAAAATTACTCCTGAAGCAATTGATTTGATTTTTGATGTAAATACCAAAGCGACATTGTTGATGTCACAACTTTACCTTCAAAATTTTCAAGGACAAAGTGGGAGAATTATCAATTTTTCAACAGATTCTGCGCAAAATATGGCAGGTCAAATTGCTTATGGTGCAAGTAAAGCTGCTAACGAGTCAGTAACTAGGTCGCTTGCAGTGGAACTGGGTTCAAAAGGTATAACTGTTAACTGTATTGCGCCAGGACCAACGCAAACAGGATGGATCAACAAAGATTTAGAAACAATTGTTTTACCAGATATTCCGACAGGTAGGTTGGTTCAACCAGAAGATATTGCTGACGCGGTTGCGTTTTTATGTAGTGACGAAGCAAACCAAATTACGGGGCAGATCATTAAGGTTAGTGGGGGACATAACATTTAATAGTTTACTAACAAACAATTACTTATCAAAGAGATAGATGCTTGTTTCATACCAAAAATGAGGTAACATAAATTATTTAACTCAAGCACAACCAGAACTAGTTAATCCTGATGTTACAGGATTCTATCACCATGCAGTTGGTGTTCCACTGGACTTTAAACTTGCAGCACGCAAGTGATTATTCGTGAAAGCATGCCATTTGGTGTGCTTTTTTATTTGGTGAATGTCATGTAAAAGGCAATAAAAAAACCACGAAGCAGAATCTAAATCAAACTTGCTTCGTGGTTGCTGCAATCGAATCGACCGCTTTTCCTATTAAGCGGCCAAAACGATTGAGCGTTTTCCATTAGAATTACTCAAAAGTTATGACCCCCTTTCCTAGATTAAGACCATAATAAAACGGACTTTCAAAAATGTCAAGTTGAAAGCTTTGGTATAATAATAACAATAATAACTAAAGGGGAAAATATGACAATTCCAATTATTTTTGATACTGATCCGGGTATTGATGATGCTGCGGCACTCAGTATATTACTGACAAATTCTGCTTTTGATGTGCGATTGGTGACGACGGTTGCGGGGAACGTTTCCGTCGATAAAACAACGCTGAATGCTTTGAAGTTAACACATTATTTTAATCGGCAAGATGTTAAAGTAGCTCGTGGCGCAGAAAAACCATTGGTCAAGCCATTTAAGGATGCTGCGGCAATTCATGGTGAAAGCGGCATGCCGGGCTATGATTTTGGCACACTATCCACTCAAACAATTGCCGACGAAGCAGTTGTGGCCATGCATCAGACCATACAGGCATCACATGAACCGATTACGTTGGTTGCAGTTGGGGCATTTACCAATATCGCGATGTTGATACAGCGATTCCCAGACGATTTGCAGAAAATTGAACGATTAGTCATTATGGGTGGCAGTTTGTCCGGCGGTAATTTGACATCAGTTGCTGAATTTAATGTTTTTACCGATCCGGATGCCGCCAAAATTGTGTTTGAAAGTGGCTTGTCTATTACGATGTTAGGTCTTGATGTAACAGAAAAGGCAGTTTTGACAACTGATTCTTTAGCAACATTAGCACAGATCAATGAAACGGGACGAATGCTGTCAGCGTTATTTGACCACTACGCTGATCACACAGGTACTGGCAAGCCAATGCATGACGTTAACACACTATATTACTTATTACACCCTGAAAAATACCAAATGAGGGATATTTGGATTGACGTGGTGACAAGCGGACCGGCAATTGGTGCAACAGTTGGGGACATTTTGCAAAGTACCCACGACACGACGAATGCACATGTGGCCCTTGATATTGACGGACCAGCGTTTAATGCTTGGTTTTTGTTGAAGGTTGCACAAATTGATGACGCAAATATCAACGCGGGAAAACTTGAAAAATAGCCCATTTTTAGGTATTCTAGTAGTAGTTGAAAATGGCGCTTTTTGTGTGCTGAACTAATTAAAATTGGAGAACACAATTGACAAACGAAGACTTCATGAATGCACTCAAACAAGCCGGCATGACATTAACTGATGCGCAATTAGCGCAATTTGAACAATATTATGAATTATTAGTGACAACTAATGCCAGTGTTAATCTGACGGCAATCACTGAAAAATCAGAGGTCTATCTTAAACATTTTTATGATTCACTGACAGTCGCATTTTATGAAAAAAGCTTGCAAGATGGTGAGCATAGTTTAATTGATATTGGTACTGGCGCCGGTTTCCCAGCGATACCACTAAAAATTGCCTTTCCAAATCTTAAAATCACCTTGGTGGACGCTTTGCAAAAGCGGGTTAAGTTTTTACAAACCGTTGTCGACGAGCTCAAGTTGAGCGACGTGACTATTGTTCATGGGCGTGCCGAAGATATCGGACAAAATCCAACGTTCAGGGAGCAATTTGACTATGCAACAGCGCGTGCTGTTGCACGGACAAGCGTATTGGCCGAGTATACGTTGCCATTTGTCAACATTGGTGGTGAATTTCTAGTCATGAAAGGTGCAGCAGCACAACAAGAGTTGGCTGATGGGCAAAAGGCGCTGCAAACGCTAGGCGGTAAATTACGTGATGAATACGCGTTTGAATTGCCTAATGGTGATTCACGATTTATACAAATTGTTGATAAAGTGACGAAAACACCCAAGAAGTACCCTCGTCAAGCGGGTATACCAAGTAAAAAACCAATTGCTTAAACTAAAATAGGAGGCGCCTAAAATGGCACAAATAATTGCATTAGCCAATCAAAAAGGTGGTGTCGGTAAGACCACCACAAGTATCAATTTAGGCGCGGCATTAGCACAGGCTGGGCAGCGCGTTTTATTGGTTGATATTGATGCCCAAGGTAATGCGACTAGTGGCTCTGGTGTTGATAAATCTGCTTTAACTGTTGATAGTTATGACGTTATCGTTGAGCAAACTCCATTGCATGATGTTATTGTGCCAACGGACAATTATGATTTGGTGCCTGCCACCATTCAATTATCAGGCGCCGAAATTGAATTATCCAATCAAGAAAAACGTGAATACCGATTGAAAAAAGCACTTGAAAAAGTGCGTGATGATTATGACTTTATTTTGATTGATAATCCACCAGCTTTGGGATTGTTAACTGTCAATGCATTTACGGCAGCAGATGCTATTCTTATTCCTGTACAAACTGAATTTTATGCGTTAGAAGGTTTAGGTCAATTGTTGAATACAATTGAGCTGGTTCGTCAGCAATTTAATCCAGAGTTAGATGTTGCCGGAATTTTGTTGACAATGTATGACGGACGCACGAATTTGGCTAAGCAGGTTGCGCAAGAAGTGCGTAATTACTTTGATGACAAAGTCTATGAGACAATCATCCCAAGAACAGTTCGTTTGAGCGAGGCGCCATCTTATGGACAAGCAATCATTGATTTTGATCCAAGAAGTGTTGGTGCTCAAGTGTACAATGATCTGGCACAGGAGGTCTTGAAGCAATATGGCAAATAAAAAAGGTGGCCTTGGAAAGGGCATGAGTTCGCTATTTGGCGCCAATAATGTGTCAAAATCAGCAGTTGAACATACAAAATCTGCAACAAAAGAGCCGACTGCAACCGAGAATGTTGTGCAGCTTAACTTGAGTGCTATAAAGCCTAATCCATTTCAACCACGCCGTCACTTTGACGAGACGAAGTTACAGGAATTGGCAACATCCGTTCAAGATAGCGGTGTTTTAACACCGATTATCGTTCGTGAAGATGGTAAAAGCTACCAAATTATTGCTGGTGAACGACGTGTACGTGCTTCACGATTAGCAAAATTAACTACAATACCAGCTATTGTGCGTCAGGTTGATGATGACACGATGGCAGCCGTGGCACTAATTGAAAACTTGCAGCGTGATGATTTGAATGTCATTGAAGAAGCGCAAGCTTTCGATGCCTTAATGACAAGACTGTCACTTAGCCAAGCTCAATTGGCTGAAAAAGTTGGTAAAGATAGAGCAACTGTGGCAAATGCATTGCGACTGTTGAAGTTACCAGAAAATGTCCAAACATTGTTACAAGATGGTGATTTATCAATGGGACAGGCAAGAGCTTTATTAGGTTTAAAGAAAAAATCACAAATTGACAAGGTTGTTGCCACAATTATGGCGCGTGGTTTAAATGTTCGTCAAGTCGAAGCATTAGTTAAACAAATCAATGAATCTGGTGACGAGCCTGCTGCCTCTGAAAAGCCACAAATTTCACCTTTCATTGCGGCAGTTGCAACACAGCTGGAAGAAAAATTTGGCACAAAAGTTAAGGTCAATACAGCCACCAAGGGAAATGGCAAAATTGAAATTAACTATGTTTCAAATGATGATTTAAGTCGTATTTTAGCATTATTAAATATTGAGGTAGATTGATGGCAACACCATTAACATACAATTTACATGACATTGTTGAAATGAAAAAGCCACATGCTTGTGGTGCCAATGCTTGGGAAATTACGCGTGTTGGCGCAGACATCAAATTATCTTGTACAAAATGTGGACGTGGAATTATGATGACGCGTTTTGATTTTAACAAACGATTGAAAAAAATACTTGAAGAAGCAAGTCAGAAAGAAGATTAACATGGCACTTACTGCTGGAATCGTCGGCCTTCCAAACGTCGGCAAATCAACATTATTTAACGCAATTACGAAAGCTGGTGCAGAAATGGCCAACTATCCTTTTGCGACGATTGAGCCCAACGTTGGTATGGTAGAAGTACCAGATGAGCGTTTGGCACGTATTCAAGCCATTGAACCTGCCGATAAAGTCATCCCAACAACTTTTGAATTCACGGATATTGCTGGTATTGTTAAAGGCGCCTCACAAGGTGAGGGATTAGGGAATAAATTCCTAGAAAACATTCGTCAAGTGAATGCCATTGTCCACGTTGTCCGCGCTTTTGATGGTGATGAAATTATTCATGTTAATGGTGTTGTTAATCCGTTGGATGACATTGAAACAATCAACACTGAGCTGATTTTGGCTGATCTTGAAACGGTTGATAAGCGTTATGCCAAAGTAGCGCGTGCCGCTAAGGGTAGCGACAAGGCTGCTAAAGCTGAGTTTGCAGTGCTTGAAAAATTAAAGCCAGCGTTAGAAGCTGGTCAATCCGCTCGAACTGTTGCGTTTAGTGATGATGAACAAAAAATCGTCAAAGGCTTGTTCTTATTAACTACCAAACCCGTTTTGTATGTCGCCAACTTGGCTGAAGATGATATGGCTGATCCTGAATCTTCAAAGTACTTTAATGAAATCAAAACGTTTGCTAATAGCGAAGGTGCTGATGTCATTGGTTTGTCAGCAAGTGCAGAAGAAGAAATTGCCGAATTACCAGATGATGAACGTGCCGAGTTTTTGGAGATGGCTGGGGTTGATGAGCCCGGATTGAATAAATTGATTCGAGCAGCCTACCATCTGCTTGACTTGAGAACATTCTTCACAGCTGGTGGCAAAGAAACACGCGCTTGGACTTTTAGAGCAGGTGCCAAAGCGCCACAAGCCGCTGGTGTCATTCATTCTGATTTTGAACGTGGTTTTATTCGCGCTGAAACGATTAGTTTTGACGACTTAGATGCTTTAGGCTCAGTTAAAGCAGTGAAGGAAGCTGGAAAATTGCGCTCGGAAGGTAAAGAATATGTCGTACAAGACGGCGATATTATCGAGTTCAGATTTAACGTTTAATCAATATAAAGGTGCACTCGCACCGTACATAACCTAGGGAGGCAACAACGCATGTCAGAAAATCGTGAATTAACGAAAAAAAATCAGGATTTTATGTTCCAATTCAAAAAACTATTGGCTCAAAATACAAAATTAGATGGTGAAAAAATAGACTCAATTGCATCAGAGGTAGAAGCTAAACTTTTGGCAACACAAGGCCAAGGACAAACAGCGACGCAATTGTTTGGTACACCAACACAAGCTGTTCAACAGTATCTTGACCCTAAAAAGACAGCCAAAAAGCTTTTTGACTTCAAATTTAGTACTTTAGCAATTGATACGTCATTAGCCATATTTATGTTATTTGCTTTAGTCTTTGGCTTGACTTTGTTTTTCTCAAAAAACAATCGTAATCAAGGCGCAGGGATTATTTCTCTGTTGCTGATTGCCGGACTGGGTGGGTCAATTTATACAGCAGTGGTTTTGAAGTTGACACCTAATCCAAAAGCACCTGAACAAACTAATTCTCGTAGTCGTCGCTGGGGCTACCTCATTGCTGCGATGGTAGCTTGGATTTTGGGATTCGTCGTTTTGGGTATGTTGCCAGCTGTTATTAACCCAACATTGCCTGCGATTGTCTATATTATCTTGGCAGCCGTGGCTTATCTTGCTTTCCGTTGGAACCGCCAACGTGCTGGCTTAAAGGGTGGTTTCTTCGCCATAAGTCAATTATCACAACAAGCGCGCCTAGAAGCTGCGCAAAAGTAATTGAAAGGAAATTGAACCATGAAAATTCTAGTAGTTGATGATGATCTTGAAATTGCAGAGCTGTTAGAAATTTATTTAAAAAATGAAGGCTATGATCCAATTATGGCCAGCGATGGTAAAGAGGCAATGTCAAAGCTGAATACAAACCCAGACATTGCATTGATGATTTTAGATGTCATGATGCCAAATATGAATGGTCTAGAAGTTGTCAAAGCAGTACGAAAAGATAGTCGTATTCCGATTTTGATGCTGTCAGCTAAGTCAGGCGATATGGACAAAATTCAGGGCTTGATCACAGGCGCTGACGATTATGTTACCAAACCATTCAATCCGCTGGAAGTAATGGCGCGCGTTAGGTCACTCTTGCGTCGTGCTGAAAATGCCGTACAAGATCAAACACCCGACGTATTAGACATTGGATCACTTGTTATCAATAAAGACAGCCATGAAGTCAAAACATCAGATGGTGATTTGGTCAATTTGACAGCATTGGAATTTGGTATTTTGTACTTGCTAGCTTCTCATCCTAATCGTGTTTTCTCGGCTGATGATATTTTTGAGCGTGTTTGGCAACAAGAATCGGTTGTGTCTGCAAAAACAGTTATGGTGCACGTTTCTCATTTGCGTGACAAAATTGAAGAAGCAACTAATGGTGACCAAGTCATCCAAACAGTTTGGGGTGTTGGCTATAAAATTGAAGTGAACCAATGAAAAAAATAGCGATATTTTTTAAGCATAATCGCACAAAAAATTATTATATCATCGTTACGCTACTGTTGCTTTGCCTATATAGTTGGACAACTATGACAGGTTTTGATGTTTTAGCACAGCGAGTTAATAGATTTTCCAGTAATACTTGGCAGATACTGGAATTTTTTGTATTTGTACTAGGCAATTTTGCGATTATTATCGTTCAATATGTTAAATGGCGACGAGATGAGAGTTTGTTGCGATTAATTAGGGAATTACGACAAATATCTGCAGATAATGCGGATATGACTATTGATTGGCATGCTACTTATGCGCCTAAAACACAAGCGTTGATTGATGTTTCTAACACGATTGCGACTAACACGCGACGTATTCGAGAAGAAGAACGTGCTAGTGAACGTTCTAAAGATGAAATGATTACCAATATTTCACATGATTTGCGTACGCCATTAACAGCGATTATTGGTTACCTAGGATTGGTAGAAATGGGTGAAAATCTTAGCGACGATAACCGCAAAAAGTATATTCATACGGCTTATGATAAATCCAATCAAATGAAAGTGTTGGTTGAGGATCTATTTGAATTTTCAAAGACACAGGCTCAGGACGCGTCTTTGAATCTGACATCATTAAGTTTAAGTGATTTGTTTGGTCAATTATTAGCGAGCTACGAACTTGAGGCACAGGAAAAAAATATTAAGTTGACGCAATTAACCAATCCAGAGATGATTGTGATTGAAGCTGATTCTGATAAGTTAGCGCGGGTGTTGATGAATCTGATTACGAATGCTTTTAAGTATGGTGATGGGGCCACTTTTATTAAGTTAACCGCTCAAGTACGAGATGAAAATGTTGAGATTCGTGTGATTAACGATGGCGCTAAAATTCCGGGGGATGCGCTAGACGATATTTTTGATCGTTTTTATCGTGTAGAAAGTTCTCGTAATAGTAAAACAGGGGGAACGGGGCTTGGCCTCGCAATTGTTAAAGGTATTGTGACACAACATCACGGTGTTGTGTCTGCCGAATCGGATGATGATTTAACAACTTTTGTCATCAGTCTCCCACTCAAACAAAAGGGAGTGAGTTATGAAAAGATACAAAACTAAGTTAATAGTCGCGGGCGTGATTGTCCTAATAATTGGTTTGATTATTGGACTATCGACAAATAAAAAAGATGTTTCAAAGCCAACTAATGTCAAGCACGTGACTGATAAACCAATCAATTTGAGTGTTGATGCCACTTCAGCGGTTGTGATTGACGCAAAAACTGGACAAATACTTGGTGTCAAAAATGCTGATAAGCAGGTGCCAATTGCTTCACAAACTAAAATGCTGACTGCTTATGGTGTGCTACAAGGCATTAAGTCCGGTAAAATTAAATGGACAACCAAAGTGCCCATTACCAGTAAATCAGATTTATCTGATCAGGACAGCCATCTTTTTTCCCATATTGCCGTGAAAGCTGGTGACAAATTATCTGTCAAAGAATTATATGACGTTATGTTTGCTAATTCTGCTAATGATGCCGCATTTGCACTAGGTGAATTTATGACACCTAAAGGCAAAACAACTCAGCAAGCATTGCAAATGTGGGCAAAATCATTACATTTGACCGGCTCACAGTGGTATAATTCTGCGGGACAAGTCAATGGGGATGCCTTTGAAAATCAAATTAAGAGTGCTTCAACGACAGCTGCCAACCACGCGACTGCAAAACAATTAGCGATGATTGCTAAAGCTGATTTAGAGTTGGATCCCACTCTAAGAAAATTGTCTGAAAAAATGACTATTTCATATCATTTAACTGCCTCTTATGTGGTGACAGACAAAACTGATTACTGGCAGCTAATGACACAAACAATGCCAAAGCTGTCTAATCCAAACAAACTGGTGATTGAAGGGCTAAAAACCGGATCAACACCTGAATCTGGCGCAGCATTCACAGGCATTATCAAAGACCAAAATGGACATGAATTTATTACCGTTGTCAATGGTGCCGGTGATTATATGGATGAAAAGACACGCTTTCAGGCCACGTTGGATGTAGTCAATGAAGTGTTAGCCAAAAAGCAAGGGCATACATTCACAAGTAATCAAACAATACAAAAGCTAAATTTTCAAGCATTAAAGAAGACTGAAGTTCCGGTCAAATTGGCGGAAACTAAAACTTTTTGGACAAACAAAAAGACACAACTTAAATTATCGAATTTGAGTGTTGACACTAAGCTTGCCAAACTAAATAAAAATCAAAAGATTGGGCATATTAGCCCAGCTTTAAACGCACAATATTTGTCTTATACTTCAAAAACAGACAAACAATTAACTGTAAAGTCTGGTGTTAAAGGCACGCAAGCTAACTGGTTTGTGAGGCTTTGGCGGAATCTGTTTTAATATACAATCGATCGAAAGATCGATTTTTTTGTGAACTGCTCAAACCATAACCTTGTTATTCCATTAAAATAATGCTATTATATTGGTATAGACCAAAGCGGTATAGACCAATTAAAGAATGGAGATCACATCATGAATATTATCAAAGTAAAAAACGCTGACGAAGGGGCTCAAAAGGCATTTGAAATTTATCAGAATGTGATTAAAAGTGGCGCAAAAGTGTTAGGCTTGGCAACAGGTTCTTCACCAATTGCGTTGTACGATCGTTTATCAGCAAGTGATTTGGACTTTTCAAATATGACATCAGTCAACTTGGATGAATATTTGGGACTAGACGGTGATAATGATCAAAGTTATCGTTATTTTATGAATCAACATCTCTTTAATCAAAAGCCTTTCAAGCATTCTTACGTTCCAGATGGTAAAAGTGATGACCACGAAGCTGCCGCCAAAGCGTATGATCAAATTATTGCGGAAAATCCAATTGACCTACAATTATTAGGCATTGGTCGTAATGGGCATATTGGTTTCAATGAGCCAGGGACATCATTTGACTCAACCACGCATATTGTTGATTTAACGCAATCTACAATTGATGCAAATGCACGCTTTTTTGAAAAAGAATCTGACGTGCCAACGCAGGCTATTTCCATGGGTATTGCGTCAGTCATGTCAGCTAAACAGATTCTCTTGGTAGCCTATGGTGACACCAAAGCCGATGCGATTGCAGCAACAGTAAATGGACCAGTATCTGAAACCGTGCCAGCTTCTGTTCTACAAAATCACGAAAATGTTACAATCATTGTTGATGAAGCAGCTGCGTCAAAGTTGTGATAAAATAATAGTGAAAACGATTTCATAATATTAATAATAGGAGCGAATAATGGCACACATTACATTTGACACAAAGAACATTGAGAATTTTGTCGCACCACATGAATTGGATGAGATGCAACCGTTAATTACGATGGCTGACCAACAATTGCGCAATCGTACGGGCGCTGGTGCGGAATATTCTGATTGGTTGACTCTACCTACTGATTACGACAAGGACGAATTTGCACGTATTCAAAAGGCGGCCAAACAAATTCAATCTGATTCAAAAATTTTGGTTGTCATTGGCATTGGTGGTTCATATTTGGGCGCAAAAATGGCAGTTGATTTCTTGAATCCAATGTTTAATAATGAATTGGCGGATGATCAACGTCAAGGTGTTAAAATTTATTTCGCAGGAAACTCAACTTCTGCAGCTTACTTGAATGATTTGGTTCGTGTCATTGGTGATCAAGACTTTTCTGTCAACGTTATCTCAAAGTCTGGAACAACAACAGAACCATCAATTGCTTTCCGCGTATTTAAGCAATTGCTTGAGAAAAAGTACGGTTCTGATGCTGCTAAGAAGCGCATTTACGCAACAACAGATGCTAATCGTGGTGCTCTGCATGATGAAGCTGCGGCTTCAGGTTATGAAACATTCACAATTCCTGACGGTGTTGGTGGTCGTTTCTCTGTTTTGACAGCCGTTGGTTTGTTGCCAATTGCTGCTTCAGGTGCTGATATCCAAAAATTGATGGATGGCGCTCGTGATGCGCAAAACGAATATACTGATTCTGATTTGAAAAAGAATGAGGCATATAAGTATGCTGCCGTTCGTCGTATTTTGTATGATAAGGGTTATACAACAGAATTGTTGATTAACTGGGAACCTTCAATGCAATATTTGTCAGAGTGGTGGAAGCAATTGATGGGTGAGTCTGAAGGTAAAAACCAAAAGGGTATCTACCCATCTTCAGCTAACTTCTCAACTGATTTGCACTCACTTGGACAATATATTCAAGAAGGACGACGTGACTTGTTTGAGACCGTGGTTAAGTTAGATAATCCTGTATCTAATTTGGACCTACCACATGAAGAAGGCAACAATGATGGTTTGCAATATTTGGAAGGTATCACGATTGATGAAGTGAACACAAAGGCTTCTCAAGGTGTTACTTTGGCTCACGTTGACGGTGGTGTACCTAATTTGGCTGTCCACTTGCCAGCACAAGACGCTTACTCATTGGGTTACATGATTTACTTCTTTGAAATGGCTGTTGGTGCTTCTGGTTACACATTTGGCATTAACCCATTTAATCAACCTGGTGTCGAAGCTTATAAGACAGCAATGTTTGCGCTATTGGGCAAGCCTGGCTATGAAGAAGCCACAAAAGCATTCCGTGCGCGCTTAGATAAATAAAGTTGTGTTGATTTAATATTTTAGAAAGACCAAAACAATGTGTTAATTGTTTTGGTCTTTTTTTGTTCAAATTTATTAAATTTTGTTCAAATGTGCTTATATGTGTTATTAAAACGATAAATATGAACAAATATTGACTTTTTTGTGAATAAATGATATTATTACACTGGTTACAATTTGTAAGTTGAGTTAAAAATGGGGAATAAAAATATGAGTAAGCAAGAGCATAATTTTACAGCAACGCCAACCGTTAAATTTAAGATGTATAAGGCAAAAAAGCAATGGGTAATGGCCGCGTTGGCCTTTATGACTGGTGCTGCAATTATGGTTGATCACGCCACAGTTAGCGCAGATACAACAGATGAACAGTCTGTTACGCAAGTTACAGACAATGCTCAGCAATCAGATATTTCGGACACAAACACTAATTCTGTTGCTAGTCATGTGAATGTTTTAACAAGTGAAAGCGCAAATGCTGCTGACACATCTGTATCAACTAATGTTCAGACTGATTCAGATAATAGTTTGGTTGACAATAGTCAGAACCAGACTGCACAAAATACTCAGCAAAGTACTAATACTGTCAGCAATCAAGACAACTCGTCAACAGTCAGCACGTCTACAACAAGTGAGCCAACAAATGTTGATTCGCTTGACGATAACAATTTGAAGTCACAATACAGTGATGACATGAAAGCATCAAATTTAGACTATGTTAATGATGTTGTATCATCAGAGACTACGGTAAATGACTTGAGTGAGGTTCCTGATGGA
Organism: Leuconostoc falkenbergense; assembly: GCF_045801155.1. Lineage (NCBI taxonomy): Bacteria > Bacillati > Bacillota > Bacilli > Lactobacillales > Lactobacillaceae > Leuconostoc > Leuconostoc falkenbergense. The sequence goes on along the minus strand of NZ_CP174386.1, from coordinate 1,799,143 downwards.
AATCAGTCAACGACGCGTGTGTACTATACAGAGACGCAGAAACTTAACCCACCAAAGGGATATATTAGTGGCACATTACCAGGATCTGCTGGTAGTATGAAGGCACATGTCGAGTTTGATCCACAGGTTGACAACATCACAATGACTGCCTTGACTGATAATGGCTACTTAAATATTGAAGATTCAGATGGGGAATGGGTACATTTAGACCCAGCTACTTTTAAAGTTCAGGTACCGACTGGAACTTTGAAGGTAAATGTACAAAAAAATGACGGCTGATGATATACAGAAATTAATTACTGAATTAGCCAATAACACAAAAATTAGCTATCAAGGTACAATGTATGATGCTGAAGTAAATGCCGATAGTAATGGTCATCGCTTTATGCTATTTAAAGATAGCAATCACAATGTTTTGAAAATATCCGCATTAACGGGCACTAATGTTCCAAGTGAAAAAAATGAAATAACAGTTGCTGTTGATATCGCCGATTCTTTACAGGTTGGTCAGCAACTAAATATGGATACAATGTTTGCGCTTGGTACTAACTTGTATGGCAATCAGGTTTCATATACGACTACTTACACCTATAAGACTGTTACCAGTGAACAAATCGTTACTGGAAATATTGTGCCAAAGGATCCAGCAGGTAATCCAGTAGGACCAGAGACACCATACGGCCCAGTAGCACCAGGGACAACAATTGACACACCGTATGGCCCAGTTGAAGTACCAGCAAATGGTGGCGATATTACAGTTACAGTAGCCACGGGCACGCCAGGGATTGCGGTTTATGAAAAAGTAGCCGTAGATGTCCCGGAACACATTGAATTACCATCAGAAAACGAACCAGGAATTGCAGTCTATGAAAAGGTAGCTGTCGATGTCCCAGAACACATTGAATTGCCATCAGAAAACGAACCAGGAATTGCGGTCTATGAAAAAGCAGCTGTCGACGTCCCAGAACACGTTGAATTACCAGCAGAAAACGAACCAGGGCTTGCAGTGTATGAAAAGGTAGCCGTGGATGTACCAGAAGCACACGGTTCGGCTGTAGATGTGCCAGAATACGTAGTAGTTGGAAACATTGTGCCAAAAGATCCAGCAGGCAATCCAGTAGGACCAGAGACACCATATGGACCCGTTAAGCCGGGCACAACAATTGACACACCGTATGGCCCAATTGAAGTACCAACTAATGGTGGCGATATCACAGTTACAGTAGCCACGGGCACACCAGGGATTGCGGTTTATGAAAAAGTAGCCGTAGACGTCCCAGAACACGTTGAATTACCATCAGAAAACGAACCAGGGACGCGGTCTATGAAAAGACAGCCGTCGACGTCCCAGAACACGTTGAACTGCCAGCAGAATCCGAACCAGGGATTGCAGTTTATGAAAAGGTAGCTGTCGACGTCCCAGAACACGTTGAACTGCCAGCAGAATCCGAACCAGGGATTGCGGTCTATGAAAAAGCAGCTGTAGATGTCCCGGAACATGTTGAGCTGCCATCAGAGACTGAACCAGGGATTGCGGTCTATGAAAAGGTAGCCGTGGATGTACCAGAAGCACACGGTTCGGCTGTAGATGTGCCAGAATACGTAGTAGCTGGCAACATTGTGCCCAAAGATCCAGCAGGAAATCCAGTAGGACCAGAGATACCATACGGACCGGTTAAGCCAGGCACAACAATTGACACACCATACGGCTCAGTAATTGTCCCAGAGACAGGTGGCGATGTGGTTGTGACAATCAAGACAGCCGTCGATGTCCCAGAACACATTGAATTGCCATCAGAGACTGAACCAGGAATTGCAGTTTATGAAAAGGTAGCCGTCGATGTCCCAGAACACGTTGAATTGCCATCAGAGACTGAACCAGGAATTGCAGTTTATGAAAAGGTAGCCGTGGACGTCCCAGAACACATTGAATTGCCATCAGAGACTGAACCAGGAATTGCAGTTTATGAAAAGGTAGCCGTGGACGTCCCAGAACACATTGAATTGCCATCAGAGACTGAACCAGGAATTGCAGTCTATGAAAAGGTAGCCGTGGACGTCCCAGAACATGTTGCATTACCAGCAGAAAACGAACCAGGGCTTGTGGTCTACGAAAAAGTAGCTGTCGATGTACCAGAAGCACAAGGTTCAGCCGTGGACGTCCCAGAATATGTAGTAGCTGGCAATATCGTACCTCAAGATGAGCATGGTAACCCAGTAGGACCAGAAATTCCATATGGCCCAGTTAAGCCAGGGACAACGGTTGACACACCGTATGGCCCAGTTGAAGTACCAACTAATGGTGGTGATGTTGTGATTCAAATCAAGACACCAGCAGTCGATGCCCCCGAAGCACAAGGTTCAGCCGTTGACGTGCCAGAGTATGTAGTAGCTGGCAACATTGTGCCCAAAGATCCAGCAGGAAACCCAGTAGGACCAGAGATACCATACGGACCAGTAGCTCCTAAGACACCAATTGACACACAATATGGTCCAGTGGTTGTCCCGGAGACAGGTGGCGATGTGGTAGTAACAATCAAGACAGCCGTCGATGTCCCAGAACATGTGGAATTGCCAGCAGAAAACGAACCAGGGCTTGCGGTTTATGAAAAGGTAGCAGTGGACATACCGGAACATGTTGCATTACCATCAGAGACTGAACCGGGTATTGCAGTCTATGAAAAGGTAGCTGTAGACGTCCCAGAACACGTTGAATTGCCAGCAGAAAACGAACCAGGGCTTGCGGTTTATGAAAAGGTAGCAGTGGACATACCGGAACATGTTGCATTGCCAGCAGAAACTGAACCAGGAATTGCGGTCTATGAAAAGATAGCCGTAGACGTCCCAGAACACATTGAATTACCATCAGAAAACGAACCAGGGATCGCGGTCTATGAAAAGACAGCCGTAGACGTCCCAGAACACGTTGAACTGCCATCAGAAAACGAACCAGGGATTGCAGTCTATGAAAAGGTAGCTGTCGACGTCCCAGAACACGTTGAACTGCCAGCAGAATCCGAACCAGGAGTTGCAGTCTATGAAAAAGTAGCCGTGGACATACCGGAACATGTTGCATTACCATCAGAAAACGAACCAGGAATTGCAGTCTATGAAAAGGTAGCTGTCGATGTTCCAGAAGCACAAGGTTCAGCCGTAGATATGCCAGAATACGTAGTAGCTGGCAACATTGTGCCAAAAGATCCAGCAGGAAATCCAGTAGGACCAGAGATGCCATACGGACCAGTTAAGCCAGGGACAACAATTGACACACCATACGGCCCAGTAATTGTCCCAGAGACAGGTGGCGATGTGGTTGTGACAATCAAGACAGCCGTCGATGTCCCAGAACACATTGAATTGCCATCAGAGACTGAACCAGGAATTGCAGTTTATGAAAAGGTAGCCGTCGATGTTCCAGAACATGTTGCATTGCCAGCAGAAAATGAACCAGGGATTGCGGTCTACGAAAAGACAGCCGTGGACGTGCCAGAGTATGTAGTGGCAGGAAATATCGTACCTCAAGATGAGAATGGTAACTCTGTCGGGCCCAAAATTCCATATGGTCCACTTGAACCCAATTCTGGAATTGTGACGCCACATGGTATCGAGACGCCAGGCATTATCATTAACACACCGTATGGCCCAGTTGAAGTACCAGCAAATGGTGGGGATATTGTCGTTACGGTCGCTTCAGAAGTACCAGGGATTGCGGTCTATGAAAAGACAGCCGTAGACGTGCCAGAGTATGTAGTAGCTGGCAACATTGTGCCAGAAGATGAAAATGGTAATCCTGTTGGTCCAGAAATACCATACGGTCCAGTAGCACCGGGTACTACAATTGATACACCCTATGGTCCGGTCATTGTACCAGACGCAGGTGGTGATGTTGCCATTGTCGTAAAAGTTGAGGAAAAGAAAAAATCCCCAATCGACGACATAAAAGAGAACAAAGATAATGATGTTATGCTACCTGTTGCTAATCCTAGTAATGATGGTCAGCAAATCAATAGTGATCATAGTGAAAGCACAGACAAGCAATTACCAAAAACGAGTGCATCACAAAATAACGGCCATGTTGTAATAAGTGGCTTGATTTTGACAAGTTTGCTAGGCTTGTTAACACTCTTGAAAAGAAAAAATAACAACTAATCCAATAAATGAGTTGAAAAGACAGATTTAGTTTATGATGAACTAAATCTGTCTTTTTTAAAATCTATAATTTGCTGAAAAACGAACGTTTAAAAATATAAGTTGAAAATTGTTCAAAAATAAAGAAGAATTTTTCTATGATAATGTGAATTAATGTACAAAGCCGTCTTAATAGAGATGTGTCTTTTTTTAATGTCAATATTTGGGTGTGCCGATCGTTTATTAACAAGATAATATAATGATACTGAAAGGGTTAATAAGTTAGATATCATCGTTATTATTCCCGTAAATATGAGGAAATGAACAATAGCATGTCAACACTTTGTGAAAAAAATATGCTATCACGACCGGCTCGTCGGGAACATCAGTGCGATTAATTACGAACAAATGTTTGTGAAGACGATTATTGTCATTGTACGCTCTCAAAAGGTCAACTATGCTATGTAAATAGTGACATTGGAGGAGAAAATAATGACAATATTTAAAACAAAAGCAGTTGTTCAGGCAGATGGCTACCTGAATAAAACACCACCTTTTCAGTTTATTTTACTATCACTCATGTTTCCATTGTGGGGTGCTGCAGCTAGTTTGAACGATATTTTAATTACGCAATTTAAAGCAGTGTTTACGCTGTCAAATGTTGCCAGCGCATTTGTACAAAGTGCATTTTACTTGGGCTATTTTGTACTGGCTATTCCAGCCAGCCGCGTGATTCAAAGAACGAGTTATAAAATTTCAATTTTAATTGGGCTCGGGCTGTATATGGTCGGGTCGCTATTGTTCTTTCCAGCCAGTCAAATGGGCACGTATAGCGTATTTTTAATTGCAATATTTGTTTTGGCAACAGGGTTGAGTTTTTTGGAAACTAGCGCCAATACCTATTCTAGTTTGTTAGGTCCTAAGCAACACGCCACTCTGAGACTCAATATTTCGCAAACATTTTATCCTGTGGGATCGATTTTAGGCATTATATTGGGAAAATATCTTATCTTTGGCGATGGAAAAAGTTTGGCGCAACAGATGGCAGGAATGAACGCCAACGAGAAACTCTCATTTGGGCATAAAGCTTTGGCGCATACATTATTGCCTTATCAATGCTTGCTTGTGGTGTTAGGTGCTGCTTTTATCATCTTGGTTTTGACACAATACCCAAAGAAAAGGCAGCAATCACTAACTGTTGGACAACCAAATGCAAAGCTTCTGGACACACTCAAGTATTTATGGCAAAACAAGCCTTTTAAACAAGGCATTTTGGTTGAATTTTTCTATGTTGGTATGCAAACAGCGGTTTGGAGCTTTACAATTCGACTTGCTTTGACGTTGAATAGCCATTTTAATGAACGATATGCTAGTAATTTTATGATTTATGCCTATGTTGCTTTCTTTGTTGGTAAATTTATTGCCAACTTGTTAATACCAAAATTTGGTGCTGGTCATGTTCTACTGTCGTATGGTGTGATGGGTATTGTGGCGTTACTCTACGTCACATTGGTACATGATGTTTCAGCATTATATGCTTTAGTGCTGGTGAGTGGTTTGTTTGGACCGGGTTGGGCAACTATTTATTCGGAAACGATTAAGACGGTTCAGGTGCCAGCTCATCGTGAGACAGCTGGTGCTATTTTGGTTATGAGTATTGTTGGTGGCGCGATTTTGCCACTGATACAAGGTGCTGTCGCTGATATGACGGATATGTCTACTAGTTTCAGCATTGATTTAATCGCTTTTGCCGTTGTCGCTTGGTTTGCCAAGACAATGGTACAGCAAGAAAGAGAGGCGCAACAGAATGACACAAAGAATCAATTTGCCGGAGAAATTATTTGACCAAGAACCTTATAACATTTATCAAGATGAGCATTTTACGGTGACGACCATGCAATATGATACAGGCGTTGCCGGCTTGAAAATTAGTAATAATCGTGGCTACATTGTGATACTACCTTTTCAAGGTTTCATGATTTGGGATGCCGTTTTTGATCAATTGTCTCTGAAAATGACATCAGCGTTTGATAAACCATACTCAGGAACGCAGGTGACCGATACGTATGGCATGTTTCAATTTACATCTGGTGTTTTAGCTAGTGGTACGCCTAGTGAGACAGATACTCACTCATTGCATGGCGAATATCCTATGACCAAACTTGATCATATTTATTTAGAAATTGACCAAGATAATATCATAATTGGCGGCGAGTATGAGTATGTAAAAGGATTTGGATATCATTATCGAACCCATAATACTGTTATCATGCACGCAGGGTCAGCATTGATAGATATTGGGTTAGAAGTGACTAATCTCAGCAACTATCAAACAATGCCTTTGCAATATTTGAATCATCTTAATTATTGCTATGTGGATGGCGCAACGATGACCGCTAACATACCAGAGAATACTCTGAAATTAAGACAATCAATCCCGTCCCACGTCAAACCGACGGCCAGCTGGCGGACATTTAATCAAGCGTTACAAGCAAGTGGTGAAGTCATTGAGGTGCTAGATAATGGTAGTCGTTTTGACCCGGAAATTGTATACATGTCAACAGATTTGCGTCCGTTAGTTGACCGAGCTGTTTTTAAAATGTCACTACCAAATGGACCGACATTTGTTACGTCATTTAACACAAAAGAATTACCGTTTGTTACGAGGTGGTTGTTAAATAATCCTGATCAACAAGTAGCGGCATTTGCCATTCCGGGTACTAGTCACCCTGATGGGTATAACGCTGCTAGTCAAGCAGGTACTTTGATTCATCTTGCGGCTGGTGAAACACAGTCATTTACGGTTACGACTGGAATTGGAGAATAATATGGTAAAAGATATTGATGTATTAGTCATTGGGTCAAATGTAATGGATTTAATCAGCTATGTTGAGCGTTTACCGCATAAAGGCGAGACAGTTGAAGCACCAAGCTTTGAGATGGGATTTGGCGGTAAAGGTGCCAACCAAGCAGTAGCAGCCAGTCGATTGGGCGCTCGGGTTGCAATGCTAACGTGTGTTGGCAATGATGGCTTTGGCGTAAAAACACGTGCCAATTTTGTGGCCAATCATATTGACATCAGTGGTGTATTAACAGGACATCAGAGTAACGGCGTGGCACCAATTTTTGTCGAAAGTAACGGTGACAACCGTATCTTGATTGTGCAGGGTGCAAACACTGAACTCACACCAGAAGTATTGTTGGATAAAATTGACTTGATAAAACAAGCAAAGGTTATTGTGCTGCAACAAGAGGTACCCATGCCAACTAATATTAAGGCCATTCATTTGGCCAAAAAATATAATATTCCAATTATTTATAACCCTGCACCGGCGCACAAATTACCGTTAGACGTTTTGCAAATGGTTGATTATCTGATTCCTAATGAATCTGAGCTTGCTGCTATTACCAATATGCCAGTGTCGACAGTTCAGGAAAACAAATCTGCGGCGCGACGTTTGTTGTCATTTGGCGTGGCAAATGTCATTGTGACAATGGGCGAACGTGGTGCGCTTTGGATGACGGCAGGCCAGAAAGAAACACTAGTTGATGGTCAAGATGTTAATGCCATTGATACCACCGGTGCAGGTGATGCGTTTGTCGGTGCGTTTGCACATTATTTTGCTCAAGGTGAGTCACTTGATGCAGCAATTGCTCAAGCTAATGCCTATGCTGGGCTGTCTGTCATGGCGCGTGGTACGCAAAAATCTTATCCCAATATATGCAGTCACGTGACAAAGGAGGTTCACGCATGAAGCCTTTTAAACGGATTATGGTCATTGTTTTGGATTCGGTGGGTGCTGGCGCGGCACCTGATGCAGCTAACTTCAATGATGTTGGCGCTGACACGATCGGGCATGTTGCGCAAGTGTATCATGGTCGGTTGCATTTGCCACATTTACAAGCAATGGGACTAGCTAATTTACACAAAGGCGGTCTGCAAGGTGTTGCTGTTGAGAGTCGGCCAATTGGTGATTTTGGTACTATGCAAGAAATATCAGCAGGCAAAGATAGTATGGATGGTCATTGGGAAATGATGGGCCTACCCGTTAAACAACCCTTAGCGACATTTCCAAATGGCTTTCCAGATGAGCTGGTAAGCAAAATTTCTGAATTTGCAAATCGGAAAATTTTGTTGAATCAACCCTATTCGGGGACAGAAGCGCTAAAGGACTATGGCGAAGAACAGATGGTAACTGGCGGACTGATTGTTTACACATCTGGAGATTCGGTGTTACAAATTGCAGCGCATGAAAACGTTGTGCCAGTAACTGAACTATATCGAATTTGTGAGTATGCACGTACATTAGTTAATCAGCCACCCTATCAAATGGGACGCGTAATCGCTAGACCGTTCGTGGGTCATGATGCGAGTGATTTTAAACGTACGGCCAATCGGCGTGATTTTTCTCTGAAGCCCACTGGCAATACCGTATTGACAAGGTTACAAAAAATGAGTGTACCAGTGATTGGCATTGGTAAAGTTCAGGATATTTTTTCCGGTGAGGGAATTGATACGGCTTATCATAATGACAGCAATGATAATGGCATGGTCCACTTGCTGCATGTGATGGAGACTACACCAAATGGCTTTGTGTTTACTAATTTAGTCGATTTTGATGCTATGTATGGTCATCGCAGGGATCCAATTGGTTTCGGACGTGCTTTAATGACATTTGATCAAGAGCTTGGTGATGTGTTAGGTAAGATGAATCACGATGATCTCATCATGGTTACAGCTGATCATGGCAATGACCCGACTTTTCATGGTACTGATCATACACGTGAAGTGGTACCATTGTTGAGCTATTCACCAAGACTGATTCAATGCGGGAAAACGTTAGGCAGACGCCGAACATTTGCTGACCTTGGGGCAACAATTTTAGATAATTTTGGTGGGCAACTAGACAATGGGACAAGTTTTTTAGGAGAATTACAATGAGTACACATATTGATGCAAAACAAGGTGACATTGCAGAAGTCGTATTATTACCGGGCGATCCTTTACGGGCAAAGTTTATCGCTGAAAACTTTTTGTCGGATGTCACCCAATACAACACGGTTCGTAACATGTTTGGATATACAGGGACTTATCAAGGTGTGCGCGTTAGTGTGCAAGGTTCTGGCATGGGAATTCCGTCATTATCAATTTATGCCACAGAGCTTATTCAAGATTTTGGTGTCAAAAAAATAATTCGTGTTGGCACGGCTGGTGGCTTGTTACCTGAGTTAGAAATTGGGGATGTCTTGATAGCCGAAGGGGCCTCAACAGATTCCAATGTCTTACAAGCCACTTTTGGACAATCAATTGCTTTTGCACCTTTAGCTAATTTTGATTTGTTGTGTCAAGCGCATCAATCTGCTAAACAACTTGATATTCCTGTGCGTGTTGGTAATATTTTTGCTGCTGATCGCTTCTATAATGATGAAATTGATAATCATAAATTGGCGCAGTACGGTGTTATGGCTGTCGAAATGGAGTCAGCTGGTTTATTCTTGATTGGCGCTAAATATCATGTTCAAACGCTCAGTATTTTGACAGTGAGTGACAATTTAGTGACTCAAAAATACGCTGATGCTAGAATGCGCGAGACTGCATTTCAGGATATGATGCGCTTGGCTCTGGCAACAGCTGTGGTCGCGTAAAAAAACGATTTGATCGACATCAAATCGTTTTTTTTTATTGATAGAAGAAATGTTGGACGGCTTGGTAACTGGTATCATTACCAACGAAATATAGCGTGTCACCGGTTTCAATGACGGCGTACGGACCGGGTGAAACGATGAGATCTTCATTGTGCAAAATGCCAATGACGGTGGCACCGGTATTTTGCCACAGATTTAAATTACCAATTGATTGGTTTAACTTTGCGCTTGGTTGCTCTAACACTAATTCATAGGGTGTGAGTGGATTGTGCTGTTGGACACGTTGTGTTTGTTCAAATAATGTTGACAATGCGCCTGATAAATTGTCTAGTGCAGATTTTTGCTCATCAATGAGATCATTGATTTGAACATGAATATTTTGAATATTAGTTGTTTCAGCTGCTTGATTCAAAAATGACTTGGCTTTTTCCCGTGACAAAATTTCGACACCACTACCATGAACGGCACGCACAATATCCAAATCTGACAAGACATTAATTGCTTTACGAGCTGTTTCCGCAGACACGCCAAATGTAGTTGATAGCGTCGAGCGCGCATGGAGTTTGGTACCAACACGGTATTCATTATTAACAATTTTTTCTGCAATAAGAAAAGCAATTTTGCGGTAACGCGGTTCTCTGATTTTTGGCATTTTATATTATCCTAATAATTAAAAATTTGACACAAGTGGCAATCTGTGTAAAAATATAAGTTGTCACTTGAAGTAACAACCTAATAAATGCAATGGGTTGTCACTTTATTTTATAGTTAAATTCGAAAAGAATCAAGGAGGAATGTGGCGCATGCAGTGGTATTTTATCTCAATCACTGTGTGATGTGCATGCTAAAAAATGTCTAAAGTAGAAATTAAACATTTAACCAAGATTTTTGGTAAGCGCCCTAAAGCGGCACTCAAAATGGTTAAGCAAAACAAAAGTAAAAATGAAATTGTCGAAAAGACAGGGAGTACAGTTGGTGTTTATGACATCAACATGTCAATTGAAGAGGGCGAAATATTTGTCATCATGGGGCTTTCCGGATCAGGAAAGTCAACGCTGATTCGCTTGTTAAACCGGTTAATTGAACCGACAGATGGCCAACTATTCATTGATGGTCAAGAAATTACTAATTTGACTAAAAAACAAATGTTATCAATTCGTCGCAAAAAGATGAGCATGGTTTTCCAAAACTTTGGTCTATTTCCACACCGTACACTACTGGAAAATACAGAGTTTGGATTAGAAATTCAAGGTGTGCCAAAAGCGCAACGTCGTCAACGTGCGGAACAGGCGTTGGATAATGCACAATTATTATCATTTAAGGATCAGTATCCTAATCAGTTATCTGGTGGTATGCAACAACGTGTCGGTTTAGCACGTGCGCTAACCAATGATCCTGACATTTTGTTGATGGATGAAGCTTTCTCGGCATTAGATCCACTAGTACGTGGTCAAATGCAGGATGAGTTACTGGATTTGCAGGCGAATGTTCAAAAAACAATTATTTTCATCACGCACGATTTGAATGAAGCATTGCGCATTGGTGACCATATTGCCATTATGAAAGATGGTCAGTTACAACAGGTCGGCACTGGAGAAGAAATTTTGACTAATCCTGCCAACGACTATGTTAAAACTTTCGTTGGTGATGTTGACCGTACTAAGGTTTTGACGGCTGATAGCATTATGATTCCGGCATTAACCTCTAATATTTCAGTTGATGGTCCAACTGTTGCGCTGCGTAAGATGTCTGCTGAAGAAGTCTCTGGTGTTGTGGCGGTTAACCGTCATCGTCAATTTGTCGGTTATTTGTCATCTGAAGCGGCGGTTTCAGCTCGACGTGAAAAATTGCCACTGGCTGATGTTGTTGTTGACATGCCGACTGTCAAGCCAGATACATTGATATCTGATATCATGCCGATTATTTATGATGCCCAAACACCAGTGGCTGTTATTGATGATGATAATCGTTTGAGAGGGGTTATCATTCGTGGTGCTGTGCTTAAAGCGTTAGCAGATACGGAGGGAGACAGTGATGACAACGCATAATCTGATAAATATTCCAAAACTGCCACTTGAAGATTGGGTTAGTGGGTTCGTTTCATGGTTAACGACCAATTTGTCTGGCTTTTTCAACGCAATTCAGCAAGGCGGTCAAGCAATTATGGACACCATCACAAGTGCGCTGATGGCGGTGCCGATGCCATTGATGATTATTGGTATCACAACGTTAGCATTTGCAATGACCACTAAAAAATATGGTTTTCCCATTTTTGCTGCTTTGGGTTTAATGTTAATTGCCAACCAAGGACTTTGGTCTGATTTGATGAATACAGTGACATTGGTATTGATGGCATCAGTTGTGTCATTAATTATTGGTGTTCCTTTAGGTATTTTAATGGCCAAATCGCCAAAAACGGCTGCTGTTGTACAGCCAATTTTGGACTTTATGCAAACAATGCCTGGCTTTGTTTACTTAATTCCGGCCGTTGCTTTCTTCGGTATTGGTGTCGTACCAGGCGTTTTTGCCTCAATTATTTTCGCCTTACCGCCAATGGTTCGTATGACTAACTTAGGTATTCGTCAAGTACCAGTTGATTTAGTTGAAGCAGCAGACTCGTTTGGTTCAACAACGTGGCAAAAGCTGATTAAGTTAGAGTTACCAAATGCCAAAAATACAATTCTGGCTGGAGCTAACCAAACAATTATGTTAGCCTTATCAATGGTTGTAACAGCTTCTATGATTGGTGCGCCTGGACTTGGTCGTGGTGTTTTGTCGGCGGTGCAACACGCTGATGTTGGTTCTGGTTTTGTGAATGGATTAGGACTAGTTATTTTGGCCATTATTATTGATCGATTCGCACAAAAGTTCAATACAAAACCCGGACAAAAAGCGCCACTTAAGCCATGGCGTCGTTGGACAATTGTCGTTGCTTTGCTCGCTATCGTTGCTGGTGGTACAGTTAATGCCATGACAACTAGTCAAACGACTGGTCAAAAAATTAACATTGGTTACGTCGAATGGGATTCTGAAGTGGCTTCATCAAATGTTCTGGCTGAATCACTTCGCCAGCATGGTTATGATGTCACTTTGACACCATTAGATAATGCTGTTTTATGGCAATCATTGGCAAATAATCAAGTTGATGTTTCTGTGTCTGCATGGCTACCAAACACTCACAAAGCCCTTTATCAAAAATATAAAAATGATGTGACACTTTTGGGACCAAACCTAAAAGGTGTCAAAACCGGCTTAGTGGTGCCCGATTATATGTCAGCAAACTCAATTAGTGATTTAACCACGCAAGCTAATAAAACAATCACTGGTATTGAACCCGGAGCAGGAGAAATGGCAACTGCTGAGAAGACGCTGAAGGCTTATCCGAACCTTTCGGGTTGGAATTTGTCATCATCATCATCTGGTGCTATGGTGTCTGCTTTGGCGAAAGCCTATAAAAATAAACAAGATATTGTCGTAACAGGGTGGTCGCCACACTGGATGTTTGGTAAGTATCACTTAAAGTATTTGGCAGATCCTAAAAACACTTTTGGCTCGTCAGAAACAATTAACACGGTTGTTAGTAAAAAGCTCAAATCATCAGATCCAAAAGCTTATCAAGTATTAGACAAATTCCATTGGACGAAGGATGACATGGAATCAGTCATGTTAGAAATTCAAAATGGTAAATCTCCCAAACAGGCGGCGGCTGATTGGATTAAAAAACACAAAAAGTTAGTTAATAGTTGGTATCAATAATTATCATCGACAATTTAAAAAGTTTGACCGATTGTATCAGGCAATTGGTCAAACTTTTTTTGTGATGATAGTAGCACCCAAACATTGCTAACGATATCAAATGAAAAATAATCATACAATTCATAATTAATTCTCTTCTCTTCACGATTTCTTAGCATTCATGTCGCAAGTAGCGCAAATTCAATTGGTATCATTGTGTTATCAGACACACAAACAAGCCTAAATGTGGTGATCTATTGTTCTTGTAAGAATAATATATTGCCACATTTGACAAGAATCTGGAGAAATTAAGATGCAACAAAATAATAAACAAAAAATAAGAAAACGCTTAACGATTGGTGCAATCATCATGAGTGCTGTGGTATGGCTATTATTTGTCATATTTGCTCATCGTTCGTATGTGATGTTATCTGAAGGCTTTATCAATAGTGTTGGGTTTCCGTTCCATCCTAATATGAATACTGTGGCATTAATCCGACAAGTTATTCTGGTAGCGACTGCGGTGACATTATTGTATACGGCGTTGATGACCTTTAGTCACAATCTTGCAGTTAAGAAAGTGAGCGCTACCAAAAATGTTACTAACAATTGAAATCATTTTAATCTTATTAGCGATTTATCCTGTTTTAGGGGCACTCAAATGGTCGTGTGGCTTACTCTTTTATTTAATTTTGAGTAAGAGAAATCATGAATTTCCAAAACAAAATCACGATTTAGATGAAGTTTTTGCTGTGATTCCGGCCTATAATGAAGAAAAAACCTTGCTAACAACGATTCAGTCAGTCAAAAATCAAGGGTTGGATAACGACCATATTATGGTTATTGACGATAATAGTAGTGATGAAACGGTCAAAATTGCCACAAAGGCAGGTGTTAGAGTATACACGAAAGACCAAAACAAGGGAAAAGCTGATAGTTTAAATTATGCGATTAAATTAATTGATGAATTAGCTGACCCAAACAAGACTGCTTATTTGCTCTCAATTGATGCTGATACGATTCTGCAGGCTAATGGTGTGCAGCGATTATTAGACTATTTTTACGGGCATAATTATGGCGGCGTGACAGCTAATATGGATGTTGCCAATCGTGAAAATGCTTTAGCAAAGTCTCAAGTTGTCGAATTTAGCTCCATAGTTGGTATTATCAAACGTGCTCAGGTCGCCATGACGGGCACAATGTACGCTTATTCCGGTGCAACGACATTGTATGCAATGGCTGCTTTAAAAGAGGTTGGTGGTTTCAGAGAAGATCGCGCGACGGAAGACATTAGTATAGCGTTTGATCACTCTTTGAATGGCTATGATGCTGGTTTCGCCCCAGATGTTAAATTTTATATGAATGTGCCAACAACATTGAGAGATTTATACCGTCAACGGAAACGTTGGGCAAAGGGTGGCATTGAAGTGTTATTCACTAATCTATTGACATCATTTAAGCGTCCTAAAATTATTATGATGTTATTTGATCAATTTTTAACGATTGCTTGGTCGTTTTCATGGCTGATTATGTCAATTTATTTAGCCTACCGATTAGTTACCGAATTTTTGAGCGGTGATTTTTATGCCTTGGGTGGCACCATTGGTATTTCGTTGATTGTCATGACCTTACAAATTGTTGTGGGTACTGTGCAAATATTTATTGCGCTACTAGTTGATGATAATGGTAGCAAGTTGAATTACTTCATGTTTGCGCCATTATACCTATTGTTTTATTGGATTGTAAATCCTTTGACAATTATTACGCAGTTCGTACCCGCGTTGTTGTCGGTTTACGCTGGCATGGGTAAGGGGACGTGGCAGTCTCCTGAAAGAAGCGTTGATTAAAGCAATATGCAGTCCAAAAAATAGCGACATCATGTCACTATTTTTTTTAATGGTGTTGATTTTTTTTATAAAATTCCATGATATATTACAACGTTTAGGTATATATGCTACAATATAAGTATCATACTAATTATAAAAGTAATCATTTTTATTCTTTTTTTATCATTATCTCATGATATCCACAAGAATTAAATTTTGACAGTGAGTGACATTAACAAATGCAATGATTAATTAAGATGACGATGGTTCATTTTTATTTGCACAGCACATCATGATAGCGATTGATTTATGCAATCAAACTCATTTTGTACGGAAGTGCTTGCACGAGATAGTATGCAACTGCCAACATGACAGCGCTGGGGAAAACGTGTCATGGCTACATCATGTAGTTTTATAATCTTCCCATTAATAGTAAACCAACAGGAGGACACTAAATGGAAGCGTTCCGAAAGGGTATTAAAGAAACAATATCAGCACATCAAGTTAATGTGCAAAATGGCTTATCATCACAACAGGTGACACAAAGTCGGCAAGAAAATGGTGCTAACGTATTTGACGCTGAGAAAAAAGTTTCATTATTTAAAAAAATATTACTCAGTTTAAATGACGTTGCTACCATTATTTTATTGATTGCAGCGGTGATTTCATTTGTTGCAACCTATTTAGAATCAAGCGGTAATTATTTTGAAAGTTTGTTAATTATAGGTATCGTCGTCATCAATTCTGCATTGGCCATTGTCCAAGAAGGTAAAGCAGAAGATTCCTTAGCGGCACTCCAAAATTTAAACCGCACCCAAGTGAAAGTTTTGCGCGATGGTCATATTGTGCAAATTGACGCTGATGACGTCGTTTTAGGAGATGTCTTATTGGTTGAAAATGGTAGTGCCATTGCTGCTGATGCGCGTTTGATTGAATCAGTTGAATTACAAGCTGAAGAGTCGGCATTAACCGGCGAAAGTTTACCTGTTGAAAAAGATGCAAATGCGACATTTGAGGCAGACAATAACATTGATTTGGGTGAACGTATTACAATGGTGTATCGTGGGACAACAATCGTCAATGGCCACGGTCGTGCAGTGGTTACAGCTGTTGGTATGCAAACAGAAATGGGTAAAATTGCCAGCCTGTTACGTAATGAGTCTAAGACACCGTTGACACCTTTGCAACGTCGATTAGTACAATTAGGTAAAAACATTTCTTGGTTAGCGATTGGTGCTGCTGTGATTGTTTTGGGACTAGGCATTTCACAAGGCATGGATCTTAAGCACATCTTTTTGACAGCCATCTCATTGGCAGTTGCGGTAGTGCCTGAAACTTTGGCTGTTATTGTGACGATGACATTGGCGCTTGGTGTGCAACGGATTGCGCAAAAGCACGCCATCATTCGTCGTTTGCCAGCCGTTGAAACATTAGGGACAACCAATATTATTGCCTCTGATAAAACAGGTACCTTAACACAAAATAAAATGACTGTTCGAAAAGTTTGGCATGATCAACACGACGATTTGTTGGATATCGCTGATGGTTTAGATACTTCAGCTCAGGAAGTGCTATCATTAGCCGCCCTGTCGACAAACGTTTCTGTTAAATCAGTGGATGATCAAAAGGTCTACGACGGCTTGCCAACTGAAGTGGCCTTGGTACGTGCTATTGAATCAGAAACGTCACGTGAACATCTTTTATCACAATATCCACTCGTCGATCAAGTACCATTTAACTCGACAAAGAAGCGTATGACCACTGTTCACAAACGTCCAGAAGGTGGCTACATAGCAATCACAAAAGGCGCGTTTGATGTTTTATTGCCAATGGTTAAGCATGGCAATCATCAACGAGCTGAGCAAGTGAACAAAATATTTGGTGAACAGGCATTGCGTGTTCTAACAATTACACACAAAAACTTTGATGTCATGCCAGAAGAGCCAACACAAGCTTTCTATGAGCAGGATTTAACTTTGGTCGGTTTGGTTGGTATCATTGATCCACCACGACCTGAATCAGCGCCAGCCGTCGAAAAAGCACGACAAGCCGGTGTACGTACCATTATGATTACTGGAGATCACGTCGAAACAGCCAGCGCAATTGCTCGTGAAATTGGCATTTTGCGTGAGGGTGACCAAACAATTACTGGATCAGAATTAGCTAAGTTGTCCGATCAAGAATTAGATGACAACGTACAAAGTTATAGCGTTTATGCACGTGTGACACCAACTGATAAAATCAGAATTATCAAATCATGGCAACGTCAGGATGCGACGATTGCAATGACTGGTGATGGTGTTAATGATGCACCAGCTTTGAAAGCTGCTGATGTAGGTATTTCTATGGGTGAAACGGGAACAGACGTGGCCCGTGAAGCATCAGATATTATTTTGACAGATGATAATTTTGCGACGATTATTAACGCCATTTCTGAAGGACGTGGTGTTTATGTTAAAGTCCGTAAAACAATTAATTTCTTATTGAGTGCTAACATTTCTGAGCTATTAGTGATTTTAATTGCCATGTTGTTAGGCTGGGGTTCACCTTTGTTACCGGTTCATTTGCTGTTCATCAACCTAGTGGCCGACGGATTACCGGGTTTTGCACTGAGTCGAGAACCAATGTTGACAAATGTTATGAACCAACCGCCAATGCCCAAAAATGCCAAGTTATTTGGACAAGGGCTTGATCGACAAATTGGGTTGAACGCAATATTGTTTGCGGTTGTGACGCTAATTGCCATTTGGATGGGGCAAAACGTAATATTGGGCGGATTACAACCTAATGAACAAGTTGGGCAAACAATGGCATTTATTATTTTATCGTTAACTTCGATTTGGCACGTCTTTAATATTCGGTCGGAAAAAACGTTATTTGCAATTGGCTACGGTGCTAATAAGTCGCTGGTCAATATGGCAGTCATCGCGACATTGATAACAGTGACCATTTCATTAGTACCACTGACACAGACATTATTCGGCTTAACAGGGCTTTCAATTGCTCATTGGGCGGTAATCTTGTTCTTATCAATACTACCAACGATTGTTATTGAATTATTAAAGCATATACGCCCAAACTTATTTATAGTCTAAAAAAACCAGCTGCAATTTATGGGCTGGTTTTTTTCTTTGTGATTATTTAAGTAATTTGTCTTGCGTAATGATAAAGTTGTTGAGTGTCTCATCATTAATACGCTGATTATGTTGCTTTAAAAACCGTCGATACAGAAACCCGATTCTTGGTTGAAAAATAAATGTTGTTGGTGCGCTAAAGTCGTCTTCTAATAGTTGATAAGTTCGAATGGCGCTTGCAATTAAAATTTGTTCTGCCTGACTTGCAATTAACGATAAGTCGTTAGTTTCTTCAAATAAAAATTGCTTTTCGGCTGCTGCTAGTGCTTGCTGAAATCGGTTGAGATTATCTGGTTCGATAGCACTATCTTGAGCAACGCTCAGCATCATTTGTTTAAAACTGTCAATGGCAGACGGTGTTGCAGAAGCTGTTAATTCGAATCGTTCAAACGGCATACCATTTGGCGCTGTGTGGGTTTCGTAGCGAAACCATGTTGGATTAGTTAAAAAATAAGGGGTGTTAGTCATGCTAAAACTCCGGTATTAAACGTTGATGATGAGATTCAATTGATTGGCCAATGACTTTTAGAGCAATCTCATTGAAGGGCTTAGCGACCATAATTACACTTGAGAGGCCATGAAAGTAGAGGTCATCACTACTGCCGGTAGGTACTGTTAAACTAGGATAACCGGCAATCGCAGCAAGATTAATTAGTTTGGTGTCATCGCCAAGTAAAACATTGTTATCTTTGAGCATAGTATCAAGCAACCGTCGTGCTATGTCTTGGACACGTTGCTTTTCTTGGGTGGCGTCGCCAGCAAGAAGTGCTTTTTCTAGTAATTCTTGTCCAAAAGGTGCACGTTTTTGGATATCGGCTTGATTGAAATTAATGATATCTTGAAGAGTGTTCATTCTAGTGCTGTGTGTTGTGAGATAGCTGTTTATGCCATGCTGAAATTCCGACAAGAAGACTGCTTTTTCGTCGTCATCATTTGGTTGTTCTTCCGGCATATCAACGCGATCGTAGTGATCCACATAATCAGAAACTGCTTCGTGTAATGACGTGGTCCATTTTAGTGAAGATAGAACGCTTAAATGTGGCTTCATCACAGGAACTAGTTTTTGATTTTGATTATATTGATTTAATGCTGCAAATAGTGCAAAAGTGTCAGATACTGTACGTCCCATTGGACCAACAGTATCTTGTGATTCAGCTAGCGGCAGTATACCATCATTTGGTAGTAGACCATGAGTTGGCTTTAAGCCAACAATACTATTCATATGAGCGGGTGCCAAGATAGAACCATTAGTCTCCGTGCCAACAGCTACTGTGGCCATGCTGGCAGCCACAGCAACTGCTGAGCCGGAAGAAGAGCCACTTGGCGTGATATCTGGCATAATTGGATTGATGACACGTCCACCACGAGAAGAGAAGCCAGAAGGTTGCGTATTGCTCATAAAATGAGCAAATTCAGAAAGATTGTTTTTACCCAAAATAATAGCACCGGCTGAGCGCAAACGCAGGACAATTGTCGCATCTGATTTAGCAATATTATCTGCTAAGGCTAGTGAACCAGCTGTTGTTGGCATACCCGCGACATCAATGTTATCTTTTATTAAAACTGGAATGCCAAACAATAACTGTTTTGGTGTCACCTGACCTTTAAGCCTAGCATTATCTGCAGCTAAAGCTTCGTCTAAAGCATTGGGGTTTAAATCGCTAATGGCATTGAGATGGTAAGGCGCTGATTCGAGTTGCCTAATCCGTGCTAAATAGCTTTCAACCAAAGCAACTGACGTTATTTCACCGGCGCGTAGCATGGCTTGTAACGCAGTGACACTTTGTTCTTTAACATTAATCATTTTCTAAAAAACCTTCCAGTAATTTGTTTCATAATCGGTTCGTCTGAATATGATAAGACATTTTTGGCATAAATACCTTGTCCAAACCAAGCTAATAGGATTAGGGCAACAAATGAAATACCAAGTGAAGCCAAGGCAGTCGGCCAACCCTCAACGTGGGTGACCAGACGCACTGGCATCATGGATTGTGAAACAAATGGGACATAACTTAATGCGCGAATAGCGATATTATTAGGCATAAACGTCATGAAATAACTAAACATATAGCCAATCATCGCTAAAAATGAAATAGGTTGAATAGCTTGTTGCACTTGTGCGTTGTCGTTAATTAATGAAGCAACCATAGCCGTCAGTACCAAATATAAGGCAACAGCAATGAGTATAAAGGCTAACGCGTAGACCATAAAGCCAGTTGTCACACCACTTAGATTAGACGTGATCATTTTGACAAAAACATTATCTTTCAAAAAAATAACAGTAGCAAATCCTGCGATAAGATAAATCAGCATGTGCGTCAAGGCTAATAGAAACACGCCAATTAATTTACCAAAATACTGAATGCGTGCAGAAGTGGCTGCCAACAAAATTTCCATGATACGTGACGATTTTTCGTTGGCGATCGCGTTGGCAATCATTGAGGTATACCACATTACCACAATCATAGTAATAACACCAATCGCAACAGCGATGGCGTAATTCGCACCCTCAGTATTGGCACCACTTTCAGACTGATTTGCTTGTTGCACAACAGTTTTGAAGTTAACAGGCTTCATGAAATCAGCTGTCTGTGCAGCAGTTAAGCCATACTGGGTGGCTTTTTTGGCTTGTAAGAGTTGATTTAAAATAGTGGCGATATCGTCTTTTGGTACTTGGTCACTTTTTGGTTGGGTTGTCAGTGTCGCTGAATCTGACTTTAAAGTTAAGACACCATCCAATTTTTCTGATTTTAATGCTTTATCAGCTTGTTTTTCGTTAGTGATTTTGGATATCTTCATGTCCAAATTTTTTGCTGATTGAACAAAAGGAACCCGTTCACTTGCTTGTCCGATAACGGCCACTGTGGGCGTTGTGTTGCCCTGCAGTTGTGTTACACCAAAGGCAACACCACCAATAACGGCTACAAAAATTAAGGGAGATAATACCAAAATCCAGTAGCCACGTGATTTAAAGTTAGCTCTTAGCGTATCTTTAATGACAATATTAAGTTGTTTAATCATGAATAGCGACCTCCTGACGGAAAATGTCATCTAATGTCGGTGGTTGTTGGCTGAACGCTGGAATATAACCATTTCGCGTTACTAATTCAAAGACGCGACGTCCAGCAGCTTCATCAGATAAAACTAAATCAAAGCCGGTACCTTGTTTAGTGACGGTGGCGACGCCTTCAATTGCAGCCAGTTCAGTGGCTGTTGTTGGCGATTCAACATAAATGCGTGTCCGTCCAAATTGTTCACGAATGTTTTGGACTGGTCCTTGTAAGACTGTTTTACCGTTTTTAAGCATCGTTAAGTCATCAGAAATTTTTGTGACATTGCTCATGTCGTGACTTGAAAAAATGATCATAGCGCCATTGTCACGCATACGGATAATTTCTGACATCATGAGACTGGTGTTGACTGGGTCAAGGCCTGAAAAAGGTTCATCCAAAATAATGAAGTCTGGTTCAAAAATCAAAGATGCAATCATCTGAACTTTTTGTGCGTTACCTTTCGATAAAGTCTGAACCTTATCTGTTGGCTTGCCGACAACATCTAAACGCTTCATCCACTGAATCAACGATGCTTTTGCATCAGCACGCGACATACCATGCAATTCAGCAAAGTACAAAACTTGTTCCTCGACTGTACGCTTTTGGTATAAACCACGTTCTTCTGGTAAAAACCCAATTCGTTGTTTGTCTAGCTGGGTGATTGGGTGATCATCCCACAAAATGCTGCCAGAAGTAGGCTCAATAAAGTTCAAAATCATACGAAATGTGGTCGTCTTTCCCGCACCATTTTGGCCGATGAGACCCATGACTTTTCCGGGCGTTAAAGTCATATTCATATCAGCAACGGCAGTATGTGCGCCGAATTTTTTGCTGATGTCAGTTAACTGAATCATATTACGCTCCTCCATGTTAATGCAGTCCTATGGTATAGGACCTCTCTTATACTCCATTGTGACATAGTTAGCAAGCTAGGACAAGTTAAGAAGTTTGCATTTTAGCCAAAAAAGAACTATAACGGAGTTAAGAAAAGGGGGCCATAAATCATGGCAGATGAAAAATTCGAAACGTTAGATATTCCAATGAATGAAGTATTTAGTTGGAGCGAGGACAAAACCCCACTACGTGATGCACTATGGAATCATTTCATGGAAGCCAGCAACAAAGATACTTTGTCAACTTTGAAACACTTGAAAGCATTTGAAAAAATGTCTTCTGATGAAGTGAAAACGGAAGCTGCTAAAGTACTACAATAAATCTAAAATACAAACGTCCAAGCTGTGTTATGCTGCTTGGATTTTTTTTGTCTATATTTTGGTCTTAATTAATTCACAAAACGCGCAAAAATCCGCCACAATCATTGTCTATAATAAAAGCATAAACTCTCAATATAGAAGGAATAGGCGATGAATTTTAAAAAAATAGGACTACTTTTTGTAGCAACTGCAATGACGATGACACCATTATTAAGTACCGCTAATGCGGAAGATAATAGTGTTGGTTTGCGTGTGAGCGCTGTTTTGCCAGAAAATCAACGATCAAACGATATTTCATATTTTGATTTGTTAGTTAAGCCAAAAGATGAACAGACGCTCATTGTTAACGTAGTCAATACCAGTAATAAACCACAAACTGTGAACACAGCGGTCAGCGCTGCCAAAACAAACATCAACGGTGTCGTAGAATATGCCCCATCTAAGAACAAACTGGATAAGTCAGCACCGTTTGATATGGCAAAAATTGCGACCTTACCTAAATCAGTAGAAATTCCTGCCAATAGCTCAAAAAAATTGGAAGTGAAATTGGCTATTCCAGATAAAAACTGGGATGGTGTTGTGGCCGGTGGTATTACGGTGACACAAGCTGAAGCTACCCAAAGTAATAGTAACAAAAAAAGCGGTGTAACGATTCGAAATCGATACGCCTACGCAATTGGTGTTTTGCTACAAACAAAACAGGATTCGACCGTAGCTGAAAAATTGAATTTGGCTAAGGTAACCGCTGGTCAAATTGATGCACGCAATGCAATCATTTCCGAATTGCATAATACTTCCGAAACATATCTTAAGAAAGTATCTGTGACATCAAAAGTAACGCGTGTTAACAGCAGTAAAGTGCTCTATGAATCTAAGAAAAGTGATATGAAGATTGCACCGAGTTCGATTTTTAACTACCCAATCAATTTAAAGGGACATGCCTTTAAAGCGGGTCGTTATACAATGGATATGACTGTAAAATCTGAAAAAAACACTTGGCATTTCAAGAAAAACTTTACCATAACAACCAAAGAAGCGACTGATTTGAACGCCAAGGATATTACAATTGTCCATGACGAAGGCTTCAATTGGTGGTGGATCGTCTTGATTGTCGCTATCATACTAGCTCTGGGTGCCTATATTTGGAAGCGCCGTCGTAATCAAACTAACAAGAATTAAATAAAAAAAGCCTAAAAAGAAGCAATGCATATCTGAAAGATAAAGTAACTGTCGCAGATATGTGGCTTTTTTTTAGGCTTTTTGATATCAAATAATGACCTTAACGTTCGGCTAGTAGTGTGTAGTGAGCTAATAGTGTGACGACTTGAGTGAATGAAGATGATTCACTTGCCGGGCTTGGTTGAAAATTAGGCTGTGTCATTTCGTTAAAATCACTTACTGTATCTTGAAATAATGCGTATGGTTGATTTTTGGAGATCACATGTTTCTTTTTTGGCGTTGTGACAGCGGGTGATTGTTTGCTGCTGGTTGGTTTTTTAGATTGCGACGTGGCATTTTCAGTAGTTGCTTGACTAGCTGATGACGCCTTAGGCGTTGATTGTGTGTTGCTTGGATTTGGTTGCGGTCTTATTTGTGTTTGCGAGAGGAATGGGTCTGCAACGCGATCAGTGTGCTGGGAAATCGTACTGTTGTTGACGGGTTGACTGGCATTCTTTTCGAGGCGAATTGTGAAATGCCAAGTGGTGTTATTATCCTTTGGCAAAACAAAGCTACCGGGCCAGTCAGTTTGAGACATTGTATAATCTTTTAATTGTGCCAGAGTGGACACTGGTGAAAAATCAATTTGTTCACCAGTGTGTCCAGAAAAAATAGCCTTGCGTAGTATTTTGCCTTGATATTCAAAGTTAATCGTAACGTATTGCGTTAAAGGTTCATAATAATAATTAATGCTACGGTTGTCATGATACGTAAAAATACCGTTGGCGTTATTTGGTTGCAACGCGAGCTTAAAACCGGGTAATGATAGGGGCTTTGTGTGATAAGGTGTGTTCAAATCACCAGAAATAGTTTGTGAAGCTGCGAGGGGATGTTGTTGCTCATCGAGATAGTTAATCCTTAGCGAGGTGGTATAAGGGTGGTAGTCGTTGCGTTCAATCATTAATTGTTGCAAGTTATGATTGGTACCCGTTGACGCAGAAAAAACAAGCGATATTGGATTGGTTAACAAATCCTCATCAGTGATGTGGTAGGACCATACTTTTGACTGATAGGTCACCATTAAATTTTGTGTTTCAGCATGGTAGACTATCTGCAATGATTCAAAATCATCATTAGTGTGTGGTTTGATAGCCATGGCATCATGTTCATAGGTTTGAATTTCACCATCTGTGCTAGATCCAAAGAAGGCACCAAATGGTGACCCGTTGCCTTCTGAAGTACCAAATTCTTTGGGATCACCTGTAAATGATCCTGCTTCGCCGTTGGCATTATAATAAGTATCTAATTTGAAACCAAAAACATTCGCAATTTTACCTAAACCAAAGGCACCACCATTTGTATGATTAACTTGACTAACCTTTTCAAAAGGTACCAATGCGAAAGCTAACCCGTCGCCACCGCCTTGCTGTTGCAATTTGTTACCTAAATTAACCTTTAAGTCCAACGAAAAATCTTGTGATAAATCAATGGGCGTATTTTGATAAGCAGCTCCGGACAGCATAGGGTGGTCATCAGTTAACGTAAAAATATGGTGATTAACTTTGGCCGAACCATTGGTTGTAAAATTTGAAATTAATTGTTGTTGTGTTAAGTGGCTTTGTGAAATTAAAGCACTAGCACTAGCATTAGCCACTGTGTAAGGCATTAATTGATTAACAGTGAGTAGTGTTGAACTAAATGCCAAAAGGTAGTAGAGGCGGTTTATTTTATTTTGATTGTTGGTCATTTTTATTTTTCTTTAGCCTTATGATGAGTTCAGCGAGTGATTGCCAATCACTAACTGTGGGTGGGTTTTTCCAAATTACTTGAGGTTTTGAGACGTCGTCACAAAGTGTGTCCGACAGGTAAATGTCAGCACTGTCATCAAGGACTTCAGTGACAAAATGCACACTGGCGTGACTGATATGATCTTTTAATATCGCTTCGATCATATTATTGGTGAAAGGGGATCCCGAAAAATTAAGACTAATAGTGATGGCGTCAACATTAGTGATGTCCAAATAGTAAAAGATGATACTAATCATATTTAAAATGGCTGCGTTTAAATAGGTGGGTGGCACGATTTCTTTGGGATAGTTAATTGATGGTAAAAAGGATTCAATCAAGTAATAAATTGACGGATAGATATCTTGAAAATAATTCGTTGAAATATTATCTTGCGATAGCAGCGCCCAATGGTTAGTTGTCGTAAATTTAAGGCAATAGCATGCCATTGCGTGACTAATTTTCTCAGCGTCTTCGGGCGTGCAATTTAATTTACTATGACTTAATCTTGGCATGATTACCGCCGCCAGTCGATCTACAATTGGTTGGGCGTAATCAGTGAAAGAGATGGGCGCCGATATTTCTAATAGGTCAAAAATATTAAGGGCACTAATGAGATGTGATAGCACCATGTTATTTAGGGGAATGCCTAAACGTTGACAAATATCATCTGGCAAACCGTCATCAACATGGATGTGCTTGTCTTCGTGTTGCATGATATTGCGGCAGTTGTCTGGGTTATGGGTTATTTCATTCAAAAAAATAGCGATCAGAAGTCTTTTTTTGTCAGCACCGTGGGTATTGATGTAGTTTTTGTCAACTAAAAATTGACTGACTGCTTGACTTGCTGACAGGATATAATGATCAAATTTTGGTTTAGCATCGTAGTGATCGTAAATCACAAAAGCGGCCGAAATCACAGCTTCGGGCGAGTCAAGATCAATAAGCTCTGATAAGGTATTTTTTTGAATGAAGAAATAAGAGGTGCTCCAGCCAAATTCCGATTGCATAAACGTGTAATTTGGTATGCTGCCAGCAATTAATCGTTGATCTAGCAATAATTTTAGTGGCGATAAATCAAAGAAATATTGCGATAAACGATAGACATGATAACGAGTCAATGTCATTTTTTGATAAATGATACCACGCTTTAGTACCATCCAATCGTCACCAAATAACACGTTGATGTCACTATTTAGGGCTTCTAATGACTCACGCATCAAATAGTCTGACACTTTGAACTGATTGGTTAAATTACGAAGCTCGTAGGTGTTTTGTTTGTTTTCCAGCAAAGTAGTGAGTAACTTAATCTTTAAAGCATCATTTTTATTAATAAATTCATTCAGGATTGAGGGCATAGGAATCTTTCGTTGTAGTATTTATCGGTATATTACATTCATTATAAAACAGTTGGCAGGTCATGCAACAAAAAACCCATCAATTAATTTGATGAGTTTTATCAATTAGTTGTGACGTTTTTGATACCAAACGAGTGTAATCGTAGTCATAGTCAACGCTAGGAGAACGAGTGGCACAATTGCCAAAGCTTGAGCACTTGTACTTGGTAACTTAGCTTGCTTAGCAGGCGCTTCAGGTGTGAGTTTTGGTTCACTAGGTTGAATTGGCTTATCTGGTGTCACTGGGTCTACTGGAATAATTGGCGTAGGCGTAGGAGTGGGAGTAGGTGTTGGCGTGTGATGATTAATAATATCGAAGCCAGACACTTCAGTCTTATATCCTGAAACCTTATCTTCAGTGACGGTATAGACAATCTTTTTACCGTTAGTATCGTACTTTTGTAAATTAGTGAAACTGTATTGCCAATTATCTTTGGCTGTTACGGTTTTTGTATTGATGATTTGACCATTAGCCAATAAATTAACTTTAATGGCGTCAGGACGGCTACCATCTTGGTTGTTTTGGTCGTCCCAAGTTTTTGTACCTGATACAGAGGTTGTATCAGATAGTGTATTGGTAAAGTTATTGCCGTCTTGTTGTGATGTGTAATGGTCAACTGCTTCTTCCTTGACGGTGTAGGTATACGCATTGGCATCGGCATCATACTTTGGCAAGTTAGTGAATGAATATTGCCAGTTCGTCTCTTCAGAAACGGACTTACTATCAATTTTTACACCATTTTGGTAAAGATCAACGATGATTGCGTCAGGACGTAATCCTTCGGCGTTGTTATCATCTTGCCAAGTTTTCGTGCCTGATACAGTTTCAGTGGTTTCACCACCACCGCCACCACCATTATCTGGTGTATAGATATCTACGGTCTGCTTTTCTATATTGTCACCAGTAAGCTGACCAGAATTTTCATATTTGGAAGATTGACCGCCATCGGTAGCACGAGAGTCATAATTAATTAGAACGGTATCACTAAAATCACCAATATTGATATGGAATTGCGTGTCTGAATCATAGGAGATTGCGTCAGCTGGCACATCACTACTTTTTATGAAATCTGTAAAAGTAGCGTTGTAAGAACCATGCATTGCTGCCACTGTACCATGGACAACTTGTTGATTTTCGCCTATGAAGTCTGTATAAACACCATTTTTAATTTCTTCTTGTGTTAAATTCAGTCTCACTGTCCAATGAATAAGTGTTGGAGCATTAGAATCAACTGTTCCCCATTTATACAAAACTTCATTTGGATCTGGTGTTGGATTGCCATCAGGGTCAACATGAATAGTTTGACCATTTGTTCCCCAATCAATCGGGACATCTGTATCTTCTTCTACTTGGCTATGATTCCAGTGAACCCAAATATTGAAGTCACCATTTATGCCGTTTTTGGCTGATGTTTCTGCATAATCAGTAAACGTAATTGTTACTTTACCTGTTGTATGGTCAGCCACAGCATGACCAATGACATTGCCGGCAGCGTCTTTGATATCAAATGTGACATCAGATTGTAATGCCAATACTGAGGGCACATTAACCGACATTGTATCTCCGGACTTAATAGCAGTTCCTGCGGGAATGTTATAGTCCCAGTGGGCTTGCATATTGTCGTAAATGCCAAAATCCGTTTTTGGATTACCGTTTTCATCTTCGAGTTCTGCATGGGTCACGAACTGGTCACCCCAGTCTGTGGCTCTCAAAGCAGGCGCACGAGATTGTGCTTGTGCATTAGTTATTTGATTAGTAGCTTTTTGATTCTGTGTTGTTGGTATTAGTGAAGACTTGTCGCTTGTAGCGGGCAAAGTTGTAGCTGCTGTCGTCTCTTCTTTAGTGACATCAGTATGATTGCTTTGCTCCGTTGTTGCCTGTGATACTGTTGTATCCGTTGAAGCTGCCTGTGTGGCAGCCGATATAGGCGTCACAGCAAAAGTGCTCATCATCACAACCAAACTGAACAGTGTGGTGAATTTCTTGAACATGTTTCTCTCCTTATCATTTTTCTATTGTTCATCAGGTATTGTAACAGGGTAAGTCATCATATCATTCTCAAGAATTTGATTAAAAATTAAAAAAATAAAAACCGTTATCATGGTGCTGAATAAGCGAGAATGATAACGGTTTCAGTCATATTAAGCGTGCCCGCCAAGTAGTCAAAGAATAGTCACAAACTGAACGATTTTGTTCACTGTTAGTTCATCAGTTCTCCCGTATATCTTCACAAATTTTAGAGATAATAATCTTGTGAAGAAGTGAGAGTGTTCTCGCGGTAACACAATATACATAAAAGGAAGAGGTATATATTATGACGATTTACACAAAGACAATCACTGCTGCTTTGGCATTAATGTTAGGTGCAGCACCACTTGTTGGTACTGTTAGTGCCGAAACTTCAGATGGAACTGTGACATTTTCTAATGAAACAGGTGCATTGTCAATTGATAGTGCAGATGACATTACATTTGGCTCAATTGACTTGGCAAGCGTTGCTGATTTCACGCCTACGGCTACAAACCAAGCAACAGGTAAGGTTGTTTTGAGCCAAACTGCAGCTAACCCAAGTGGCACTTATGGTATTACAGTGCAACAAACAGGTGGTTGGATGAGTGGTGGAGAACAAGTGACAGCAGCTAACCTGCCAATTCAGTATGATGGTACTTCTATTACAGCTGCTCAAGATTTTGTTGCTACTGGTACGTCTGCGCCAACAACACGTGGTTTATCTGACAAGAATTTTAACTATGGCTCTAAGGACTTTACTTTAGACTTGACAGGTAGTGGTAATTTGACAAATGCTGTCAACAAGTCATTGACATCTGAAGTGACTTGGACTTTGACAGAGGGTGTATAATGCTTAGAAGACTATTCGATTAGAGTAGTCTTTTTCTGGTATGAGGTAGAGCTCATGAATGATAACACCATATCAATTGCTGAAAAGATTTACTTTGATGACGATGGCCAATTAGTTATTACTGAAGGACGACCGAACTTCACATCAGCAGTTAAGGATCTTTTTGATAATAGTGTTAGTATGCACATCTGTCATTCGATTAGTTGGCAGACGATGGATGATATAGTAGGGGGCATTGTCAAGGCCAGTTATGATGCGTCAAAGAAAAAAGAGTTAATCGGCATTTTTTTAAAAGCTTTATACGCTGGCGAAGTCAGTTCAACCGTCAAAAATATCAGAACAGCTATCACTTTAAGCGACGAGTACAATACATGGTGTCAGCGAAACATTGAATCACTATGGTCACAAAACAACGGTTTAGTGCAAACATTTTATCAAAAAATGTTTAGTCAAGTGCGTAACTTACGTTTGAATAGTGGTTTATGGAATATCAGAATTCAGGGCAATTTTGATCCGCGTCATTGGGTACATTACAATGATGCTGGTATAGCAGATATGAGCGACGATAATCCGAATCCACCTAGCGTACTCGGTGCTTATCAGGGCACTTTCTTACTGACAAGCGACTCTGACGCCAGACAATTAAACTGGCTAGCAGCGGTCACGAGTGCAATAGGATTCGGTTATCCAGACTTTGTACAAAATAAACTTGGTGTGTCATTTAGTTTTCCAGCAGTCTATACGTGGCAACCAGTTTTGTACTCGTCTTCTAATAGCTTCTTAATTAATTGGGACCAAAAAGCCTATTTGAACGAATATATTGAGTGGGATAGAAGTAAGTTTTAGCTTGAATTATCACAAAAGGAGAAACTATGGGAATTTTAGGAACAATATTGGGTGCCGGTGCAATGGTGGGTAAGCTTTGTGGCGCTTTTGCAAGCACATTGTCTGATACCAATGCGGGACGCTTAACTATGCGCTACACTGACCATGATGGACAGACACACTTATTATCTGACACTGGCTTATCAATCGGTGATGGCTCTTTTATCACCAGCAAAAATGAAACAACTGGTAAAGTTGATCATCTTTTGTTCAATCGTTCCTCTGAAAATGCACTCGAGATTACCCGTGCTAATGTTGATGATATCAAGGGTGATGACCCAATGAGTGAAAGCTTGCTCATTGGGCCAACTGATAAAGGTTACATTGAACTATTTTATACGAATTCACATTATCCAGTTGATACATTTGTGCAAGTCGTGCCAGTTAACGAACCAACCACTTTTAGAGGAAATGCTTTGGCGGCTGGTGGCATGATTTATACTGCGAGTTTTAAGAATTTAGTTGTTGATTCTGAAAATGTTAAATCAGGTTCTTATTTTCAATTGAATTATAATCAAGGCGCTTTGTTCTTTTCAAATGTTACCCTTGCGCCATCAGGCGTGGCCTATCTAAGAGTCACAGCGCATAATGGGATTGCGTTCAGCAATGAGGTTGAATTACCAGTTTTGAAAACTGGTAATAACTATAATTGTAAGTACTCATTTTCTGAATTTGGCATCAAAAGTGGTGATGTTGTTGACATTGATTTACGTGTACTGTTTGGCGCTGCAGAAGCTTCAAAGATAAAACAATTACAAACAAAGCGAGGCCTGAAAACAGCACCAATAAATGAACACGAGATGGATTTCATCTCACAATTACACCTTTAATTGTGATGGATGGATTTGTTCGTGGGCAATTGTTTGCTAACATCTATATTGGTGTTCCTTATTCAACAGTGATTGCTTACATGACGGACAATGAAGTTAATCCAAATGTGACATTTCAAATAGTTGCCGGGCAACTACCGGGGGGGATACTGTTTAATGAAACGACTGGTGAATTATATGGAACGGCAACGCCATTTGCGCAGACTCATGATGTGCAAGTGAGCACAATCAATGGTCATGATATTTTAACAGTACGTTTAAATATTTGTGCGACGGTTTCGCCACCACTTAAGATTGGACCATTATCTAAAATCATTATTTTGCAAAAAGGACAGTTTTTTGCACAAAAAATAGCGGTTGATGGCGGTGTTGGCAAGATAAATTATAGTTGTCACGGTTTGCCATGTGGCTTATATTGTCATGGGACAACTGGTGTGATTTATGGACAACCCATTGCGTTTGGCGGCGATACAACAATTACAATAACGGTGATGGATAGCCAGAACACAACAGATACTGTAAAGGTGATTATTAGAATGGTACAAGATGATGATGAAAGATATTAGAACTGAAACGCTTGAATTTCCAGCTGGTTATTTTGGTTTAGTGACGATGACAACGCAAGCAGGTTATGCCATAGAAGTTACTATTACTGATCAGAATGGTACGCAATTATTTTATGCGCAGCGATCAAGTAGCAATCCAATACCAACTATTACTGGCACATTTATCACATTGACAGACAATCCTACGGTGACAATTCGTTGTGATGATTCGACAGATTTAGATGTGCGCTATGAGCAACTCACTATTTCAAATAATGATGACAGTCTGATTACTCGTGATTATGTTTTCGTGGCGGAAGATTGGACCGACTACGATTATAATGACTTATTTTTATCAGTGTCAGCATGGCAACATAACGGTTAATAACGTTTACGTTAACACCTAGTTGCCTTTTTTTGTTGCTATCCTATTATAATAGTTCTCAGATTTTATTGATTTAATTAACATTTATTAATATATACAAACAGAAAGGTGGCGAGTTTTATCATTTTGGGTTATATTAATTTGAAAAAGCTAAATAATGAAAGGAAAGTAGCTAAATGAAAAGGATATCAATTAAAGATGTTGCTAAAAAATCAGGCGTTTCAACGGCAACTGTATCTCAAATTTTGAATGGCAAGGGTGGACGATTTTCGAATCAAACAAGAGAAAGAGTTTTTAGAGCGCGTGATGAACTTGGATATATTGCTAGTATTGCGGCCAGAACTTTAAAAGGCTTTCATGCCATTTTGATTGGTGTGATTGTGCCATCATTTCGATTGCCATTTTTTGCAAATTTAATTGAAAGTATGGAGAAACATGAAGAGTACGGTGTACGTTTAGTATTTTTTGCTGCAACAGATAATAAAATTGAAAGTGCCATCCGGTCATTACTTGCAAGAGGTGTTGCTGGTCTGATAATTGGAAGATCGATTCCGGAAAGTATGAAAATATATCAACTTTTAGCTAAACAACACATACCCTACTTAGTGTTAGATCAGAATAGTGATCAGCAGGCACGGGATCGTATTATTGTTGATGAATTTCAAGGCGGTGGACTGGTTGCGAATCATTTTGTAGAGTTAGGACATACAAAAATAGCTGTCGTTTCGCCCCAAAAAATGACACATAATATGTTACAACGGCGCCAAGGATTTGTAGACGCACTGGACAAACAAAATATAAATCCTGTCATTATCAATACGGCAGATCTTTCAAAACATAGTGGTTATGCTGTTACTAAAAAAGTTATTGCCAATAAAGTTAGTGCGGTTTTTGTATTGAATGATGCGATGTCTCTTGGTCTGATGCGAGGGCTTGTTGATAGTGGTGTTAACATTCCTAGAGACATTTCTTTGGCGGGCTATGATGACGACGATTATGCACAATTTGTAACGCCAGCCTTAACCACTGTTAGTCAACCGGTCTCCAACATTGGCGCTTCAGCAATCAAACTTTTGATGAATAGAATTAATTTTCCAAATTTACCAACGCAAATTCAAAAGTTTAATTTAACCTTGGTAAGACGTGAATCCACCAGTAGTTATAAAGGTATTGCGTAAAATATTGTGGCTCAATTTATACTTGTAACAATTATTTGTGATTTTTTCTTGACATTGAGATAACTAAGCGGTAAATTATAAATAAAGAAAGCGCTTACATTATTTGTTCAGCTTATTTTTTTGAACTAAAAGTAAAACGTTTTACTAAAGAAGGAGAGAAAATGAAAAAAATCGGCGTATTAAATTCGGATATATCGGCTGTCATTGCTGATATGGGACATCAAGATTGGTTAGCAGTCGGGGATGCTGGTACTCCAGTTCCTAAGGAAACCTCAAAAATTGATTTAAGTGTCAAGAATGGGTTGCCACACTTTATAGACGTACTTGATACAGTTCTAATCGAATTGGAGGTTCAAAAAATTTATTTAGCGGAAGAAATTAAAACAGCTAATCCTGAAATCTTAACAGAAGTGAAAAATAGATTTTCTGACCGGGTCATCATAGAATTTATTTCGCATGAACAGTTAAAGCAAAACTTAAAACGTAGCAAAGCGTTTGTTAGAACTGGTGAAATGACACCGTATGCTAATGTCATTCTTGAAAGTGGTGTCGTATTTTAATGAAAAGGAAAAGTGAAAACAATGAAAATTGATATGCTCGGTATTTCTAAATCATTTGGCAATAATCATGTTTTACGGGACGTAAACTTTCATTTGGATAATGCTGAAGTGCATGCATTAATGGGTGAAAATGGTGCCGGTAAGTCAACACTAATGAATATTTTGACTGGGTTATTGAATGCTGACTCAGGACAGATATTAGTTGATGACAAAGAGGTTCATTTTAATGGGCCCAAAGATGCAGAAGAACATGGTATTAGCTTTATTCACCAAGAAATGAATAATTTCGGTGAAATGACAGTTTTAGAAAATATGTTTCTGAATAAAGAAGTTAAAAATAAGTGGGGTATGATTGATGAAAAAACGATGCGTGCAGAAGCGCTGAAAATATTCCAAACGTTAAATATTAATTATGATTTAAACGCAATGATTGGTGATCTAAGCATTGGTGCACAGCAAATGATTGAAATCTCTAAGGCAATGATGTCTGAGGCTAAAGTGATTATTATGGACGAACCAACAGCGGCTTTAACTAATTCTGAAATCACATCTTTGTTTACCACGGTTAATCATCTAAAGGATCAAGGTGTCAGTTTTATTTATATTAGTCACCGTATTGAAGAAAATATGGAAATTGCTGACAAAATTACAATTATGCGTGATGGTCACACGGTTGATGAATCATTAATTTCTGAAACAAGTGTTGAAAAAATAGTAACTAATATGGTCGGTAGAGATATTGGTGATTTTTATCCTGAGCGGCATGCTAACACAGGCAAAACGATTTTGTCAGTTACACATTTAGAAAGTGATGATAAGTTTCATGATATTAATTTTACGGTTAAAGAGGGCGAGATCTTAGGATTTTCAGGATTAATGGGATCGGGCCGAACTGAAATTATGCGTGCCATTTTTGGAGTTGATCACCGTAACGGTGGTGATGTTGCCATCAATGGCAAAAAAGTCAAAATTATGTCACCTTCAGATGCCATTAACCAAGGCATTGGATTTGTAACTGAAAATCGCAAAGATGAAGGCTTGATTTTAGACTTCTCAGTTTCTGAAAACATTATAATGGCTAGTCTAAAAGATTTAGTTAAAAAGCATTTCATAGATGAAAAGGTTAAAGACGACTTTGTGAATTTGTTAGTAAAACGTTTAACTATAAAAACAGATGGTACAAACATTGATGCTGGTAGTTTATCAGGTGGTAATCAACAGAAAGTGGTTTTGGCAAAATGGATTGGTGCTGGCAGTAAAATATTGATTTTAGATGAACCAACTAGAGGTGTTGATGTCGGGGCTAAACGAGAAATATATGATCTCATAAATGAATTAACTAGCCGTGGTGTCGCTATTATTATGGTTTCTAGTGATCTACCAGAGGTTTTGGCAATGAGTGATCGCATTGCTGTGATGTATGAAGGAAACATGATGGCTATTGTTGATAATAGTCATCATGTAACAGAGTCCGACATTATGACGCTCGCAACAGGAGGAAAAACGAATGACTAGTACTAGTAATGAACAGAAAGTGGTGAAAGAAGTGAAAGACAAAAAAATATTGCAGCAATTGTCAGGATTAGGGCCAGTTCTTGCATTGATAGTGCTAGCTTTAATTACAACGGTGATGAATCCTAGTTTCCTTGATCCAAATAATTTGCTCAATCTTTTGCGACAAGTATCAATTAATGGTTTGATTGCCTTTGGTATGACCTTTGTCATATTAACAGGTGGTATTGATTTGTCGGTTGGTGCTATTTTGGCACTGACATCAGCACTGTCAGCAATGATGATTACAAGTGGTGTGCCAACGTTGATTGCTATGTTGATCGGTATTATATTCGGTGGCCTGTTAGGTGGTCTGAATGGGTTGATTATTACAAAAGGTGGTGCTGCACCATTCATCGCTTCGTTGGCGACAATGACAATTTTTCGAGGTGCAACATATGTGTTCACTAATGGAAATCCAATTACAAGTAAAGCAATGAACAATAGTTTTATTTTCCAATTCATTGGTCGTGGTTACTTTTTCGGAATTCCGGTGCCTGTCATTATCATGTTGATTTCATTCTTTATTCTGTACATTCTTTTGCACAAAATGACATTTGGACGTAAGACCTATGCATTAGGTGGTAATGAAAAAGCTGCATTTGTGTCAGGTATTAAAGTCAATATAACAAAAACATGGATTTACGTTATCTCAGGTATTATGAGTTCAGCCGCTGGTATGATTTTGATTTCGCGGTTAAGCTCAGCCCAACCTGATGCAGGAACAGGTT
The DNA here is from genome assembly GCF_045801155.1 of Leuconostoc falkenbergense. Lineage (NCBI taxonomy): Bacteria > Bacillati > Bacillota > Bacilli > Lactobacillales > Lactobacillaceae > Leuconostoc > Leuconostoc falkenbergense. Next base: position 1,762,541 of record NZ_CP174386.1, on the reverse strand, counting down.
TTGAAATGGACGCTATTGCTGCGGTCGTTTTGGGTGGCACTTCACTTGCCGGTGGTCGTGGTCGTATTTTTGGAACATTAATTGGTGCATTGATTATTGGAACACTAAATAATGGTATGAATTTGATTGGTATTTCTAGCTTCTATCAGCAAATTGTCAAAGGAATTGTGATTATTATTGCTGTTTTGTTAGACCGTCGAAAGAAAGCTTAGGTTGAGGGGTTTAAATTATTATGACAAAGAAAATATTAGGAATTGCTGTTGGTATTCTAGCACTGATTTACGCTGTCGTGTTTGTTGTTTCTGGTCGGGCTGTGTTTTCGATTAGCAATCCCTTTCAAACTAACACAGTTTTACAACATAAAAAACCGAGTGAATTAAAAATTGGTGTCTCTCTTTCTACACTCAATAATCCTTTCTTTATTTCTATCAAGCAGGGTGTTACAGAAACTGCTAAAAAGTCTGGATCAAAAGTTCAGGTTTACGATGGGCAAAATAGTACTAATAAGCAGAGCAATGATGTTGAAGATTTAATTCAAAAAAAGGTTGATGTATTAATCATTAATCCAGTTGATTCCTCAGCTATTACACCGGAAGTGAAGTCGGCTAATGAAGCTGGTATTCCAGTTATCACAATTGATCGTTCATCAGATGGTGGAAAAGTGTTGAGCTTAGTCGCTTCTGATTCAAAAGAGGGTGGCAAAATGGCTGCTGACTTTATGATCAAAACGCTGGGAGAAAAAGCAAAAATTGCAGAGTTACAAGGTACTCCCGGTGCGTCTGCTACGCGTGAACGCGGTGCTGGATTTGATAATACTGCTAAAGGGCATTTAGATATTGTGACGAAACAAACTGCAAATTTTGATCGTACGGAAGGTTTAAATACTGCTGAAAATATTGCTCAAGCTCATCCTGACATCAAAGGATTATTTTCTCAAAATGATGAAATGGCTTTAGGTGCTGTCCAAGCACTAAAATCAAATCCTGATATCGTTATTGTTGGATTTGATGGCTCTGTTGATGGCATTAATGCAGTCAAAAAAGGACAGATGGCAGCTACTGTGGCTCAAAAACCAAAAGAAATGGGTAAATTAGCGGTTCAAGCTGCTTATAAACACTTCAAAGGCGAAAAAGTATCAAGTCAAATCAAATCACCTCTAGAATTAATTGTAGCGGATAAATATAAATAACTATTTGAAAGGTTTGAAATAATGAACAAGGTTGTCGTGATTGGAAGTTTAAACATAGATCTCATTACAAAAATAGTCCGCTTGCCAGTGCAAGGAGAAACTATGTCTGTCAGGGAACAAGTAACAAGTTTTGGTGGAAAAGGTGCAAATCAAGCAGTTGCTGCAGCCAGACAAGGATCAGAAGTGACGTTTGTTGGCGCCGTGGGTAATGATGAAAATGGTGACGCCTTTAAAAAATTATTACGTCAAGAAAATATCAACACGGATTATATTGTTTCAAAACAACAAAGTACAGGTTCGGCGGTTATTTTATTAGAAGAAAACGGGCATAATACTATTTTAGTAAATGGCGGAGCTAACGCTCGTCTAGATGTTGCTGATATTCAAAATGCAAAACAGGTGATTGAGAAAGCAGACATTGTCGTTGCACAATTAGAAGTCCCAAGTGAAACTGTTATTGAAGCTTTTAAAATTGCCAAGAATGCAGGCGCAATGACTGTTTTGAATCCTGCTCCAGTTAGAAAACAATTAGATCAAGAACTCATCAATTATACTGATCTCATTGTTCCAAACGAAACTGAAGCAGCTGCACTAGCCAAGGAAAATCCGACAACTGAAGTGGCAGTCATCGAAAAGACTATTTATCACAAATTGCAAGGGCAAGGATTAGAAAATGTTATTATTACGTTGGGTGATAAAGGCGTTTACTATAAGGTTTTGAACAAAAGTCAGCTCTTACCAATTTTTAAGGTACAGACATTGGATACTACTGCAGCAGGAGACACATTTATTGGTACAATCGCTGCTAACTTACATGCTGATTATGCTAACTTAGAAGAAACTTTGTTGCGAAGTAGTTTAGCTAGCTCGATTGCAGTTAGTCGTGCAGGTGCAATTGCATCTATTCCTAACAGTAAAGATATTGAGGAACAGTTTAAAAAAAATAATGATAATACGAGGGTATTATGATGACAAAGCAAGATCTTTTTAAGCAAAAAGCGGCAAGAGCTGCCCTTGATTACATTAAAGACGGTATGATTGTTGGATTGGGCACAGGCTCTACTGTTAGCTATTTATTAGATTATATTTCTGAAAAAGAACTAGATATCACAGGTGTCACAACATCTAAAGATACGTCAAGAAAATGTCGTACTTTGGGTATAAGAGTCGTTGACATCGACATGGTTGATCATATTGATGTCACCATTGATGGTGCTGATGAAGTAGATGCCTACATGAATGGTATAAAAGGTGGTGGTGCTGCATTATTAATGGAAAAAATTGTCGCAAAGAATTCTAAAACTAACATTTGGATTGTAGATGAAACCAAAGTTCATAGTGTATTAGGATCATTTCCATTGCCTATTGAAATTATTTCATATGGTAGTGGTAAGTTGATTCAAAACTTTGAAGAAAAGGGTTACCATCCGGTTCTACGTCTTGACAATGCCGGGAATCCAGTTGTGACAGATACAGGGCACAACATCATTGATTTGAATTTGCATTATATTGATAATCCTCAAGAATTAGCAGAATATTTAGAAAGCCAAGTTGGTGTTGTCGAACATGGTCTGTTTATAAATATTGCAGATGTTGTCATTATTGGTGGTGAAAAAATTATCATTAAAAATAAAAAATAATGATTTGATTCAGATTTGTATTTTAATACAGTTTAAAGCAAGGCAATGCCATGCTTTTTTTGTTGCAGTTGCGTTTGACAATGTTCGGATTTTTCACGTACAATAGTAAAGTAACTAATTAACTGAAAAGATTGATTTACAGCAAGATAACTTGCTAAATACGGAGAAATAACAATGGCAAAATCAGAACATCCGGCAGTGTGGTATGAACATCTGCATACCGAGAAATACACCGGCGCACGCAGAGGCCGTATCCACACGCCGCATGGCACATTTGAGACGCCTATGTTCATGCCGGTTGGCACACAAGGTGCTGTCAAAGGTGTTGGTACACGTGAATTAAAAGATATTGGTGCACAATTTATTTTGAGTAATACCTATCACTTATGGGTTCGTCCCGGGGATGAGTTAATTGCGCAAGCTGGTGGGTTACACAAATATATGGGTTGGGACCAAGCCATTTTGACTGATTCAGGTGGCTTCCAAGTCTTCTCATTGGCTGACGCTCGTAAGCTCAAAGAAGAAGGCGTCACTTTCCAAAATCACGTCAACGGGGACAAGATGTTTCTATCACCTGAAGTGGCAATGAGAATTCAGAATAATTTGGGTTCAGATGTCATGATGCAACTTGACGAAGCCATTCCGTATTTTGAGACTTATGAATACATCAAGGAATCAATGCAACGATCATTACGTTGGGCAGAACGTGCGCAAGTTGCCCACAAAAATCCTGACACACAAGCCTTGTTTGGTATTGTACAGGGCGCTGGTTTTAAAGCATTGCGTACAGAGTCTGCTAATGGTTTAGTTGGCATGGACTTGCCCGGTTATGCAGTCGGTGGCTTATCAGTTGGTGAATCTAAAAAAGAAATGAACCGCGTGCTTGATTTCACTATGCCACTGTTGCCAGAAGACAAGCCTCGCTATCTTATGGGCGTGGCAGCACCTGATTCATTGATTGACGGTGTTATTCGCGGTGTTGATATGTTTGACTCGGTCTTGCCCACTCGAATTGGTCGTAAAGGTACCTTAATGACACGCTTTGGTCGCGTCGTCATCAAAAATTCAAAGTACAAAAATGATTTCACACCATTGGATCCAGATTTGAGTTATTACTCACCTAATCCAATTCGCCGTGAACAATTTGGTAACTTAGCGCAATATGATTTGCCGAATTACAACCCATTCCAGAATCTGACACGCTCATACTTACACCACTTGTTTAACGCCAATGAGTTACTAGGTGCACAATTAGCGTCAGAACATAATTTACGTTTCTTACTGCAATTCATGGAAGATATGCGTACAGCAATCGAGAATGATGAGCTACTAGCTTTCCGTGAGACAGTCATGGAAGAATACGGTTACAACAAACCAAATGCACGTCTTTTTTAAATTTGGTACAATAGAGATACTAGTAAAATTGTGGGCTTTACTCAAAATATGACCACAGAATGAAGAAAGTAGGATATAACATGTCTTGGAATTTGATTTTGCCATTGGTGATTATCGTGGCAATGTTTTGGTTTATGTCACGCCAACAAAAGAAGCAACGTGAACAACAACAAACTATGCAAAACAGTTTACAAAAAGGTAGTTCAGTTGTGACAATTGGCGGCTTACATGCGATTGTTGATAGCGTAGATACTGCTGCAAAAACAGTTGATTTAGACGCTGAAGGTGTTATTTTGACATTTGAATTGTCAGCAATTCGTACAATCAAAAACCCTGTTGCACCAGTAGCAGAAAAGCCAACAGTTGATGACTTAAAGCCAGCCGAAACAGTTGAAGAAACAGAAAAGATTACTGATGATACTGATAAGCCATCAGATAGCAAGTAAATTTTCTTAACGGTATAATAAAAGGGAGCGAAAGCTTCCTTTTATTTTGGAGAAAATATGAAAACACACGTCTTGACTATGCCTGATGGTACAAAAATTGTTTATGATGAATATGGGAATGACACGCTAACGACTGTTTTGCTATTGCATGGCAATGGTAGCTCTGCGCGTTACTTTAAGCGTCAATTACCAATCTATGCCGCACATTTACATGTCATTGCGATTGACTCAAGAGGGCATGGTCGCTCTAATAATACACAAACGGATATTAAGATTACTGATTTAATTAGTGATATTGAACAAATTCGTATGACGTTGCATCTCGACAAAGTGGTTATTTTAGGTTATAGCGATGGTGCTAATATTGCTATGAAATATGCCATACAATATCCACAGCATGTGGCACGTTTGGTACTCAATGCACCTAATTTGACTTCGGAAGGTGTGTACAAAATTCTCTGGTGGGGAGACAATGTTGCGCAAGTTGCGACTGCAGCAATGGCACCATTCAGTGCTTATGCTAAACGTCGCCACCAACAATTACATGTGATGAGTGAACCACTTAATATTACTTGTCAGCAATTGGCGGATTTAGCCATTCCTACTTTGATAGTCATTGGTGAGTTTGATCTAGTCAAGCGTCGTCATATCGAACATATTGCTGAAATAATGCCACATGCGCAAGTCATGATTTTAAAGGGACATGGGCATTTTGTCACTTACACGAACCCACGCAAGTTTGCGCAATTGGTGGCACCATTTTTAATAGGGGGAAATGATGCAAAAATTTAAAAACTTATTATTGCGGTTGGTGATTCCGACCATTACGTTGATTTTGGTGACACAACTAATCATTATGACGCGTGAGATTACTTGGCAGGCAATTTGGTCAAGTATTAATGACGTGGCATGGTGGCAAGCCGCTTTGTTGATTTTGCTTGGCTTTTTAGCGGTGATACCGACATTGTATAACGACCAAATATTAAGTCTCTGGCAAGGGTATCAATTGACAAATGGTGAGTTGTTACAGCGTTCATGGCTCGTTAATGTGATCAACCTTAACGTTGGTTTTTTTGGTGTCTTGAGTGTGTTATTACGGCGTATTTTTTATAGCGACCAAACACGAAAGAATGGTGTTAAGCCCTTTGTACAAATGTATTTTTTGGGACAAACTGGTTTATTACTATTGGCAGTGCTAGTTTTGTTTGATTTGTTAGTTTGGCACAGTCATTATTTTGCCGATGAAATTGGTTGGTTGGCAGTATTAATCATCGTCGGCATGGCGGCTTTGGCAGTATCGTTAAGTTCACGTTTGAAAGCTTGGGACGGACTGACTTGGCCAGTTGCTGGCAAATTAATGTTAAATGCTGTGGTTACTGTGAGTGCACAAATGATTTTGTTTTTAATCATTGGCATTATCATTAATGTTCAGTTAAGCTGGTTAAATATTTTAATCGTCTTTGTTATTGCTAGTACAATTGCGTTGATTTCAATGGCGCCGGGTACTTGGGGTGCTTTTGAAGTCGCGGTTTTATTGCTAATTAGTTTGCTTGGCGTATCTCGCGTGGATGGTGTCATTTGGCTAATTTTATATCGTGTGACCTTTAATTTGGTGCCGCTATTGAGCGCGCTGGGCTTGTTATTTTTCCGGCTATCAAAGCAGATAAATAATAATTTTCGTGGTGTACCACATTATGTTGCGCAAGCCGTGGTACATCGTTTGGTGACGATTGCACTTTATTTATCTGGTATTTTACTAGTGCTATCTGGTACGATGCCTCAAATCGTTGAGCGAATACCATTATTTAACCAACTTAGATTGTGGCCTATTACTTATGCGCTGGCGAATCAGTTACCTAGCATTTTATTGGGATTCTTGATTTTGATGAATGCACGTGGCGTAGCTAATCGTGTGGCGCGTGCTTATCAGTCAACCATTATTGTTCTAAGTTTGACGGTTGTATATGTGCTATTTTTCTATCGCCATCTATTACCTTTGATTTTGATTGGTTTGGTATTAATGGCAGTTATTTTTAGCAAAAAAACGTTATATCGGTCACAATTTATACACGCGTGGGAAGAGCAAACAGTTGATGGTGTGATATGGGGTGCCTTGATTGCCGGTTACTTAATGTTAGGATTTATGCATGTGCCAAGTATTCATCGCCACTTTATTCATGTTGGTCATTTACCATCAATACACTGGTGGTGGTTAGGCGCCGTTACGATAGCAATTGTTGCGATTTCTGTTTGGCTGCTAGCACAATTTTTACATGCCAAACAACGACCATTGGGCACTGAATTTGATGAAATGCGCGTACAAGAAGTCTTATCACTCGGTGACAATCACTATACCAGCTTGATTTTTTTGGGTGATAAGCGACTTTATTTTTACCAAATTAAGGAACATGATGTTGTTGGGTTGCAGTTTAGATTAGTCAATAATAAGGCCATGGTGATGGGCGATCCATTTGGGGAGTCACGTTATTTTGCTGAAGCCATGCAAGCTTTTGTTGAAGAAGCTGATCGACTTGGTTATGTACCAGTATTTTATGAGGTTAGTGAGCGTGTGGCGATGCTAGCTCATGAGTTTGGCTATGACTTTTTCAAACTTGGCGAAGAGGCACATGTTAATTTGGCTGATTTTTCAACGGCTGGCAAAAAAATGCAAAATATTCGTTCAGAAATGAATCAAGCTGGTCGCGCTGGCTTTGAATTCAAAGTTTTGACACCACCATTCAGTCCAGAAGTCATTGCGCAAATGCAGACAATTAGTGATGAATGGTTAGCCGGTCGTGATGAAAAAGGTTACTCATTAGGTTTTTTTGACCCTAATTATTTGCAACGTGGCGAGGTTGCCATTTTGGAAAAAGATGATCGCATTGAGGCGTTTGCTTCATTAGTTGTTTCACACACAGAAAAGCAGATGGCAGTTGACTTAATGCGTTTCACTGCTTCAGCACCTAATGGGGTGATGGATGTCCTTTTTGTTAATGTCTTCAAATATGCAAAGTCACAAAACTATGAAACTTTTAATTTAGGCATGTCACCCTTAGCCAATGTCGGGCTTCATCGACAAAGCTTTGGACGTGAGCGATTAGCTAACTTAGTCTATCAATTTGGATCCAAAGTTTATTCTTTTGAAGGCTTACATCACTACAAAAATAAATTTTCTCCTACGTGGCAGGCAATGTACATTGCTTATTCGAGAAAAAGTAGCATTATTGCTGTGATGATTGGACTACTGAAGGTTGATAATAAGGGAGTGGCACATGCACCAGAGATAGATTTGCGTTATACTAAAGACAATTTGGATGAGGAGGACAATTAAACAATGCCAATGCATGAATACTTTATGGGCATGACACAACTAGAGCTCATTAATCGCGCGCCGGGATTTTTCAAATATCAACCCCACAACGTCGCGGCGCACTCTTGGAAAGTGACTCAAATCGCGCAATTTTTAGCGGATGTTGAGGAACAAAATGGCGCCAAAATTAATTGGCAATCGGTTTATGAAAAAGCCTTGAATCATGATTACACAGAACGATTTATCGGTGATATCAAAACACCCGTGAAATATGCGACCTCAACCTTACGGTCAATGTTAGCTGACGTAGAAGATTCAATGACCGAAAATTTTATCAAAACAGAAATTCCAGCGCAATTTCAAGCAGCCTATACGAGACGGCTTGGAGAAGGTAAAGACGACAGCATTGAAGGACAAATTTTGTCCATTGCTGATAAAATTGACCTGATGTATGAAGCGTATGGCGAACTTGAAAAGTTTAATCCAGAACCAGTCTATGTTTCAATTTTCCAAAGCAGTTTAGAAGCACTTTCTGAGTATCAATCAATGGCGAGTGTTAAGTATTTAGCCACTGAAATTTTACCAGACATCTTCCATGAAACTTTCATCCACAAAGCATTATTATATGATTTGGCGAAAAGTTTGCTACCTGATTTTGCTGCGAAAGTTAATAATGCTGAGCACTAAAATTTACCACTTAGAAAGGCAAATATTATGAAATTGTACGTTGTACGTCACGGGCAGACCATCTTTAATCAATTAAACAAAGTACAAGGTTGGGCTGATACACCACTTACTAAAAAAGGTGAAAAAGATGGTCAAATGGCTGGCCAACGACTAAAAAATGTCAAATTCAATGCTGCTTATTCTTCAGATACGTCGCGTGCTATCCACACGGCTGAGTTTGTTTTGGCTGAAAACAATAATTCCACGCCACAACTGAAGTTTCTGCCCGAATGGCGTGAATATTTTTTTGGGAGTTTTGAAGGTGGTAGCAACGATATTATGTGGGGCGCTGTCGCTGATGCGTTCGATGTTAGCGAAAAAACGCCTGATGCGATTGCTGAATCAATCCATGATATGACGGCTATCATGAACAAAATTCATGAAGTAGATCCGCAACATATTGGCGAAACTGCCGCTGATTTTTGGCAACGTATGTCCGGCGCACTGGGTCACTTAAACGCTAAGCATCAACCCAATGATAATATTTTAATTGTGACTCACGGCCAATTGATTGGTAACTTAGCGCAACACTATGGCCATCTGCAAGGCGCTCAGCGCCCTCGAAATGGTGCAGTTGCTGTCTTTGATTTGGATAATAATGGTTTGAAAGTGACTCACTTTAATGACATTGACACCATTTTTTCCTAAAAATAGATATATTTAAAAATTCTTTACTTTTATTGAGAAACAAAATAAACCTTTTAGCCATGATGTTTTCACAATTGTTTCTGAAAACATCATTGTTATTTTCTTCACAAAAAATTTGATAAACGATTGACATTTTAGAGTGGAACCGGTTACAATATTATGGTAAGTGATTATCATAATTGAAGGAGATAACATGGTTAAACAAGATAGCCTGCTCACTAAGATTGCGTTTTTGGGCATTTCATTTGTCTTGACAAGTGCGTATGCTATTAACGGTGCGTTGCCACAAATGACTGAGGCATTGCACATTTCATCGACAGAGGCGCAGGTTTTGGCAACAACACCGTCTATCACGGTAACGGTTTTTGTGCTCTTGAGCAGCTTCATAGCAGCAAAACTTGGTGACAAAAATACTATTATTTTGGGTGTGACGTTAGTGGGTCTAGCTGGTATTGTGCCAATGTTCACTGACTCGTATGCCATTATATTAGTTTCACGAACGGTATTGGGCGCTGGACTAGGCATTTTTAATTCATTGGCAGTATCCATGATTGCAGTGATGTACAATGGTAAAACGCGAGCGGCGATGTTAGGTTATCGTGCGGCTGCTGAGCAAGTTGGACAAGCAGTTTTGACTTTATTAGCAGGCTTGTTACTAGCATTTGGATGGCGTGCAACATTTTTGGTTTATTTGATTGCCTTTCCAATTTTATTCCTGTTCATCAAGCGTGTGCCTGATACTTCAGAAATGACACCGCTACAGTCATCAAAGTCTGAAAAGACAACAGTTGAAAAAATAACGCGAATTAGTCCCTTAGTACTAGTGTTTACGTTATTTGCTGCATTTTTAGTCATTGATTACATGGCCATCCAATTGAGCTTCCCTTTTATGGCAACTGAATTAAAGGGTGAAGGATACAATACGTCCCCAATCTTATCAGCAATGTTAATTGCTGCAACAGTTGGTGGCGTAACCTATGGTTGGTTTGTGGCGACTTTTGGTCGTTTCACACTTCAAATTGGTTTGGTGTTGATGGCAATTTCTAACTTCTTAGTTGCTTTTTCGCATGGCAACTTCATCATGTTAATGGCAGGGGTACTGTTGATTGGTTTCCCACTACAATTAATTTCACCATTCATTTTTAATCAATTACCAAAATTGGGACCGCTTGCACGTCAATCACTGATTACTTCAATCATTTTGATTGGGTTTAACGTTGGGGTCTTCATCGAACCAATGTTTGTGGCGACTTTTGCCAGCATGATTGGTCACGGTGGTGGTAGTGCCGCTGCGTCAGCGTACGCTACAATTCCTTATTTGGGAATGGTGCTTCTCATTATCGCAATCGTTACAGTTATTACTAGCAGAAAACAGGAGAAATAATAATGGAAATTCAAAACAAAGCAATGTTGATCACTTATGCTGACTCATTGGGAAAAAACTTAAAAGATGTTCATCAAGTCTTGAAAGAAGATATTGGTGATGCAATTGGTGGTGTTCACTTGTTGCCATTCTTCCCTTCAACAGGTGATCGTGGCTTTGCACCAGCCGATTATACTCGTGTTGATGCTGCGTTTGGTGATTGGAAAGATGTCGAAGCATTGGGTGAAGAATACTATTTGATGTTTGACTTCATGATTAACCATATTTCTCGTGAATCAGTGATGTATCAGGATTTTAAAAAGAACCATGACGATTCAAAATATAAAGATTTCTTTATCCGTTGGGAAAAGTTCTGGGCAAAAGCCGGTGAAAACCGTCCAACACAAGCCGATGTTGACTTGATTTACAAGCGTAAAGACAAGGCACCAACGCAAGAAATCACTTTTGATGATGGCACAACAGAAAACTTGTGGAATACTTTTGGTGAAGAACAAATTGACATTGATGTTAATTCAGCCATTGCCAAGGAATTTATTAAGACAACCCTTGAAGACATGGTAAAACATGGTGCTAACTTGATTCGTTTGGATGCCTTTGCGTATGCAGTTAAAAAAGTTGACACAAATGACTTCTTCGTTGAGCCAGAAATCTGGGACACTTTGAATGAAGTACGTGAAATTTTGACACCATTAAAGGCTGAAATTTTGCCAGAAATTCATGAACACTATTCAATTCCTAAAAAGATCAATGATCATGGTTACTTCACTTATGACTTTGCGCTACCAATGACAACGCTTTACACATTGTATTCAGGTAAGACAAATCAATTGGCAAAGTGGTTGAAAATGTCACCAATGAAGCAATTCACAACATTGGACACGCATGATGGTATTGGTGTTGTCGATGCCCGTGATATTCTAACTGATGATGAAATTGATTACGCTTCTGAGCAACTTTACAAGGTTGGCGCTAATGTTAAAAAGACATATTCATCAGCTTCATACAACAACCTTGATATCTACCAAATTAACTCAACTTACTATTCTGCTTTAGGGAATGATGATGCAGCCTACTTGTTGAGCCGTGTCTTCCAAGTCTTTGCCCCTGGAATTCCACAAATTTATTACGTTGGTTTGTTGGCAGGTGAAAACGATATCGCGCTTTTGGAGTCAACTAAAGAAGGTCGTAATATTAACCGTCATTACTATACGCGTGAAGAAGTTAAGTCAGAAGTTAAGCGACCAGTTGTTGCTAACTTATTGAAGCTATTGTCATGGCGTAATGAAAGTCCAGCATTCGATTTGGCTGGTTCAATCACAGTTGACACGCCAACTGATACAACGATTGTGGTGACACGTCAAGATGAAAATGGTCAAAACAAAGCGGTATTAACAGCTGATGCAGCGAACAAGACTTTTGAAATCGTTGAAAATGGTCAAACAGTTATGAGCAGTGATGATTTGACTCAGAACTAAACAATATTTGAATCAATTGCTAAAAAATGTTTCCTTTAAGGAAACATTTTTTTGATGATAGGATTAAATATTATATTGACAGACAAAGTAATTTATTTTATACTAAACTCACTGTTCAAAAGCTTTAAAAATTGTGCGCTGTCAATTACAGTGTGTTGAAAGAGGGAATGACATGCAAATTTTAAAAGAACATGCAAAACCGTATTGGCGTGATATTACATTTTCAATATTGGCAGTGATTGTCATGGCTGGTGCTTCGTTGTGGCAACCGCGACTATTGCAGAATATCATGAAGGCGATTATAGCCGATAATCAGAATCAAGTGATGCAATATGGTATTCAATTATTGGTGTTAGCAGTAATTGGGTTAGTTGCTGGTGTTATCAATACGATTTTCGCTGCAAAAGTCTCACAATCAATTGCAGCGGACGTTCGAGCAAACGAATACAAAAAAATTCAATCATTTTCATTTGGTAATATCGAAAAATTTTCAGCCGGTAATTTGGTTGTTCGGATGACTAATGATGTCAACCAAGTGCAACAGCTTGTCATGATGTTTTTACAATCATTGACACGTATTCCTATTTTGTTTGTGGGTGCTTTCATTCTTGCGCTGATGACGTTACCACGTTTGTGGTGGATTGTTGTGTTGATGGTTATCTTGATTGCGCTATCATCACAAATGGTGTTTAAGCAGATGGGTAAGTTCTTTACGCGTATTCAAAAGCTGATTGACAAAACGAATACATTGGCAAAAGAAAATCTTCAGGGCGTTCGAGTGGTAAAATCATTTAACCAAGAGCAAAATGAAACAACGCGGTTTACTGAAAATTCTGATGAATTAACACACGTTAACACGACGATTGGGTATTTGTTTTCGACTATGATTCCAATGTTCATGCTGATTTCTTATGTGGCAATCGGCGCTGCCGTGTTATTTGTTGGTCGTGGTATTATCCAGCATCCAAGTGATTTGGCTGCAATCACGTCATTTATTTCATATCTCATGCAAATTTTCTTTGCCATTATGATTGGTGGCATGATGGCAACATTTGCTTCACGCGGATTCGTTTCATTAGCGCGTATTAAAGAAGTGCTTGATACGGAACCTGATTTGACTTATGACGCTGACGCCGAAGAATTAGAATTGAGCGGGGATGTGTCATTCAAAAATGTTGCCTTTACTTATCCTGGAGATCAAAAACCAGCCTTAGAAAATATTTCGTTTGACGTTAAGTCTGGTGAAATGATTGGTATTGTTGGTGCAACTGGCTCTGGAAAAACAACTTTAGCACAATTGATTGCTCGCTTGTACGATCCATCAGTGGGTGAAGTGACCGTTGGCGGTGTGAACTTGAAACACGTGAATGAAAAATCACTTCGTCGTGCTGTTTCGTATGTACTGCAACGCGCTATCTTATTTAGTGGTACAATCGCGGGTAATTTAAGACAAGGTAATCAAGGCGCAAGCGAAACAGAACTACAAAAAGCTGCTGAAATTGCACAAGCTGCGGAGTTCATCAACCGTTACGATGATAACTTTGAACACGAAGTTGAAGAACGTTCGGCCAATTTTTCCGGTGGTCAAAAACAACGTTTATCAATTGCGCGTGGCGTGGTCGGAAATCCTAAAATTTTGATTCTTGATGATTCAACATCCGCCTTGGATGCGCGATCGGAAAAATTAGTGCAAGAAGCGCTTGATCGTGATTTGAAAGGTACCACGACCTTTGTGATTGCTGAAAAAATTAGCTCCGTATTACACGCAGATCGCATTTTGGTGCTTGATAATGGGCAACTTGTTGGTGTTGGGTCACATCAAGAATTATTGCAATCATCCCCTATTTATACAGAAATCTATGAGACACAGAAAGCGAAAGGAGCGAACGCATGACTGATATTAAACGCGCGGTTGTCTATTTTGCAAAATATCTTAAGCGTTATTGGCTCAGCTTAGCTTTTGTTACGGTTGTAACAGTCATTTCTATTTATTTTGAAGTTAAAGCACCAGTTTATATGGGTCAAGCTATTACGGAATTGGCTAATTATGTTGGACAATACATGAATCCTCAGACGCATCAAACTGCCAGCATGACGCCATTTTACAAAGCACTTGGCTTGATGATGTTGTTCTTCGTTGTGACTGCGATTACCATGTTCATTTCAAGTTTTATTTCCAGTCGCATTAGTGCGGAAGCTTCTGGTCGTATGCGAATTGGTTTGTTTGCCAAATTGCAGCGGATGACAATTAAGTATTTTGATACGCATCGAGACGGTGAAATTTTGTCATTGTTTACGTCTGACTTGGATAATATTTTCAATGCGATGAACCAAGCTATTTTCCAGTTATTGTCACAATTTGCCCTATTTGTCGGTGTTATCTTGATGATGTTTAATCAAAATGTGAAGCTCGCATTGGTAACAATGGCTTCAACACCGGTTGCAATTATCGTGGCATGGTTTGTTATTAGTCGTGCACGTCACTACATTGATCAACAACAAGACGCCACTGGTAAAATGAACGGCTACATCAACGAGCAAATTAATGGTGAAAAAATCATTATTACGCAAGGATTACAAAAAGATTCAATTGCTGGTTTTGCCCCACATAATGAAACTATCAAACAAGCAACTTTCAAGGGTCAAGTATACTCAGGTATGTTATTTCCTCTGATGCAAGGATTGTCTTTACTTAACTTGGCAATCGTGATATTCTTCGGTTCGTGGCTGGTTGTGCATGATGGTATGGATAAGTCAGTTGGCTTAGGCTTGATCGTAGTTTTTGTTAATTATTCACAGCAGTATTATCAGCCGATTACGCAAATTACGTCGATTTATAACATGCTTCAGTTGGCTGTTACTGGTGCACGTCGATTAAGTGATGTTGATGAGCAAGTCGAAGAAGTCACACCGGTCAATGGTCAAAAATTGACTGGCGTTGCATCTAATGTTGCGTTGAAGGATATTCATTTTGCCTATCAAGAAGATAAAGAAATCTTGCACGGTGTCTCAATTGATGTTCAAAAAGGTGAAATGGTCGCACTAGTTGGGCCAACTGGTTCTGGTAAGACAACCGTGATGAACCTATTAAATCGCTTTTATGATGTGACAGGAGGTTCTGTTACATTCGATGGTGTTGATGTCCGTGATCTAGATCTTAAGTCGTTGCGGGATCATGTTGGTATTGTGTTACAAGATTCTGTGCTATTTAGTGGCACAATCGCTGATAATATTAAATTTGGGGATCCTGAAGCTAGTGACGAAGCGATGATCGATGCTGCCAAACAGGCTAATATTCACGATTTTATCATGACATTGCCTGATACTTATCAAACCAAAGTAGATGATGAAAACTCGATATTTTCAACTGGTCAAAAGCAACTGCTTTCAATCGCTAGAACAATTTTGACAAATCCATCATTTTTAATTTTGGATGAGGCAACCTCAAACGTTGATACAGTTACAGAAGCAAGAATTCAAGCAGCAATGGATAATGTTATTGCTGGACGGACAAGTTTCGTGATTGCACATCGTTTGAAAACAATTTTGGGTGCTGATAAGATTGTCGTCTTAAAAGATGGACAAGTCATTGAAGAAGGCTCCCACGAAGCATTAGTTGCTGAAGGTGGCTTTTACGCCGAATTGTATCATAATCAAATGGTATTTGAATAAATCCGTTTAGCCACTAATTTTTCGAAAAATTAGTGGCTTTTGATTAGGAGAATAAGCGATAGTAAAAAAGGCTAAAAATGGGTCATTATTGGAAGGAAAACGCTTAAAATGTTATACTATTACTATTGCGTTTCATACGTACGTTTAGCGTGCGTTTAATTTTTGGAGGAGACAATGAACATTGGTTTGTTTACGGACACGTATTTCCCACAAGTCAGTGGGGTTGCGACCTCAATCAAAACTTTAAAAGAGGCATTAGAAGCTCAAGGACATCAGGTTTACATATTTACCTCGACAGATCCCAAAGTGCCTAAAAATAAATTTGAACCATATATTTATCGTTTTTCAAGTGTGCCATATCTCGGTTTTAAGGATCGAAGATTGGCTTTTCGTGGTTTAATTCAAGCTGTTGAAATTGCTAAGTCGGTCCAACTTGATATTGTACACACACAAACTGAGTTTTCACTTGGTTTGTTGGGTAAATTTGTGGCGCGACAACTCAAAATTCCGGCTGTGCACACGTATCATACAATGTATGAGGATTACACACATTATTTTGCCAAAGGAATGCTCATTGGACCAAATGGTGTGGGTCGCATCATGAAAGCCTATATGATGAGTATGGCTGGCGTTATTGCACCTTCTAAATTAGTACAAGATACACTGGTACGCTATGGTATTACAGTACCAATGCGAATTATACCAACTGGCGTATCACTACCGAAGCGTCGCTCTACACAAGTTAATTTGCGACATAATTATCATTTTTATGATACACAACCAATCATTTTGTCTCTAGGTCGATTGGCTTTTGAAAAAAATGTCGCCATGACAATTTCGGTTTTTTCAGAGTTGCTGCAAGTGATGCCAGATGCGCGTTTAGTAATTGCCGGTGATGGACCAGCTAGAAAATCTCTGTTTGAGCAAGTGGCAGAGCTTGAATTAGAAGATAAAGTTATTTTTACAGGGATGGTTAATCACGAAGATATTGGCGATTATTACCAAATGGCAAATGTATTCGTCAGTTCCTCAGACACGGAAACGCAAGGCTTAACATTTATTGAAGCTATGGCTGCCAATCGTCCTTTTGTGGCGATTCATTCTCCATACTTGGATAATTTAGTTGACAATGAAGCAATTGGCACATTAGTTAGTGATTATGATGAATTGTTAGCAGCGGTTCAAAAATATCTTGAACGACCTAATACATTGGCAGATGAGCAAGTTCGTCAAGCTAAAATGAAAGATGTTGATGCCACAAAATTTGCTGAACGTGTCTTAGCTTTTTATCAAGATATCTTGGCTGATTATCACGCTGATGATGTTGATGACGAGTATCCCAATGACGAAGAGGTTGGCTACATGAAGCGTATCTTGCGCAATCCATTTAGGAGAAGTTAATTGAAAGTTTTACTTTACTTTGAAAATCAAAAGTTAATTGCAAAATCCGGTATTGGTCGTGCCTTGAAATTACAGCAAGAAGCGCTATCACATACTGACGTGGTTGTCACAACTGACCCTAAGTCGACAGATTATGATATTTTGCACATTAATACTTATGGTGTTGAGAGCCATCACATGGTTAATAAGGCACATAAGTTGGGGAAAAAAGTGGTTTATCATGGCCATTCTACCTATGAGGATTTTCGTAACTCATTTATTGGATCTAACATGATTGCGCCGTTGTTTAAACGTTATTTAGTATCGTTGTATTCGAAGGCTGATGCGATTATCACCCCAACGCCATATTCTAAGCAACTTTTACGTGGCTATCGGCTAAGCCAACCTATCGTACCAATATCAAATGGTATAGCTTTGGAAAAATATGCACATGATGACGAAAAAATCCGTCAATTCCGAGATTATTTTGATTTGTCGGATGAACAGAAAGTAGTCATGAGCGTTGGATTATTTTTTGAGCGAAAGGGTATTTTAGATTTTGTTGAATTGGCAAAACGCCACCCTGAGTATGTGTTTATTTGGTTTGGCTATACTGATTTAAGATTGGTGCCGGGTAAAATTAGTCGCCTCATTAAGGGGGATCATCCACGAAACTTGATTTTCCCCGGTTACATTACCGGTGATGTGATTCGTGGCGCCTTTCAAGGCGCGGATTTATTTTTATATCCATCTTATGAAGAAACTGAAGGTATTGTTGTGCTCGAAGCATTAGCATCAAAGCAAAATGTGTTAGTGCGTGACATTCCGGTTTATCATAATTGGTTACAGGATGGAATAAACAGTTACAAAGCGCACAGTTTTGATGAATTTGAAAGTAAAATGCAACAAATATTAAATGGTGAATTAACAGATTTGCGAGATGAGGGGTATCAATTAGCAAAAGCTCGTAATTTACCGGAAATTGGTCAACAGTTAAAAGCTGTTTACACGAATTTATTGGGGAAGTGAGTCTTAACAATGTTAAAACGTGATAGATTATCAATCATTATTGTGACCGTTTTAACCGCGGGTGTTATTTATTTTTTAACGCGGGAATTAAGTGGCAAAGGAAAGCAGCTTGAAGAAGCACTGAAACATCTTGATTGGCGTTGGTTAGTGGGCGGTCTTTTGATGATGATTGTGTCAATTGCCTTTGAAGCCGCGGCAACACGAGTGCTATTGAACAAAACGGACCGAAAAAACACTTCGTTTTTCGCCTTACTACGTGTACCTTTACTGAACTTATTAGGTACAGGTGTAACACCTTTTGCTACTGGGGGGCAACCCGCTCAATTGTACGGATTAGCGAGGGCAGGTGTTGAATCTGGTCGGGCAATGTCTGTTATTTTAATGAAATTTTTAGTCTACCAAGTCGTTGTCGTGCTATTCTTTATAGTAGGTTATGTTGCGGCAGATAATTTCATCTATTCACAAGTTGCGCCAACCTTTGCGACATTCATTCCATTTGCGATTGCTATTCACGCGGTTGTCATTGTGGGTATTGCCTTGGTGATGTTTTGGCCATCTTTGACTTTACGTCTAGTCGATTTTGTGGCCCCACTGTTTAAACGCGTTATGTCAAAACAACGGTTTGACAGTGTTATTTCAACGACGAAACAAAAAATTGATAACTTTCATGAAGAGTCACGACGAGTAATTAGTAGTTGGCAATCATTAGTCGGTTCATCAATATTTACGATGATGCAGCTGGTTGTTTTTTATTTGATTCCTTATTTTGTCATTCGTGCGTTCGGTTATGCTTCGGTAAATCCTTGGCTAATTGTCACAATGAATATTATGATTGTTATGGTTATTTCGTTATTTCCAATCCCTGGTGGTGTTGGTGGTGCCGAGTTAAGTTTTCAACTCTTGTTTTCACCATTCGTTGAAAATTCAGCTACGCTGATTTTAGTCATTTTGATTTGGCGATTAATTACGTATTATTTTGGTATATTTGCTGGTATCATTGCATATATAATACCAGCGCGAAAAAATGTGAGGTAAGCGCATGGACAATGACACACGTCACACAAGTGATTTGAAACAAATCTTAAACCGACTCAGAGCGATGATCGATTCAACCGATAATGCCGTTCAAACGCGTCGCTTTGATGCATTTGGCATTGAGGCACTACAAGTTACTTATGACCAATTAACGCAAATATGGACTGTTCGAGAACATCGAGAGGTGCGACAATTCCAATTTGATGATATCGACCTCGTAGCGATTGAAATTTACGATGTGCTACACGATTTCAAACTAATTTATTAGGAGAGCACCAAGCAATTTTCTTAATTTAGCAAGGAGTGCGTTGACGACAATGAAACGTTTATTAAAATTAATTTCTAGTCCTAAAACATGGTGGCGACAAATAAAACGTACGATGGATACATCGGCACCAATTGTTTGGTTTTTTATTCTGAATGTGATGTTGGTTTGGCTGAAAATGTTTGCCGAATATCATATGAACTTTAACTTAGGGGCGGAAGGCGCAACACAGCAATTTTTGTTGTTTCTAAATCCAATTCCAACGGCTATTATATTTATTAGTATCGCCCTATATTTTCGTGGTGCATTGAGTTACTGGTTGGCGATTATTTTCAACTTAATTCAATCTGTTTGGCTGTTTGCAAACATGCTGTACTATCGAGAATTTTCTGATTTTCTATCGATGGGTATTTTAGGATCAGGGAGTTCGACCGGTAATAACTTGGGCAAATCTATCGCTGCGATTATTCATTGGACCGATTATTTGGTTTTCATAGACATCATTATTTTGATTGCTCTGGTTGTTTTTAAGCAGTTAACAATTGACCGCAAGGGTGTTCAGAAAAAATTTGCTATTTTGACAACATTGTTTGGTGTGATTTTAATGTTTGTTGACTATGGTATTGCATCGACGAACCGTTCAGGATTATTGACACGTTCGTTTGATAATAATTATATCGTTAAATATCTTGGGTTGAATGAGTATGCTGTGTTCAATGCAGTTCAAACTTATAATCAAACAGAAAGTCGGAAGCGTGCTAAACCAACCGATTTGGCCAAAGTTAAAAAATTTGTTGCAACACAAAAATTGCCAGATAATATTCAATACTATGGTACACAAAAAGGCAAAAATGTTTTTATGATTCACTTGGAATCATTCCAACAATTTCTGATTGATTATAAAGTTGACGGTCAAGAAGTAACGCCTAATTTAAATAAGTTTTATCATGACCAAAATACGTTGAGCTTTGATAATTTTTATAATCAAGTGGGGCAAGGTAAAACTTCTGATGCTGAAATGATGCAGGAAAATTCATTGTTTGGCTTAGCAACTGGTTCAGCAATGGTTAAATATGGCACCAATAATACGTTTGAGTCATTGCCGGCTATTTTGGGACAACGTGGTTATACGACGGCAGCCTTTCATGGCGATGTTGCCAGCTTTTGGAACAGAGATAATACCTACAAATCATTTGGTTACGACTATTTCTTTTCAAAATCTTACTATTCCAACGCTAATAAGGCAAATTATAACATTGGTTATGGGATGAAAGACAAAATATTCTTACGAGATAGTGCTCAGTATATTGAGCAACTGCCACAACCATTCTATGCAAAGTTAATCACGGTTACTAACCACTACCCATACGATTTGGATAAGCAAAACATTGATTTTCCGGCGACCAAAACAGGTGATAATACAGTTGACGGCTATGTTCAAACAGCTCATTATTTGGACCAATCTTTTGGCGAATTAATGACGTACATTAAAAAAGTTGGACTCTATAATAATTCAGTGTTTGTGCTTTATGGTGACCATTATGGTATTTCTGAAAATCATCAACCAGCAATTGCGCAATTACTTGGAAAAGACAAAATCACGAATTACGATTTAGCCAATTTCCAAAAGGTGCCGTTTATGATTCATGCGACTGGTCTCAAAGGTGGTATTAATCACACTTATGGTGGTGAAATTGATATGATGCCAACTTTGTTGGACGTGTTAGGCGTGCCAGATGATGGGATGACTATGTTTGGGCAAGATATGCTATCGAGCAATTACAAAGGTAAAGTTGTTTTCCGAGATGGTGATTGGATAACGCCAACTTATACAAAGTTTAATAATCAATACTTTAATACGCAAACGGGAGAGCAGGTCACAGAAAGTGCCGATAAGCAACTGAAAAAGGTAGCCAAAACTATGTCAGCTTATGCGACAAAAGTGCTTGGCTATTCAGATGAGGTTATCACTGGTGATTTGCTGAGATTTGATACATCACGATCAGACTTCCATGCGATAAACAAAAAAGATTATAATTACAAAAAGTCTGCTGGTTTAGCAGCCTTGAAAAAGGCACAAAAAAGTAATCCATCAAGTATTTTGGCACAAAATAAGGGCAAATCCACATTGAGCGATTATGTGACAGATGCACCTGAGTTAAAAAGTGACGATTCAGATAAGTGAAAAATGGCGAACAAGGTTCAACTAGAACATTTGTTCGTTTTTTGATATAATGAAATAAGATTGTCTCAAAAAATAGTGATACGGTGACGAAAAGAGAAAATAATATGATTGAACACCAAACAGATCATGAATTTGAAGTGGTCTCAAAATATCAGCCAACTGGTGATCAGCCGCAAGCCATCGAGCAGCTAGTCAGTGGTTTAAATAATAATGTAAAAGAACAAATTTTACTTGGTGCTACGGGAACAGGTAAGACATTTACTATTTCGAACGTCATTAAGAATGCGCAAAGGCCAACACTAGTTCTTAGCCATAATAAAACGTTAGCAGGCCAACTGTATAGCGAATTAAAAGAATTTTTTCCAAATAATGCTGTCGAATATTTTGTATCATATTATGATTATTATCAACCAGAAGCTTATGTACCAAGTTCCGATACTTTTATTGAAAAAGATTCCGCTGTCAATGATGAGATTGATAAATTACGTAACTCGGCAACAAGTGCATTGTTAGAACGACGTGATACAATCGTGGTGGCTTCTGTCAGTTCGATTTTTGGATTGGGTGATCCACATCAGTATAAAGATCATGTCATTAGTTTGCGGGTGGGCAATGAGTACGGTCGTGACCAACTAATGCGTGACCTTATTGACGTTCAATTTACACGAAACGACATTGATTTTCATCGTGGCACTTTCCGAGTTCGTGGTGATGTCGTCGAAATTTTTCCAGCGTCACAGGATGAAATGGCGCTACGCGTAGAATTTTTTGGTGATGAGGTTGATCGTATCCGAGAAATTAATTCTTTAACAGGCGAAACAGTAGCAGAACGTGAGCATGTTGCCATTTTTCCAGCTAAGCATTTCATGACAGATGACGACCAAATGCGTGTTGCGCTTGAGGGTATTCGCCAAGAAATGAACGAACAAGTTGCAAAGTTTGAAAAAGAAGGTAAATTAATCGAAGCACAGCGCATTAAGCAACGTACTGAATATGATTTAGCCATGCTCGAAGAAATGGGATTTGTTGGTGGTATTGAAAACTATTCACGTTGGATGGATGGCCGTCAAGCCGGCGAGCCACCATTTACACTTCTTGACTTTTTCCCAGATGATTTTCTGATTGTGGTGGATGAAAGCCATGTGACAATGCCGCAGGTAAGGGGGATGTTTAATGGCGACAAGGCGCGTAAAGAAACATTGGTGAACTATGGTTTTCGATTACCAAGTGCATTAGATAATCGGCCACTAACATTACCAGAATTTGAGCAACATGTGAATCAAATCATTTACATGTCAGCCACACCGGGCGATTATGAAATGAACCGTGTAACACCTGATCATATCGCACAGCAAATTATTCGTCCCACTGGGCTGCTTGATCCAGAGGTTGAGGTACGTCCAGTTATGGGCCAAATTGATGATTTAGTAGGCGAAATTAATTTGCGATCGAAACGTGACGAACGCGTCTTCATTACGACGCTTACTAAGCGAATGGCAGAAGATTTAACTGATTACTTAAAAGATTTGGGCATTAAAGTTGCCTACTTACATGCTGACATCAAGACATTAGAGAGAACGGAAATTATTCGTGATTTACGTTTAGGGAAGTACGATGTTTTGATTGGCATTAACTTGTTACGTGAAGGTATTGACGTGCCTGAAGTATCCTTAGTGGCAATTTTAGATGCGGACAAGGAAGGCTTTTTGCGTAATCCACGCTCATTGATTCAAACTATTGGCCGTGCAGCACGTAACGAAAATGGTCATGTCATCATGTATGCCGATAAAATCACAGCGTCGATGGCAGAAGCAATGGCAGAAACTAGTCGACGTCGTGAGATACAAATGGCCTATAATCAAGCGCATGACATTACGCCAAAGACCATTAAAAAGGAAATTAGAGACCTTATTTCAATTACGCACGCTGCTGTTTCGGATGAAAAAGCAGTTGATTTGACGCAAGTGGCGTTTGATGATTTGCCAGCAGATGAGCAACAGGCTATTATTGATAATTTGACGGCACAAATGAAAGCAGCTGCTAAAGCGCTGGACTTTGAAGAAGCCGCACAATTGCGTGATAGTGTCATGACATTAAAAACACGTGCTGGTCATTAACCAACACTATTTAAATTAATTTAAAGAGAAAAAGAATGGCAAAAACACAAATAGAAATTCGTGGTGCTCGGGCACATAATCTAAAAAACATTGATGTGGATATACCAAAAGACCGCTTGACTGTTGTCACTGGTTTGTCGGGATCTGGTAAATCGTCGTTGGCATTTGATACACTTTATGCTGAAGGCCAACGTCGCTACGTGGAAAGCTTAAGTTCTTACGCTCGCCAGTTTTTAGGTCAAATGGATAAACCAGATGTCGATTCTATTGATGGACTATCACCGGCGATTTCGATTGATCAAAAAACAACCTCCAATAATCCAAGATCAACGGTTGGGACTGTCACAGAAATTAATGACTATTTTAGGCTATTATATGCACGAGTTGGACGTCCAGACGATCCGGCTGACGGCACAAAAATTATGTACACAATTGATCAAATGGTCAATGATGTACTTGAACAGTTGCCTGAGGGTAGCCGTTTACAAGTTTTTGCACCGATCATTCAGCATCAACGTGGCTCACACGCTTCAGCTTTTGATGTGATGCGTAAACAAGGCTACATTCGTGCCCGAGTTGATGGTAAATTGATTGAGTTAGACTCAGACAATATCACATTAGATAAAAATGTAGCACACGATATCGATGTAATGGTTGATCGTATCGTTTTGCGTGGTAACTCACGTTCACGCTTATATGATTCAATTGAATCAGCAGTACGGCTCGCGGCTGGTCGCGTAACAATTGACGTCGTCTCACGAGATGAAAAAGTGGAAGCAATTGTTCTAAAGTATTCTGATCATTACCTTGGTGAATTAAAAGATTTTCGTGTTGGTCGATTAGAACCGCGACTGTTTAGTTTTAATGCACCGCTAGGTGCTTGTGAATTTTGTCAAGGATTAGGTGTTACCCGAGAAGTCGATACTGATTTGGTTATTCCGGATCCACAAAAGTCTCTCAATGACGGGGCTATCGTACCATGGAACCCAATTTCATCTAATTATTATCCTGAAATGCTAAAGCAGTTTGCTGAGCAACTCAAGATTGATATGAACAAACCATTTGAGAAATTAACCACTAAACAAAAAGCACTTATCCTAAATGGTTCTGGTGACAAGGACTTTCATTTTCATTATGAAAATGATTTTGGTGGTGTTCGTGATGTGGATATACCATTCGAAGGTGTTATCAACAACATCACTCGACGGTTTAACGAAACTAATTCTGATTTTACACGGGACCAAATGGCCAACTACATGACAGAGTTGACTTGTAAAGCTTGTGGCGGATACCGTTTGAACCCGGCAGCTTTATCAGTTAAAATTGCGGGTAAGCATATTGGTGAAGTTTCTGAAATGCCTGTTGACCAAGAACTTGATTTTTTTAATGGTATCAGCTTAGGTCAACAAGATACAGAAATTGCCGCGCAGATTATTAAAGAAATTAAAGATCGTTTGGGATTTTTGGAAAGTGTTGGCTTAAAGTATTTAACGCTTTCTCGTTCTGCTCGGACACTATCCGGTGGCGAGTCTCAGCGTATTCGCTTGGCTACGCAAATTGGTTCTAATTTATCTGGTGTGTTATATGTTTTAGATGAACCATCTATTGGACTGCACCAAAGGGATAATGACATGCTTTTGGCATCATTGCAACGTATGCGTGATTTAGGTAATACGTTAGTAGTTGTGGAACATGATGAGGACACAATGCGTGCTGCTGACTACCTGATTGATGTTGGCCCGGGTGCTGGTGAACTTGGTGGAAAAATTGTTGCCAGTGGCACACCGGCGATTGTAGAGGCCAATCCCAACTCCTTAACGGGGCAATATCTATCCGGTAAAAAGTACATTCCCGTGCCGATTAAGCGTCGATCAGGAAATGGTGAGTACATTACCATTAAAGGCGCTAAAGAAAACAACCTTAAAAATGTCACCGTAAAGTTTCCTTTGGGGAAGTTTATTGCTGTTACTGGGGTGTCTGGATCAGGAAAGTCAACGTTAGTTAACACGATTTTAAAACGAGCCCTCAAGCAAAAACTAAACAATAATTCTGAAAAACCTGGCCGTTTTCGTGCCATTGATGGTGTTGAAAATATTGAACAAGTTGTTGACATTGATCAATCACCAATCGGGCGGACGCCTCGTTCAAATCCTGCTACGTATACCGGCGTATTTGATGATATTCGTGATTTGTTTGCACAGACAAATGAAGCAAAAATGCGTGGCTACAATAAGGGGCGGTTTTCATTCAATACCAAAGGGGGTCGTTGCGAAAATTGTCGTGGTGATGGTGTTATTAAAATTGAAATGAACTTTTTGCCAGATGTCTATGTGGCTTGTGAGGTATGTGGTGGCACACGTTATAATTCTGAAACACTTGAAGTGAGCTACAAAGGCAAAAATATTTCACAAGTGCTGAACATGACAGCAACTGAAGCCCTTGATTTTTTTGCGCCAATTCCTAAAATAGCCCGAAAGTTGCAAACTATTAACGATGTTGGCTTAGGTTATGTCACATTAGGCCAGTCAGCCACAACCCTTTCGGGTGGTGAAGCACAGAGAATGAAACTGGCATCTGAATTGCATCGTCGTACTAATGGTAAAACGATGTATATTTTGGATGAGCCAACCACAGGGCTTCACACAGACGATATTGCGCGGTTACTGCTAGTTCTTGAAAGATTGGTTGATGCTGGCAATACAGTGGTTGTGATCGAACATAATTTAGATGTCATTAAATCTGCTGATTGGCTGATTGATATGGGACCTGAAGGTGGCGCAGGTGGTGGTGAAGTACTAGTCACGGGAACACCTGAAAAGGTCATGAAAACAGCTCAGTCCTATACAGGGCGTTATCTCAAAACGATTATTGAACGTGATTTGGCTCGTGCTAAATAGTTGCATTCCTATTTAAATGTGGTATAGTTATTAATTGTAAGTAAGATTGCTAGAGTAATTAATGTCATAAGACACTAATTACTCCGTCCCTATTTGCAAAAAAACAAATTGGAGATCTCATACAATGACAGAAAAATTAGACATTGCTTCAGCGGCTCGCAAGTTGAAAAGTCCTAATATTAAGACGCGTAAACGTGCCTTAAAGGCAATTCACGACCTAGCCCGTCAAAAAACAGTTTCTAAGTAGCATCTAGTCGTCCTACAAAATTGTAGGGCGGCTTTTTGTGTTAAAATTAAGTTAGTTTTTGGAAAGGTGGAAAATATGAAACCTAAAATCGTGATTATTGGCGGTGGTTCTGGCTTGCCAGTTATCATCAAGCCATTGGTCAGAGAAGCGGTTGATTTATCGGCCATTGTGACTGTCGCTGATGATGGTGGTTCAAGTGGGCTGCTAAGAGATTACATTAATATTGTCCCACCTGGCGATATTCGTAATATTTTGGTGGCTATGGCCGATGTGGACCCAGAAATTTTGAAGCTATTACAGTACCGTTTTCACGCAGAAGATGAATTTTTCGCAGAACATGCTGTGGGTAATTTAATTATTGCTGCAATGACGGAAATGCAGGGTAATATTTTTGATGCGGTGCAACGTTTAGCAGCGTTTTTACGTGTGCGTGGACATGTCTATCCAGTTTCAAATGAGCCACTGGTTTTACATTCAGAATTTAAAAATGGATCCACTTTAGCTGGTGAGTCTGAAATTACGCATGCGCATCAGACGATTGATCATGTCTGGGTTACCGGCGATGAACCGGGTGAGGAACCTAAAGCAGCACCAGAAGTTGTGACAGCAATCATGAACGCGGATATGGTAGTATATGGACCGGGTAGCTTGTTTACTTCGATTTTACCAAACGTTGTGGTGCCAGAAGTGAGACAGGCTCTCCAGCAAACATCAGCCAAACAAGTCTATATTGCTAACATCATGACGCAAAAAGGCGAAACAGATGCGTATACAGATGCACAACATTTGCTAGCCCTTAACGCACATATTGGTGCTCCCGTCGTTAACTATGTTGTTTCAAACAGTAAAAAGGTACCAGACGATTTCGTTGATTTTCAAAAATGGAATGAGATTTCGAAACAAGTTAAACTTGATGAACCAGCGGTCAAAGTTCAAGGGGCACAGCAAATTGCCGGCGATTTTTTGCAATTGCGTGATGCCGGTGCTTTTCATGATGGTCAAAAAATTGCTGATAAATTGATTGAAATTTTAGGAAAACGATAGATGTCTTACGCTGCTGAAGTAAAAAAAGAACTGACTGGTTTGATTGTTCATGGTGGTAACGCTAAAGCGGAGTTATCGGCACTTATGCGTATGAATGGTGTCAGTACACTTGGACTAGATCAAAGTATTCGTGTCCAGACGGAAAATGCTGCAATTGCTAGACGTATTTATACACTTTTAAAACAAAGTTATGCCAATGTTGAGGTCGAAGTAACAGTCAGTGACCATAATCATCTTTCTCGGCACAAGTCATACGGTGTGTTGCTGAAAAGCCAGATTGATGATGTACTAAATGATCTCGGTGTTGACCCCTTTGGGCTTCATCCGGAAATTCCGTCACGAATTTTAAATCAAGTCGATAAAAAAAGGTCATTTCTACGCGGCGCTTTTTTAGCGACAGGTTCTGTAAATTCGCCCGAAAAAGCAAATTATCATTTAGAAATCTATACAACGCATGAAGAACTAGGCGAGCAACTTTTGGTGATGATGTCCGGGTTTGATTTGCCAGCCAAAATGACTGATCGCGGTAATGGCTTTATTGTCTATTTGAAACGTGCTGAAAAAATTGTTGATTTTTTACAAACCATTGGTGCGACACAATCAATGTTACGCTTTGAAGACATTAGAATGATGCGCGATATGCGAAATTCGGTGAATCGGTTGGTTAATGCTGAAACGGCTAACATGCAAAAAACGGCGATTGCCGCTAATAAACAAGTATCGCAGATTCAGATGATCGCAAAGCAAATTGGTGGTTTGGACTTTCTGCCACAAAAACTGCGCGAAGTGGCACAAGCAAGACTAGATCATCCTGATGAATCACTAGCTGAACTTGGTGATATATTAGAAATTAGTAAATCAGGCGTTAATCATCGTATGCGAAAATTAAAGCAATTGGCAGAAATGATTGAAGCTGGTGAAACCTATGATTTAACGAAATTGTAAATTTTTAGCACTCGCGTCGTTAATGTGCTAAAATAATAATAAGTTAATTATTTGAATTAACCAAGCTAAGATACGAGGTAAAATTTATGTGGCCCGGAGTTATTGAACAAACTGCAAATGGACGTGAAAACTATGATTTGCCATCACGTTTATTAAAAGATCGTATTATTTTGGTGCAAGGAGAGGTCGAAGACAGTATGGCGACATCTATTGTTGCTCAGTTGCTGTTTTTGGAGGCTCAAGATCCAAATAAAGAAATTTCGATGTATATTAATTCACCCGGCGGTTCTGTAACAGCTGGATTATCAATCACTGACACGATGAACTTTATTAAAGCACCTGTGACAACTATTGTGATGGGACTCGCAGCTTCGATGGGGACTATAATTGCTGCTTCAGGTGAAAAGGGTCATCGTTATATGCTGCCTAATGCTGAGTACTTAATTCATCAACCAATGGGTGGTGCTGCCGGCGGTACGCAACAGACCGACATGGCGATTATTGCTGAGCAATTGACCAAAACACGTGCAAAATTGAACAAAATTTTGGCTGATGCTTCTGGTAAGGATTTGGATCAAATCGCGCACGATACTGAACGTGATAACTGGATGAGTGCCGAAGAGACATTGGAATACGGCTTTATTGACGGTATTTTAACAAAGTCTGGTGATAAGCCTATCTCAAAATAAAAACAACCAAGAGGTTGTTTTTTTAATGCAGAAAAAAAGCAGCTTCATCACGGCTGCTTTCATGAATTTAGATGTTGCGGGCATCTAAAAAATTCGAAGGAGAGTCATCTAGCGATGACGTTATTTAGGAGAGTTTCCAGCGCGTGTTGCTCTGGAATATCTATAATATTACAGCTTAATTGTGAATAAATTGTGTTTTTAGTTTAAGCATTTTGAGAACAAATTATGAGAAAAAATAGATGCGCGATAATTAAATGTCGTGCTTTCATTAGTGAAATAGGGTACAATGTAAGTGTAATAAAATTTTGGAGGAACTCATGAAGATTTTTGCTTACGGTATTCGTGATGATGAAAAGCCATCACTTGAAGAATGGAAAGCTGCCAACCCAGAGGTTGAAGTTGACTATACACAAGATTTGTTGACACCTGAAACAGCTAAATTAGCTGAAGGGGCTGATTCAGCTGTTGTTTATCAACAATTGGATTATACTCGTGAAACATTGACTGCTTTAGCTAATGTTGGTGTTACTAACTTGTCTTTGCGTAATGTTGGAACAGATAACATTGATTTTGATGCTGCGCGTGAATTCAGTTTTAATATTTCAAATGTCCCAGTTTATTCACCAAATGCAATTGCTGAACATTCAATGATTCAATTGTCACGTTTGCTACGTCGTACAAAAGCTTTGGATGCAAAGATTGCTAAGCATGATTTGCGTTGGGCACCAACAATTGGTCGCGAAATGCGTATGCAAACTGTTGGTGTTATTGGTACAGGTCATATTGGCCGTGTTGCCATTAACATTTTAAAGGGATTTGGCGCAAAAGTGATTGCCTACGACAAGTTCCCAAATGCTGAATTGCAAGCTGAAGGTTTGTATGTTGACACACTTGATGAATTGTATGCGCAAGCAGACGCCATTTCACTTTACGTGCCAGGTGTTCCTGAAAATCATCATTTGATTAACGCTGATGCGATTTCAAAGATGAAAGACGGTGTTGTTATCATGAACGCTGCTCGTGGTAATTTGATGGACATTGATGCCGTGATTGATGGTTTGAATTCTGGTAAAATTTCTGATTTTGGTATGGATGTTTACGAAAACGAAGTTGGTTTGTTCAATGAAGATTGGTCAGACAAGGAATTCCCAGATCCAAAGATTGCTGATTTGATTGCACGCGAAAATGTTTTGGTTACACCACATACAGCTTTCTATACAACAAAGGCTGTCTTAGAAATGGTTCACCAATCATTTGATGCCGCGGTTGCATTTGCAAAAGGTGAAACACCAGCCATTGCAGTTAAATATTAATTGAACGTATTTTACAAACATAAAACTGTTAAATTCCCAGACTAGACATCTGGGAATTTTTATGCGGGGTACTTGTGAAATAATAATCAAGTGATATAATTGTTAGTGTAATATATTTATGTGCTGTGTTGTTGAGATAGTGGGAGACATCACAAGCGTTGGAAAGAGGAAATTTGATATGACTATCAAAGCAGACGGCCAGAAATGGTCATCAAAAGCGTCGCAGGAAGTTCGGAATGAGGCTTATGCACGCAAAGCAAAAGAAAATGCGCCCGTGGCCTTTAGTGGTCAAACTAATTTACATTTAAAGGATTTTTTCTTTAAAGTATTATCAGGATCAGCTCAGGGAATTTTGATTGGTGTTTTGCCATCGGCTGTGATGAAATACATTATTCAATATTCAGGTTTAGGCACAACTGCTTTTGGTGCTAACTTGAGTGCTATTCTAACTTTATTTACATCGTTGATTCCATTTTTAATTGGTATGGCTGTTGCTTTACAATTTAAGATGAAGAGCTTGGATGTTGGTGTTGTGGCTATTGCAACAGCGGTTGCATCTGGTTCAATCAAATGGGCAGTTGCGCCAGCAGGGTTTGTTAACCCAGTAACTGGTTTGAAATCAGTTGCGCCAGCAAACATTTACATTGCCAGTGGTGCTGGTGATGTTATCAATGCTATGATTGTGTCTGCGATTGCTGTCTTTGTGACATGGTTAGTAGCCCGCTATTTGAAAGGATTTGGTTCAGTTGCAATTATTTTGAGCCCAATTATTGTCGGCGGTGGTGTTGGATTAATTGGTAAATCTATTGCACCTTATGTTGGTGATATTACGACTTGGATTGGTAACTTGGTGGAAACATTTACAAAGTTAGCGCCAATCCCAATGGCAATGTTGATTGCTATGGCGTTTGCAATTATCATTATCACACCTGTGTCAACTGTTGGTATTGCCTTGGCAATTAGTTTGTCTGGTATTGGTTCAGGTGCCGCAGCGATGGGTGTTGTAGCAACGACTATCGTCTTGCTAATTAATTCTTGGAAGGTGAATAAGCCCGGTGTAACGGTTGCGATTGCTTTGGGTGCTATGAAAGGTATGATGCCTTCTGTATTTGCTAAGCCTGTAACAATGTTGCCATTCTTATTGACGGCCGCAATTTCAGGTATCCCGGTAGCGCTATTTAATATTCAAGGAACACCAACAACCGCTGGATTTGGTTACATTGGTTTGGTTTCTCCAATTCAGTCAATGGTTAAAGATGCTGCAGTGCCATCATCAGTGATGAATAACTTCATCAATCCATTTGTGGCGATTATTGCATGGTTAGTCATTCCAGTCATTGCAGGATTCATTGCACAATTTGTTTTCAGTAAGTTATTGAAATTATATACACCAATGGATTTCCAACAAGACTTGTAATTTATAATAAAAAATACAATGGCTTAACAAAGCCATTGTATTTTGGGGTTATAGTATAGAGGGAGTACGGCTGGTTCGCAATCAGCAAACACGGGTTCGATTCCCGTTAGCTCCAATTAACATTTCATGGCGTTGCATAAGGTTTCAAAAACCTTGATGTAGCGCTTTTTCTTATGAAAAACGTTGCACTGTATTTCATAGCATTTCACACAAAATGGGAAACTTTTAGGGAAACATTTTAAATACGCAAGTAGGCAGTGTAACGGCGTTTGAGCCGTTTTTTGGTGCAAATAATTGCCAACAATGTACAAATTATATTTATCCCAATGAGTATAAGCCGATTTTTATATCCATGCATTGGCCTTTTTATAAATACCTGTATCTAAATTATGGGTAGTATATTCTAATAATAAAGCATATAAGTAATCAAGGTCAGAGTGGCGCATTTTAGTCGCTCACACTTGATGTCTTAATAAGTGTATACTTGCCTAAAACAGGAGATTGTACTTTATGGTTACAGTTGGAGAAGCTTACAGAGTAATTAATAATTTTGAAAACTCAACAAACAAGTTACCGTACTTTAGTGATAAGCAAAATTTTCACATTGGCAATAACTATATTATTTATGAAGATCAACAAATACACTGGTTAGAATGGTTAAAAACCAAAGATGAGGATAGCGACTTTAAAGATGTATATAATCATATTCGCTGCGCACCAATGCTATGTTATTTGGCAGACTCATTAAATTTTATTACTTATCCAGTCGTAAATGAAATTAGAGCTATGAAAGGCGTTAATAATAAAAATGCATCTCAAGAGGCTGGTACGTTTAGAAAAAAAATAACGTACGATATGATTAAGGTACCTTTAATTAAACTAGTGAAGTGATTGAGCTAGTTAAACAAGTCAAAGGAGTAGTAGAAAAAATGACTAAATATTATATTTACAAGGTTCATTATACTGATAATCATGACCAGTTTGATGAGGTTGAAGTTTTTCGCACTATTGATGGTCAAAAGTTCTCAATAAAGACAACTACCAAAATTAAAAGGGATGCCATGATTGAGAAAATGATGGCCGGAGTTATATTTGAGACAATTCATCAAAAATTTGGTTCTACTAAATGGTATCGTGGCAAAGAAATTATCATTGATGATGATAGTTATATCAAAACGGAAAGCAGTGTGAAAAAGTCTGATAATTTAGGTAGACTGCCAGAATACTGATAATGAATAAGGTTCTGAATAGACACTAAAATTTAAATTTGTAGAGAAGTGATATCAAAAAGGCTGAATTATTTTGTTAAAATGCACGTCGTTCCACATGGCTAGATATTTGATTTGCTTTAATAGCGTAACTAGGTTATGCTTAGTTCAAACACGAGATGTGTTTTACCCCAAATGGGTTTTTCTAATTCTTTCTGTGAGTTGTGTGCTTATTACAGCAGTTAATCCTTTATAAACAAAATCATTGCCCTTTGGGGCTTTTTATTTGCTTTAGTGTTGGATATAGTCTATGCTGGGTCAAACACTTAAAGTGTTTTTCCCTAGCGAGATAATATTAAATCGCACACATTGTTGAAATACAAAATCCCTTTTTACACCTCTTTATAGCTCTAATGTCCCCGCTGGGGCTTTTTTATTGCTATATTTATTGAAAACACGTATGCTTAGTGAAGACACCGGTGGTGTCGAAGATCCGATGAATAGAAGTTTGATCTCCAAATAATGATAAGATAATTTTTTGTAAGACATTTCTATTCATCGGATCTTTTTATTTGCTATTTCTGTTATTGTAACGTAGTATACAGAGCGTAGGACGTAAGCGGAAAGCGTCTTGCACGTTCTTTGATGTAGAGCACACCCATTAGATAGGTGTGTTTTTATTATATAAGTACAATAGCAAGTGGATATATGATGTATTATGATAGGGCAGTGCAATGTTTGCTGTCGCCCAAGACCATTTCATATGTATTCTGCTCGGTTAGTTATTTTTTTAGATGCTTCTAATTTCAAAATAATTTTTAGCGCTATTAGCTTTTTATATCGCTTTTAGATTTAGTAACAGTGGTTTCGATTTAACCCTGATAAACTTGACTGTATCAAGCTGCAGTCCATTATACATATAAAATAGCTATTGTTTACAATGTGTGCTATACTAGTTTTATTGAACGAAACGGAGATTTTGCTCAATAGTCTAGCAGTATACTTGTTTAATTAGTTAGTAATTTTAGTTGCATATGTGATATTTGTTGATTGGTACAGAGAGACCGTTAATAACTTAAGTATTATACTTGTTTATTTAATTAATGATTTTAGTTTTAGGATGTATATAAGTTTTTATCAAGAAGCCTGTTAGGCTTTTTTTGTTTGTTTCAAAGTAGCTAAGTTAGTAGAAAATTTTTGTGATTTTTCTTTGCCGCTTATTTTCAAATGGTCAGATATTTTATTTCTAACAATGGTTCTATTTTTTCAATAAAAAAGCATAAAAACATTTTATCTTTGTAGATGTTCAAGACAGAATATTAAAATTAGGAAAGGCTGGGCACATCCATAAATGTCGTAATCGATATATAATTAATAAAAATTATTTTTCAGCATATCAGTAGAAAAAGACCCATGAGAATTTATACGAAATATAATGTATATATGCAGTATAATATTCAAAGAATACTAACTAATTGGAGAGGTAACTGTGACAAATACATGTACTAATAGAGCGATAATCCAACGTTGTTTTTCGGGGATGATAGACTGATAACGTTCAAATAAGTATAGGCACGAGAATACTGTATTTGTGCAAGAAATTAAACGACTGGTGAATGAGTTCTGTAAACAACTAAAACCGGAGCTTAAAGATATGTGTGTCAGCAAGTACAAAGAGAATAAGCCATTTATAGAGTTTTACAATGTTGTTGCACCTACTGGTTACATTATGGCATTGAATAAAGAACTTAATCAGATAGTGAACCAGATTGAACGACCACAAGAGCGTTTATACGCATGATATGATGTTGAGTGTATTTATACTGATAGTGTTTTAAAGTAGCTTATATGGCTTTGCAGGGGGGGCTATGGGTACGATAAAAGGAAAACGTAGTATAGTTCTCGTCTTCTGTACAGGTGCCAAAATTAATTATTTGAAAAGTCCCCAAAAATAACTTTTGATAGTGACAAAATGAAAAACGAGGTGTGATCATGGCAGATAGAACAGATAAAATGTTGAGAGATTATTTTTCAGGAAGATTGAAGCTAATGGCAGAGGTTGAGCCACGATACAAGCAAGACATGGCAGACATTAAATTTTGTTTGTCAGTCATCAAGCCAGAACACAGCGAAGTAATCAAACGATATTACAGTGATAAGTTTATAACCTGGGAAGAAGTTGTGAGTGAAGCAGGTAAGAGTCACTTAAGTTTAAGAACATGGCGTAACGACTTTAAAACGTTATTGAATGTGATGACACAACACGGGGATGAATTTATTAGGTTGAGACATGAAGCATTACAAGCATAGTACTTTTTTGTTTGCTATGCTTTTGAATCAGAACGCTCGCTATCACAGAGTGTTATAGTGAGCATGTATTTATCGAGTGACAAGTAGCTAGTAGGCTATTTAAAGGTATATAATTGAAACATACTAAATGGGAGTTCTTATTCATGTACGCAAAACGTTTTATACAGCTATTTATTATATTTCTAATAACGATTTTTTTCTCCATGATTTTTGTAGTTTACTTTAATATTAAAGGCTATTTAGCGCAGTCCCTTGTGTTATCTTTAGTTGGTTACGTCATTTTAGTAATTCCGTTAACAATACTAACGCTGCTGAAACAGCGAAAGAAGTTTAGTCACGATTCAGGAATAGGTAAAAGCAATAATATATTTCAGAATTCCTTAAACGTCTTGGATAATATTATTATTCTCTCAACTATTTCATCGGACAACATTGCTAATTCGAGTATCATAACGTTTAAGCAATCTAATTCTGAGGAAAATGTTTTCTACTGTGTTACAAAAAAAGACAGCACACGCGTCAAAAATATTAGATTCAACAACAAGGTATCCATAGCTACTTGGTTTGATAAACAGACCGGATATAGGATGAGTTCGAACTCCGTTGTTGCTGAAAATATCGAGAACAAAGCGATGAATGATGAAGTCATTCAGCATCCAGAAATTAAAAAACTATCTGATGATTTTAGTAATAATGTTATTATTAAGCTGAAAATTAATTCTGCTTTGGTTGAGTCATTTCAGTCTAGCCCTGTTGTAGTTGATTTTGCTTAGTTTAATCGATTTATTAAAATTAAAAAATGCTTTCTCTTAATATATCGAGAGAAAGCATTTTTGTGTATTTGTTGATTAAGTTAGCATATTTTTTACTGGCATATCCCACTGGTTACGCGAAAAATTGTCAATTAATTGTGGTGGTAACACTAACGAAATTGTGTCTTTACTATATTCAGATAATACACGGTCGAAAAATCCGGCGCCATATCCCACTCGATAATTATCTGGTGTAAAAGCTACCCCTGGAACAATCATTAGATCAATCTCGTTTAAGCTGTGTGCAAGATTTTCTTCCTGATTAGGTTCTAAAATACCAAAATTAGATTTGCTTAATCTATTTTTACTATAATCGAACCAAAGTAAATCTTTTTTTGAGACTCTGGGGATGAACACTTTTTTACCAACATTGATAGCCATATCTATTATTGGTTGAGTGTTAAGTTCATTTTCCATGCTCATTGTCACTGCCACAGTCGAAGCATCTTGCCATAACTGACAATTAAATAGTTGTGTGTATAGTCTAGTTTCGTGTTTGAGCTTATCATCTGGTTTATAAGAGTTTAAGTTCTCCAAAATATATGTTCTGATTTCTTGTTTTTCTGACAACATAAATTAATACCTCGTACAATCCAAAAGTTATTCTGACAGTATCTTAGCAACGACCTTTTTTAAGTTTGGGACAACTTCTTTTTCAAACCATTTATTTTTCTTAAGCCATATATTATTTCTGGGAGAGGGATGAACAATAGGAAAATAATTAGGAAGATAGTTCTTGTAATTTTTAATAACATCAGTTATTTTGTCTGAACTTCTAAGATTTAGATAATATTTTTGAGAATAAGAACCAACTAGAATAATTAACTTCACGTCAGCCATTTTGTTCAATAAGCGCGGATGCCACTTATCTGCAATGCCTTTTCGAGGTGGTAAATCACCAGATTTAGACTTGCCGGGGTAATAAAAATCCATTGGTATAACACCAATCATCCCCGAATTATAGAATATATCCTTATCAACGCCCAGCCATTCACGTAAACGATCACCTGAGGCGTCATTCCACATAATTCCGGTATTTTGAACTCGTAAACTTGGTGCTTGACCGATTATGACAATTCTAGCATTTGTGGGTGCATTATAAATTGGCTTTAATCCAAGTTGAGTGAACTGTTTGTTGGCAGGATCCTGTTCGATTTCATCAAAAATACTCATGTTTTTTCTCCCCTGGTTTTCTAATGTTTCAATTCAATTATAAACCTGTGGTAATGTGATTGAAAAATTATTGTAGTTCAGAACAGGAATTAGTCTATTTTTTGAACTGGAAAGATTAATACATGACTTGTGTCCAAACCAATTTTCAGTTTAACTCGGATTATTCAATTAAATATTAGATGTTGTATTATACCCCCGCCCTTGTTACCAGATTGTAGATCTCACACATACCGTTTTCTTATAAAAATGTTTAATTTTGAAAATTTTTTTTATAGGGGGTGTCCCACAAACGTTGATATAAAGGCTTTTATAAATTTCAGTGCAAAACAGAGGAATGTTGTTATACGAACGTTTACAGCTTACTAATTTCTAAAACGGGCATAGTTTATTACTACTGCCACAAGGGATTAGCACGCTTTACATCCAAATTACCGTAAAAAGTATCCCCTAAACCCACCCTATTTTTTTGTAGTTAGGGTTACTTTAGCTACCACTTTTAAGCCTATTTTTGAGTTAAGGACCCTACAACGTTGCTAGATTAACCTTGTCAAGACCCCCCTATAAAAAATAATCGAAAATTGTTGTTTCGACACAAGACGAGCCCTATGTGTGCGCTCTCCCAGACAGCAAAGTGGGGCGGGGGTGTAAATTATAATAGGCTACAAATGTAAACTAAAATTATTTATTGCTTATCATCCCCGTATAATTTGTTATGTCACTTTGTTTCAGAGTGTTAAAATGGGTCACAGACATGTTGTTGTCCCTTGAAAGGATAACGTCAACTATCACAGAGAGTTATAGCGGATATTTGTTATCGTTTGAAACGATAGCGGAAAAGTCCGAAGTCATTTGAAACGACCACCAGATGAGTTCGTTATAAATTTGATTGATAACGGATATAATCTCATCCACGTATCAGTGAGCAAGATATAGCTGGTGTATTTGTTTTAAAACAAGCTAGATAGCGTGTAAATTTGCGTTTGACATGTTGATTAGTGTATTTATACCAGACAGACATTAAACACTTAAACCGTCTCTCACAGCTTAATAGAATACATAAAAAAGGCACGGACTAGATAATACAAGTTCGCGCTTTTTTGATTTATACGTTTGTTCAAATATGGGGATGACATAAAATGATTTAGTGTTAAAAATGTAAGCAAAAGCAAGCATTAAAAGTCTTAAAGATGTTAGTAAATGTTAGTAAGTAAGGTCACAAAAATGTTATCAAATGTCAACATGCAAGGTTGCAAAAATCCTAGCATTTACTAGCATGGAAATACCAACAAATACCTACATTCGTACACGTTTAACCATTGTTATAAATGGCTTTATAGTGCGACGCAAACGTTATTACAGCGAGTTACATAGTTACAAAAAAGGTTACATTTTGCGTTGCAACCTTTTATTTTTTTCACGAGTGACAAAATATTTAAAAATACTATTGACTTTTTGAAATGAGGGGGTGTTAAGATACTTGCCTAAAGTACGATAGTGATATAATATTTTAAAATGATAAAGGGTGGGCTAATTTGTGAATACTGATGTGATATTTATGATGATTGCGGTGTGGTTTGTTGCACTTGTATTTGTTTTAGGGATAATGCTCGATAATGTGAAAAGGGACATAACAAAAATTTTAGATAAAAAAATTAACGAATTAAAATGATTTTATTTTATACTAACTTCGAAGTACGACAGTAAACTAGTATCTGGACTAAAAACATTTTCAGCTTGAAGTGTGCCAAGTAATTGATAAGTCTCACCGTCCTCAATGTCGGGAATGGTGATACCATCCATTATAAAATTTCCCGTTATATTAATAGTGTTATCTTTCATGATATATCCTCCTCGATCAGATTTTGGAACTATTACATCAAAATCGCGAGAAGTTATGAATTTTCCGTCTTGACGACGAAGAGCCACAGTGAATGTATATTTTTTTTCAAAGTGAATTTTGAATAGAGACACATATATAGGAATTGCAAAAGTCTTCTGCTTCTTTGATAATTCAACGCGTAAAGCAGGTTCCTTGTCTACAGCTGGGAAAAAAGTAGCTATTCGTTCTTTAAATACCATTATTTCATCACCTCTATTGATTGCTTTGAGCTAATATTTTTGTCTTTAATAGCCTTCGACATTATTTCTAATTGAGAGTTATTACGTTCTTTTACTTCATTTAAGTCTTGTTCGATTTTATCCAGTCGCTGGTCTAATGTTAATCGCCAACTAACAACTTCAAACAGTACATAAAATGTGAATCCTATGATAGCGGAAAGTGTAATAGCGTTAGTGGTACTCATTTTTAAAAAATGCGAGCATATAAAGGTTACTAGGCTAACAATGCCAGTTTGTATATTTTTGTTCATAATCATGATCCCTTTTAGTGTCTAATATAAAAAAGACATGTGCTTTATTTTAAAGACTTCTTTGTCTAGTATGTATACATGCTACAAGTGATTTCTTTTCATATTCTCTTTATCATTCTCACCTTCATTTATAAATTTAACATTGCATTCTTGTCGTATTGACTTTTTAACGTGAACGCTTGGCACGTATGTACGCACTCTGTGAGTGCTTTTATTTTTTAAATGAACGATAACTACAGATTTTCTAAATACGACAATATTTTCTTCTGAACACCGTTTTGATTATTAGAAAAGTCGAGAATATTAAACATACTCTTCATATCATCTGGGGAATTAGACATAATAAAGGAGTGAGAGGTTGACTCTAACATTTTTAAATCATTATAGTTATTACCGAATACAATGGTGTCCTCAGGACTGACATTGAAATACTCTTGGAGATTTTTTACACCCACGACTTTATCAATATTGTCATGTTGTATTAAATAAAAATCAAAGCCTGAACCGAGACAAGAAAAGCTGTTCGGGATGATATTCTGAATCATTCGAGATAATGTTTTATTAGTAATAGAGCCGTTTCCAATGACGGCCATACCAAGAACATTGTCATTGTAAAGTTCCTCAATATCATTTATTTTGCCTATGACATGTAGAAGTGGGAAATACTTATTTGCCTCTACAAGTGCTTCACCATTATGGCTTAGGAAGTAAGCCCCTTCTTGGCCGAGGTAAAGTTTTTGTTTTAGGTGCGTAGTGACCGTCTGATCTGATAAGACGTTGTCTAATGATTTCAGTTCCTCATGTGTTAATTTTTCGGAGTACAGTAAGCGATTTCCTATATATACTGAAGCCCCGTTTTGACATATAAAGTTTATATGTGTTTGATATTTTTCAAACTGCTTAACCAAACGCATGTACTGTGACCCACTAGCAACGGCAAACTGTACGTTTTTCTTTTGACACAGTTCTAGTATTACTTCAAACATTTTGGTATCAAAACTGTGGTGGTCGTTTAAAAAAGTTCCATCCATATCAGTAACGATTAATTTAGTCATGTTAATATTCTCTCCGCTATTTAGAAAAAATGTTCAATAAAATGCTATTAGCACAGTGTCATCCCCGCCCATTGTTTGAACAGGGAACCGATGTACAGAGCAGGCTCCCTTGTTAAAATAACGGGTTATTTTTTCGTTTTATCATGTTGCTTGTCCTTGTTATATTGTTCAACAGTTTTACCGCTTGCGAATGCACCGATTATTGATTGAAATAAGTTTATTATTGCTGTTAACATGGCATTTACACTTTCTTTTTAGACATTTATAGTAAATGGTTTATCTTGCTACTATCTGTAAAAGGTTGTTTGTTTATTAGTAAACAGTTCACTCATCAATCGAGTGGCTGTCATGTTGGCTTGCTTTTCAGCAAGTAGTGTCTTATATCGCTTTTTGTTTGAATAATCAGCGGGGATGTCATCCGCATGGCCATACTCGTGTAGCGCTGTCATAAGCTGTACATAATCGTTGTCATTCTCATTGAGATATATGGCTTTGCTGTCATAGTCGATACAACCATGAAAGTTCGTGGATGATACGTCAATAAAGTAAAAAGCGTAGTTAGGTAGTAAATCTAATACATGTTCAAGGTCTGTCATATAGTGATAACCTCACATGATTAGATACGACGTCTGTGTTTCATAGCAAGTTGCACCATTTTTATGATGTCCTCACGTTCCTCATCTGATACATCTGGATCAATGCTGTAAGCGATATGGCGTTGATTAGGTGTTAAAGGCTCATTTTCATCCCCGTTATCATCCGCAACAGGCGTTTTAAGCGCGTTATCTGTTTTGCCTTGTAGATACTCTACTGTGGTATCTAAGGCGTCAGCAATCAGTGAGAGCATGGCATAAGAGGGATTATTACGGTCAGTCTCGTAGTTAGCAATCGCCATACGAGAGGCATTAATTTTTTCAGCAAGTTCACTTTGAGTGAGCTTTTTTTGTTTGCGTAATTCTTTTATACGGTTAGCAGTTATAGACATAATAATTACCTTTAAGAATTTATTAAGAGCTTAGTAAAAAATAAAACTAAGTTAAGAAAGTATAAACTGTATTGTTTATTAACTAATCATTGTTTATAGTTTATTTATCTAATGTTTATTAAATAAACAATTATTTTGTAGCTGATTAGTATATACACATATCATACCAGACAATACAGGTCAATTAAAGCTAAATAGAGACATTTAAGTGCAAGAGTGAACCACTATAAAAGCAACGAGATAGGAGAAATTATCATGACAGTAGCAAATGCATTATTCACAGAGCAAGAAGTAATCAAGGAAACTAACAGCGCATTGGAAGACATCCAAGAAACGTTAGCTCTTTCATTGGTTGATAGTTTGAAAGCAGGCGACCATATCACAACACCAACAGTCATTAACATGTTGAAAGATTTAGAGGACATGCAACTCAAGTATTACGACCGTTTGGAAGACAACGAGAACGCGCAAGGATCATTCAAGAACCAAGAACAATCTGGAGATGAGGAAACAGCAGAATGAAAATACCACGTTCAGAACAAGAAACAATCGTGATTTATGACGTTGAAGTAGGTAAGTGGCATATTGATACCACTTACCCACCACACATCAGAAAATACACGCCTGCTATGGGAGAAATTGAGGAAAAAACGCAAGATAGGTTAGCAGGTTGGATAAGTGATGATTATAGTGGCTCATTCATGACAAGAAAGCGTAAAACTCTCACGGATGAGCAACGTCAACAGGTAGTAGAGCAACTAAGAAAGGGACAAGAACAATGAGTATCACAATTTGGTTAGGGCAAGTAAT
Source organism: Leuconostoc falkenbergense (assembly GCF_045801155.1). Lineage (NCBI taxonomy): Bacteria > Bacillati > Bacillota > Bacilli > Lactobacillales > Lactobacillaceae > Leuconostoc > Leuconostoc falkenbergense. Next base: position 1,719,371 of record NZ_CP174386.1, on the reverse strand, counting down.
CACGATCATTGTATTAGTGGGTGGCGCTTTTGTCGCTGGTATGGTGGTAGGCGACAGTCACAAGGGAGGACGTAAGGCATGAATTTGTACATCAAAACGTTGAATAAGCTGTTTGAGACATTGCCTAGCATTGCAGAGAGTGAAGCAATCAAAGGGCATGACAAAGCACGGGCAGAGATTATGACAGCCTATGAACATCTAGACAAGGCAATGACACGCCTAGTCATTGATAACGTGTAAAGGGGATGACATGGCAGTAACAAATGATGACATTATGAACGAGCCACGAGCAGTGAAACACCAACACGTTTGGAAACAAGCTAAGAATGTTGCTAAGCATTTTGATGTTAGCGTAAGTACAGTCAAGAGCTGGAAAAATCGAGGGCTGATAACAGGTTATAAACATGATGGCATAATCATTTATGACGTGTTAGTGATTGAACGTGATTTGTTTCAAATAGAAAACTAGAAAGGAATGCAGAGCATGAAAAAGGGCACAAAAAAAGCACATCCCCTACCGACCAAAGTTGTGGATGAGCCTTGCTACAAACGCCCTATACATGGCTTTTGCTATACACATTTTAACATGAAAGAAGAACATTTAACAGATATTGAACATCAATTTCTCAGCGCTTTACCAGACGGGAGGGACAATGCAGTTACGCTGTTAAAGCTATCTAGGACATTGCACATTGGCAAACATCAAGCGAGTGAAATTGTTGCAAGGTTACGTAATGCGGGCTACCTAGTGGGTAGCAGTAAAAGCCGTCCGAATGGGGTGTATTTCATCATCACAGCGCAAGAGTTTTGGGAGACGGTCAACACAATCAAGAAAAGCATTCAAAGCCAACAAGCAACGTTAGACGCTTTGATGATCCATGAAGAAAGATTTACGAGGGAATAAACATGACAGAATTAAGTATTCACGGGTTTAATGCTAATGCAGTCACAGCAACTAAGCCAAGAAAATATACAGCTACCGATTATCTTAAAACTCAACTTATCTTTTTGAAACGTTTGCGTTATGAGCTAGATGAGGAGATGGACAGCAACACCAAAATAGTGACAATGGTTGATATGCAGATTGTTAATATTGAAGTCCAGTACCACGAATTAACAGGTAAGGAGTGGGACGAAGTATGAAACAATCACAACGAGTAGCGGTTAATCATGCCTTAGAAAGTGTGATGAGTGCAAAGAGCCTTGTAGACCTAGCGAGGTATCAAAAAGAGCCACAGAAACTCATGAGTATGTTGCTTAGAGTTGGGACTAACCTTGATGAGGTTGAGACACGTTTGCAGACACTCAAAGGCAGGGTGTGACCATGAATAGGTGGGAACATGTCAGACAATATCAACAGGCAGGCGCTTATGTATTTATGGCGTTACCTAATCAAAAGTATAATGCGGTTGGGGGTGGGTTTAATAATAGCTTTGCTAACGGGGATGAATTAAGGCAGTGGATAACCCAACATCCAGAGTATCAAAATGGCAACATTGGGATAGACCTATCCAAAAGTAATCTAGTTGTTGTTGATATTGATAAGCATGAGCAGAATGGGATGGCTAGTATCTTATCGTGGTTTAAAACACATCATATTGCACCTGATACATTACAAGATACCTACGTAGAACAAACACCCACAGGCGGACTACATGCTTTCTATCTCATCCCCAGTGGGCAAGACAAACCAAAGCATGTGATCAATGCGATTAGTGGTGTAGACGTTTTGAGCAATACAGCAGTGATGACAGTACCATCAACAATGACAGGCGGGCAATATCGACAAATCACTAGTTTTGACAAAATTAAGCCCGTACCAACGTGGGTATATGACTTAGCAAATGGTTTGGGTACTGATAGACCTAACATTCATTACAAGGCAAAATATAGCCTTGCAGATAGGTGGAAAATGACAATTAATGGATTTAAGACAGGGGAACGAAATAATCAAGCTATGAGTTTAGCAGGCTGTCTGTTTGCCATTGATGTCACACCACAAGATATATATGACATTATGCAGACAGTCAATGAACGGAGTAACGAACCATTACCAGATCATGAATTAAATACCGTATATATGAGTGCTAGAAGACGTGAGGAGAAAAAGCGATCAAGGATGAGTGACTATGGCAGAGATTGATACAACGGCATTACCAACAAGGCAGACTATCCCTGGTTGGTTAAACACAAACGATAACGGGGATGTTAAAGGCATTGATACTTTGAAATTGAGTGAAGCAATTATCAAAGATAGTCCCGTCATTGGTGTCCCTTTCAACGGGAGCATTAGATACTACAAATACAATGGTATCTCACGGGAAAACCTAACCGAGAAATCAGCGAGGGCTTATATTGAACGTGAAGCACTGGAAAAGTTAAAACGATACCATGCTTACAATGTAAAACGCATGCAAGATGTGAGCAAAACAACGCTTATTCAAACGATTAGTGAACACAACCCGTTTGAAGACCAACGCACCGATATTATCGCCTTTAAAAATGGGACTTATGAGATTGAGACAGGTAATATCACACCTAATCTACAATCACATTATCTAGTCAACGGTCATGATATTGAGATTAACAAAGACGGGCAAGCACCTAATATTGAAGCATGGGGCGGTTATTTATTTGGTAACTCATGGCAGTTTATCAAAGAGTTACTAGGGTATGCTTTCATCCCCGAATATAAGACCTTTAATACCATTGCAATCATTGTGGATGAAATGGGTGGGACTGGTAAAAGTTATTTCTTTGATACAATCGTGTTCCCGCTATTAGGAACTAAAAACATTGTCGCAAAGGATATGGACACAATCGCAGGCAGTAACGGCAAGAGTGCAAGATTTGGTATTATTGGGCTATTTGAGAAGTTGAGTAATATTCATTTAGATCTACCAGATACCCGTATTGAAGTACCTGACACATTAAGGAGTTTATAAGGTGGCGACAGAATAGACGTTGAAGCCAAAAATGCGGACGCCTTAAGTTTAAAATTCTATGCTTTGTTGTTGTTTGGAGCAAACCAGACACCAAACATAGCCGTCAATGTAGCGTTATCACAGCGTATCAAGATTGTACCCGTGACAGCACCAAGAGCCAGAGAGCGACCACAGGAACAAGCCAAGCGAGCGTTATTGTGGGATGAGAAACAAGCCGTTAAGGAAGTTGGGGCGTTTGCGTATAGTGTATTAACAGCCTATCAACAAGCCAAGCAACGGGGCAAGTTTTCAACTAGTGATGAGATTGAGACGGCAACAAGAGAATGGCTAGAACGGCAAGATTTAGTCACTACTTTTTTAAAGGATGTGAGCCGTGATGACGATAATTTATACAGCGGTGGTGTTACCAAAGACCAGACCTGGAAATTATTCCAGTTATGGCTAAGCGAGAATGCTATTAATTCAAAAATACAGCGCAACCAGTTTAATGACAAAATGGAGCAATTAGGATATGTTTCAATTAGAACCAGACAACACCAGTCATCAGAGGAAACGGTCAACCCCGTTTGGAGTTGGGATGGTTTAGATTTAGACCCGTATTTTAATGAATAAAGGTAACTTGTGCCACAAAAACAGGGGTTAAACCTATGGTGTGAGTGCGTTTTGTCTCAAAATGTGCCTTTTCAGTGTCATGCCTAAAACGTGAAATATGTTGCGCCACAAGGATTACAGCCTATGTGTCAATAGTGTCACTACTTTTCTATAAAAAAATAAATATATACATATAGGTTTGTAGTATAGAAAAAACATGACACATTTGGCACAAAGAGACAAAATATCTTTATATCAAGGATTTTAGGGGTTTAAAGCATGAAATTCATGACACAAAACAGTCCTATTTTTTGACACAACCCACAAAATTAGCAGAAAGAGACCGAAAAGGGGATGAAATGAATTATATAGTTGGCTTTATATTTATAACATTAATTGTTTATATCTTTGAACAGAACAGGCGTATTCATTATTTAGTGAAGCAAAATATCGAGCAAGAAAATTTAAAAGTGATCCAAGACCACCAGTATGACACATTAAAGCATTTGACTAATATGTTAGATAACACGTTAAAGGCTTTGGGTTATGATTATCGACAATTTGATAAAAATAATTTTACTAAGCATGAACCCACACCAGAGCAAATACAACAGTTATGGCAAAGTCAGCAACGAGAGATTAAACAATCAGATCATGAGGCGACACAGTTTGATGTTGAGTTGAAGAAAGGCGGATTGTACGCTTGGTGGCATAGTTTTAGGGATTGATAGACAAAAGTGGACATAACTAAACGTACATTTTGAGTAGCTGAAATACAGTGGTTGCAAGGGCTTAGCTTATGAACATTAAAATACAGAGGTTGGATTTTACTAGTAAGGAAGTGTTATGGATATTTACCAATACATGGCTCGTTTAAAGCCACGAGAAAGAACGTATGCAGAGCGAGAAAGTAGTATGTTTTATGTTTACATCCATGAACTGGTTACAAGTGAACTGATTAAACGTAAACTCATTACTCGTAAGTCAATGCAATTTGTAATCAGCTACACAACGCATGGTAATAAGACCAGAGCTTATCAGGAAACACATCCCATGGCTAGTAAACGAACAGCCAATGTCAATGCTCACAAATACTACAAGCGGTTTGATGTTTATGTAGCCCAGTCTATAACAATGTATCTCGTTCATAAAAGTAGATTAGAGTTAGCATGGGCAGTTAAAGATATTAATAAAATAGGCATAGAAAGGTATGTTAATCAGCTTATACAAGAAATCTGGAAAGGAAAGATATGACAGCAAGTAATAATAGTTCACATCCCCAGCAGTGGGCTATGTGGTTAAAACGCAGTGAAGCGCACAAATACATCAGTGTAGCCGACAATACTTTTATCAAGCGATACGTGAAGACGGGCAAGGTAAAAGGTTATCCAACAGAACATGGCACGAGATACAATCGTGATGAAATTGATGAAGCTGTGAGACATTATTATGATTAACAATGTTTAAGAAAGTGTTAAGCTGAAAACAACATCATAACAGTGTGAAATAATGAAAGCGTGTGAACATGCTTTTTTATTTATCTTCAAACACTGCTTACTTGCTGGTAAGGATAAATTATGAAAGTACAAAAAATAGAAACATCCAAAGGTAAAACATGGGAGGTAGACGGCTACCTAATCAATGGTGGTCAGAAAGTTAGAGTTAAAAAACGTGGCTTTGATAGTAAGCAGAGCGCTAGACAGTGGTTTAATAATGAGAGTGTACTGTTTGAGAATGGCGAAAGTCGATACAATAAAAAAACAACTCCCGACATAATGACTGTCAAAGAGTTGTATGATATGTGGTTAGAAACTTATCAGCATACTGTTGAAGAGAGTACACTTAATAAAACAATGAATGTATTTGACGTGCATGTCATCCCTAAATGGGGGAATACGTTGGTATCAGATATTAAACCACTTGATTTACAGCTTTATATTAACACAATGCAGGGCAAGATATTGCATTATCGTAAGATAACAGGCTATTTTAGGCGATTATTAAACATCGCAGTCAGAATGGATATGATAGCTGTGGATCCATTTACTAAAATTGAAATGCCACGAGAGCGCAGGCAACTCAATAAACACAAGCAATTCATGGATGTGGACGAGTTCAAAGCGTTTATAGATGTTCTGGATAATCAATATAGCCAGATAAACCAACAGGCATATACATTGCTTAGATTAGGCGCTTTCACGGGGATGAGAACCGAGGAATTATTGGCTTTGCAGTGGCAACATGTTGATTTTGATAATGGCTATATAATGATTGTTCAAGCGTTAGGACGTGGTTTAAATGGTAGCACCTACATCAAAGAACCAAAGAGTGTCACAAGCAGGAGAACATTAAAGATTGATAGTAATATGTTGTCCATATTAGCTAGTTGGTATGATTCTACCTCATATAATAGGAAGAAAGACTTTGTTTTTAGTTATCAAGGACGGACATTACAGGTCATGAGACCGAATAAGTGGTTGCATGATGTCAGTGATAAATACCATGTTGCGGTTGGTTTATCCATGCATAAGCTAAGGCATACGTGGGCGACATTAGCGCTTGACCAGGGAGCTACGGTTAAACAGGTACAGACTTATTTGGGACATGCAGATGTATCAATGACGTTAGATGTTTATAGTGATATAACCAAGCGTGCCAGTGATGACACGGGTAATATCTTAGCAAAGTTGGGAATTTAGGGAAACAAAATGGTAAAAACCGCCATGAGTGTTGATATGACAGGTGTGTAGTAACTCCCGTTAACTCCAATTAAGCTGTTTTACCGTTATTGTCGGTAAACAGCTTTTTTGATTGTTAACCTTGATGTGAACGATCTGATTATGAACGATTAGCGCGTCAGAAGTAGGTTGTTATCTTAATCACTTGGTGAATAGTCTTTATTAATTACCAATCGGCTACCAAAGGGATCTGCTAACCAAATTTGATTCGGTTTTGTTGATAGATTTTGATCATGCAATGATTGATTCAGGATTTTAAATAGTTTTTCGTCAATTGTGACGGTCCAGTTGACTAAACCATTCTCATCAGGACGTCGTTGTGTTAGGTCAGAACCAAACCACGTATTATAGGCGTGGTGATGGTGATAGGCGTTATGAGAGTAGAAGTGTGCGCTGCCCGCGATTTTAGCAGTTAATGACATTTGTAACTGGTCAATAAAAAAAGTATCACCTTTACGAACATTATCACCAACGAAGTGCAGATGACCAATCATTATACCAACGGGAAAACCCGACCAACCTGCTTCTTTAGCTTGCAATAGCGCTAAGACATCTACTGCTTTTGTACCCATTTTGACTAATCCTTGGTCCCATTGCCACAATGTTTGTTGACGATCGTGATAGAGCTCAATGCCGTTGCCGTTAGGATCATTTAAGTAAAAGGCCTCACTGACGTCGTGGTCACCTGATCCTAATGGATATTCGGCCAAAATTAAGCGTTCTATCAAACTTGCCAAGCTTGCTTTGTTGGGGAAAAGTAACGCAAAATGATACAAACCTTGTCGTTGCTGTGCGGTTTTTTGACCTGAAAATGATAATGTTAAAAAAGGCTGATCTTGATGAGTAAAAGCATAAGAAAACTGACTTGAACTTTGTTGCTTTTCGACAAGTCCTAGCATGTCGCGATAAAAGCTACGCATGCGTTGTTCATCATCTGCCATCAAACTGATGTGGCTAATTTTATAATCTACGTTAAGCATAAAATCTCCATTTACTTACTATTTATTAGTATAATAATATAATTCAAGACTTTTGTCTAGTTTCTTAGTTGTTTGGCTGTTATTCTGCAAATAAATAAAAAATTTAAATCAGGTCTTGACGCAAATAAAATGACTGTTATAATAATATTGTAAGCGTTTTCATGTGTGTGATTCGTTTATAGTCTGATACCGTACAATCAGATTACTCCTTAAACAGCACAACATTGTGCAAATTGATCAACGATGAGACTGACAAATTCATCGTTGATTTTTTGTATTTTTATGATAATTGTTATTTTTCTTTATATAATATACAAAATGTTGTTAATTCGTTTATTATGTATTTTTGGTCTACGTTTTTGTTAATTTCTGTAATGTTTGTGTAACATAAAGCAGGCACAATGGAAGACATGATAAAGAGAATATTGATTGCAAGCGCCACAATGACGGGAGTTGCATTGGGTGCATTGGGAACACAACTACAAACAGAAAACCAGCCAACAGATGCGGCTAGCCTTGACCAAAAAGTCGACGTAAAAGCAGTTGACGTAGCCGCTGAATCTCTGGCTGATGTTAAAACAATTGCATTACCCAAAGCACAAGTATCAAAGCCTTCAGAGAAAACTGAAGATAGCACTGATAAACAATCAGCGGCTAGCTCTGAAAATGTATCATCACAAAATGAAACTAATCAGACATCGACCGTAACTGAGGTTAGTACTGCTGCTGTAAAGACAGACAACGTTGATAATGTTTCATCAACCAATAATAGCCAAACCTCAGTGACCGCGGTTTCACAAACCCAGTCCACTACGCCAGCAGTATCTGCAGATATTCAATGGTTAATTCAACGTGAAAGTGGTGGTAATCCAAATGCTCAAAACGGTCCCTATTATGGTATCGGTCAATTAACTGAAGCTTACTATGCGCAATACGTTCCCGGCCAAGACTACCGTGGTAATTATGCGGTTCAGTTAGAAGCTATGCAAAAGTATATTGCTGCACGTTATGGTTCAGTTGCTAACGCAATTGCACATTGGCAAGCCAATAATTGGTATTAATAAAACGCGTAACCCGTCTCACGGGTTTTTTTGTTATAATAGATAGAGAAACAAACGAGATGAAAGATGGATATGATGCGCTTAGAACACTTTACACCGACATATATGGTCGAACGAATATATGATTTAACAGTCGATGATTTAAAAGCGCATGGGATTAAAACCGTGCTCGCAGATTTAGACAATACATTGCTGGCGTGGAACAATCCTGAGGGTACACCCGAATTACGTCAATGGTTACAGGACCTACGTGATGGCGGTATTGAACTAATTGTAGTATCAAACAATACGACAAAGCGAGTGGCTAAGGCAGTTGCACCGCTGAACGTAAATTTTGTTTCATGGTCGCTAAAGCCTTTGCCACGTGGCATACTACATATACTAAGGACTCATCATCTTAAGCGCGACGAAGTGATCATGGTTGGCGATCAAATGCTGACTGACGTTTGGGCTGCGCACAGTGCGGGCATTAGAAGCGTTTTGGTGCAGCGTTTAATTGAGTCGGATATGTGGCAAACATGGCTTAATCGCAGTATCGAAAAGTATATTAAAAAAATTGTCTTTAAAGCACATCCATATTTGAAATGGGAGAAAACATTACGTGACAACTGAAATCACTGACGAGTACGTTCAAACACAATTAGATGAAGGCTTACGCTGTATCGGCTGTGGGGCATTAATGCAAATTACTGACCCAGAAAAAGCTGGATATTTACCATTAAGCGCCTTAAAAAAAGCCATTGATAGCGATGCACTTTTCTGTAAGCGCTGTTTTAGATTACGTCATTATAACGAAATCCAACCAGTCGAATTGACTGATGATGATTTTGCCAGATTATTGCACCAAATTTCTGATACGAATGCGCTGATTGTCTACGTTATGGATTTGTTTGATGTGACTGGTTCTGAAATTGCCGGTTTGCCACGTTTTGTAGGTGAAAACAATCCTATTTTAGTGGTGGGAAATAAAGTAGATTTGCTTCCTAAATTGTTAAATCAAAATCGACTAAAGCAATGGTTGCAAACTATGCTTAAAGCTCAAGGAATTAAGCCGGCTGACATTTTTTTGACTTCGGCTGCGCATCCTAAAAACATAGACGCATTACTTGAACGTGTCGACCAATTAAGATTGGATCGTGATGTTTACGTAGTGGGTGTGACTAATGTTGGCAAATCAACGCTGATCAACCAGATTATTAAGTCACGGACGGGTGTTCAGGACTTGATAACGACTTCACGTTTTCCAGGGACCACGTTGGACCGCATTGAAATTCCGTTAGCAGATGGTCATCAGTTAATTGACACGCCAGGTATTATCAAACGCGAACAAATGGCACATGTTATTGCCGATAAAGATTTGAAGTATGCGCTGCCAAAGAAAGAGATTAAACCGCGTACTTATCAGCTCAATCCAGAACAGACGTTGTTCTTAGGTGGGCTGGCTAGGTTTGATTTTGTGAGTGGTGAACGGACAGCTGTCACGGCTTATTTTGAAAATAATTTAAATATCCACCGCACTAAATTGAATGGCGCAGATGAATTTTATAATCGACATGTTGGTGAATTACTAACACCAGCGCCACTGAATTTAACAGCTTCGCCACTTGTCAAACGCGAATTCAATATCATTGAAAAAAGTGATCTTGTTTTTGCAGGATTAGGTTGGATTACCGTACCAGCAGGCATTAAAGTTGCTGGTTGGGTACCAGAGGGCGTTGATGTGCTAATTAGAAAGGCTATGATTTAATGACACTTACAGGAAAACAAAAACGTTTCTTACGTTCACAAGCAAACACATTATCACCCATTTTTTCGGTTGGTAAAAATGGTTTAACGACAACTTGGCTAGAGGAATTAGTGATGGCGATTGCTAAGCGTGAACTAATCAAAATCAGCTTACAGCAAGGGTCTGAAGAAACGGTTGATTCAGTGGCTAACTATATCGAAACGCACTCAAATATTTCAGTCGTTCAAACAATTGGTCGAACAGTAATCTTATATTTACCAGCAGTAGAAGAGAAATATCAGAAAGTTTCAGTTGCTTTAGAAAAAATCTAAGGGTGTCAATATGCGAGAAACAGTAACCATTGCGCCACAAGTCCAAACGGAAACAGCGCCTCAAAAAGAAAAAAAACGAATCGGTATTTTTGGTGGGACGTTTAATCCACCACATATTGGTCAACTCGTTTTAGCTGAAAGTGTTGGGCGACAGTTGGGACTTGAAAAAGTTTATTGGATGCCGAATGCACAACCCGTTGATGGCACACATGCTAGTGCCATTGCACCGTCTTATCGTATGCAAATGGTTCATTTGGCAATTACCGACAATGCGTTTTTCGATATTGAACTTTTGGAAATTCGTAATGGTGGCGAGTCGCATACCTTTGATACGATGCGCGAATTAGTCTCATTGCATCCTGAGAATGAATACTATTTTATTTTAGGAGCAGAAAAAATCAAAACATTAGCAACTTGGGATCATATAGACGAGCTGAGTCAACTGGTTACTTTTGCTGCTGGTGTGCGCGAAGGGCAATCTACTTCATCAGATTACCCAGTATTGTGGTTTAACGTGCCGGATATTCGTGTCAGTGCATCAGAAATTCGGACGAGAATTAGAATGAATCAAAGTATTAATTATTTGGTGCCAGAACGTGTGGCCCTATTTATGCAAGAATATAATTTATATCGAGGATTTTATGACTAAATATTTTGATGGCAGTATTGCTCAACTCGAAGAAAAAGTTGAGGCTCGCTTGTCAGATTACCGTTTTCAACATGTACGTCGTGTACGGGATTATGCTATTCAATTAGCGGAAGCAAATGGTGTTGATCCCGATCAAGCAGAGGTAGCAGCGTTAGTTCATGACTATGCTAAAGAACGTTCGGATAGTGACTTTATAGCTGTTATTAAACGCAAAAAAATGGATCCCGATTTAATGAACTGGGGCAATTATATTTGGCACGGTGTCGTTGGTGCTGAGATGATTCATGATGAACTAGGAATTACGGATTCTGATATTTTAACGGCTGTTCGTGAGCATACCACTGGTGCTGGAGCGACGATGAGTAAGCTTTCACAAGTGATTTTCATGGCAGACTATTTGGAAGTGGGTCGTGATTTTGATGGCGTCCAAGTGGCAAGAGATATTACTAAACAGTCCCTTGGGCAGGGTGTGAAATACCAAATTGTGCATACGTTGGCACGATTGGTGAAAAAAGAAACGCCAATTTATCCCAAATCATTGGAAACTTATAATTACTGGGTTAGGAAAGAAAACTAAAATATGACAACAATTTTAAATGTGAACACAGTTTTGGAAACAGCAGTTGCGGCAGTTGATGCCAAAAAGGCTAATAATATTGTAGCGCTAGATATGCGTGAAGTGAGCTTGATGGCAGATTACTTTGTGATTGCCGATGCTGCCTCTACCAGACAAGTACAAGCCATTGCGACGGAAGTGAAAGATAAAATTGAGGCTGCCGGTGGTGAAGTACGATTTACAGAAGGTTTTCGTGAAGGGCAATGGGTATTGATGGACTTAGGTGACGTTATCGTACACATTTTTGATACTGAAAGTCGTGATTTTTATAATTTGGAACGATTGTGGCACGATGCGCCATATGTTGATTTAACAAGTTTATTAGTAGAAGATTAAACAGGCTGGGACACCTTGTGCCAGTTTTTTTATGTTAAAATTGAGATTATGACTAAGAACATTAATGATAATTACACAACTTTTGCTGCTAAGTATGACCAGCTATTTGATTCAGACATGTATCAGGATTGGTTACTCTATGTAAGGGAACACACCACTGCTACAAGTGTACTTGATCTTGGTGGTGGTGCTGGAAGGTTAGGCGTTTTGTTAGCAGAACACCAGTATCAAGTCACGGTTTTGGACTTGTCACCAGATATGTTGTCTTTGGCGCAGACGCATGCTAATCATGCTGACGTTGATTTGACACTTTTGCAGGCAGATATGCGTGAATTTAGTGATTGGTCGACGACATATCCACTTATTGTCAGTTTTGCAGATGCCTTAAACTATTTACCAACCATTGCTGATTTAGAGGCAGCGTTGTTCCAAGTCTTTGATCATTTGACTGATGGTGGCATGTTCCTGTTTGATGTGATTACACCTTATCAAATTAATGTTGGTTATGATAATTACTACTATAATAATGACGATGATCCAGAAAATATTTTAATGTGGACTAGTTTTGCTGGAGATGAAATTAACAGCGTCGATCATGATCTTAAATTTTTTGTTTATGATGAAACGATTGATGGTTTTAAAATTATGCGTGAAATTCATCATGAGCAAACGTATAATTTGGCTACTTATCAACAGTTGTTACAAAAAGTTGGTTTTAAAAACATTGAAGTTAGTGCCGATTTTGGTCGTGATGAGATTCATGAAGATACGACGCGTTGGTTCTTTAAGGCGGTGAAATCATGAAAGCAGTTGGCTTAGTCACGGAGTATAATCCTTTTCATAACGGTCATATCTATCACATTGAAGCAGCCAAAGCTGCAACTGGGGCTGACGTTGTTGTTGCTGTCATGTCTGGTAATTTTGTTCAGCGGGGTGAACCAGCGCTGATTGATAAATGGCATCGCACGCAACTAGCTTTAGCACATGGCGTTGATTTGGTAATCGAGTTGCCGACTTTTTTTGCAGTACAACCAAGTCATCTATTTGCCGATGGCGCGATTCAATTATTAACCGCTTTAGGTGTGAGACAAGTTGTGTTTGGTAGTGAGCACGCTGATGTTGATTTTTTGTCTTTGGCACAAAAGGCACCAGACGTTAATCAAAATGATCAATTTAAGCAACATAATCAAACGTTCGCGAGCGTATACGCACAACAACTTTCAGACAAAACTGGTTTTGAGTTAAAAGAACCCAACGATATTTTGGCTTTGGGATACGCAACAGCGGTGTTGAAACAACAATCGCCCATTGAATTAATACCAATTCAACGCGTAGCTGCCGGGTATCACGAGTTACATTTTTCAGAAACACAAGAAATTGCTTCTGCCTCCGCCATTCGTCTGGCGCTTCACAAAAATCGTGTTGAAAAAATCAAAAATGTGGTGCCGAATGATGTTTATCAAACGCTAAACACTCAAGCATCGACAATCAATTTTGAAGAAAAATTTTGGCCACTGCTACAGTATCGTATTACAACTGATACGGTTGGCCAGCTAGGGCAAGTCTACCAAATGGCGGAAGGGTTGGAACATCGTTTGGCCTCAGTTATGTTAACAGAACCGGCGCCTACGAATTACCAGAATTTTATTAAAAGAACTAAATCAAAACGTTATACATTTGCCCGAATGCAGCGAACACTATTGTACACATTGCTGAATGTCAAGGTTGACCAAATGCAGGCGGCCATGCAAGATCCTTATTTGCGTGTTTTGGGTTTCACGCCGAATGGTCAACAGTATTTGAATGAAATCAAAAAGCAGGTAACGTTGCCATTAATCAGTAAAGTGGATAATAATTTAGCTAGAGCCCAATTACGTTTAGACTATAAAGCCGGTAAACTGTGGCAACTCCTTGCAGATCATTCGACTGATCAGCAAGATGTCACACGTGCCCCAATATTTGTGGAGAAATAAAATGAAATATGCGAAGAATCAATTATTAAAATATCGTCAAAAACCTTTGGTGTTAGCAGAACAGTTAAATCTTGAAGCTGTTGCCAAACAACGTTTTCCAGAAACTGTTTTAGCCTTGTCACCTTTAGAAGTTGCGGGTCAAGTCAGCTATTTGGATAACGACGATATTATTCTAACGATGACGGTTACAGGTACGATTACCGTACCCTCGTCACGTTCTTTAGAGGCAGTTACATTACCAGTTGAAGTGACAATTGATGAACGATACATTGAAGATGCTACACGCCTATCAGATTTTGAAGAAACAGAAGCTGTATTTCTCCTTGAAAATGATGTATTGAACGTTGATGATGCTATTTTAGACAATATTATTGCTAATCTGCCACTACAAATTTTGACAGCGGAAGAAAAAGATAGTGATATTTTGCCCTCTGGAAAAGACTGGCATGTCATCAGTGAAGAAACATATAAAAATGAGAAAATGAGTGATAATGGCGTCAAATTAGACCCTCGTTTAGCAAAATTAGATGATTTTTTCAAAGAATGAGAAAACACTTGCAAAAAATATCAAAATCATCTAAACTAAAGTGAGTAATAGAATATAATATAGACTCGGTTTAGACCGATTTAAAATGTTGAGGACAAAAAATGAGTAAAGTATTAATTGTTGAAGATGAGGAAAACTTGGCAAAGTTTGTTGGTCTCGAACTCAAGCATGAAGGATATGAAGTTGAAACGGTGCACGATGGCCGCTCAGGTTTAGATTTAGCACTAGAAAATGATTATGATGTTATTTTGCTTGATTTGATGTTGCCAGAGTTGAATGGTTTGGAAGTTGCACGTCGCCTTCGCGAAGCAAAGAAAACGCCAATTATCATGATGACAGCTCGAGATTCAGTAATTGATCGCGTTTCTGGTTTGGATTACGGTGCTGACGATTACCTAGTTAAGCCCTTTGCTATTGAAGAGCTCTTAGCTCGCATTCGCTCGCTTTTGCGTCGTATTGCTATTGAGACAGAAGTGAATGACAAGCATCGTTCAATCATTAATTTTAAAGATTTGCGTATCGAAAAGGAAAACCGTATTGCCCGTCGGGACGACCAAATTATCAATTTGACTAAACGTGAATACGATTTGTTATTGACGCTCGTTGAAAACATCAATGTTGTACAGTCTCGTGAGCAATTGCTAAAAGAAGTTTGGGGATTTGACTCAGAAGTTGAAACAAACGTTGTTGATGTTTATATCCGATATCTTCGCAATAAGATTGATGACCCAGAAAGCAAAGCGTCATATATCCAAACAGTACGTGGTACCGGTTATGTTATGCGTAGCTGATTTTGGGAACTAAAATATGGATAATGATAGAAACACAACTGAAAAAGCCGCACGTCGCTTCTCACTGCGTTGGCAGTTAGCAATTGGAATGGCGTCTGGCTTTTTTGTTATCTTTATTATTTTTGCGCTCATTGTAACTTCCTTAGTTGAGAAGTATTATGGTAATCCACCTGATGCAATGATTTTTTGGCTGTGGGCAATTGTCATTATTGGTGGTTTTGCTATTTTTATGTTTGCTTTTTTGTTGACGCGATTAATCTTGAGACCAGTCACGTCAATTGAAAGTACGATTGAAGCGTTTGAAGATGATCCAATGACGGATGTGCGTGTTAGTGAAGTAGGCGCCAATGATGAATTTTCAGATTTAACACAGATTCTAAATCGTACGATTGATCGATTGCAAGGCTTAATTGGCGCGCAACAACAATTTGTTTCAGATGTGTCGCATGAATTGCGGACCCCAGTTGCCATTGTTAAGGGACATATGGAATTATTGAACCGCTGGGGCAAAGATGATCCAGAGGTGCTTGATGACTCAATAAAGTCTTCTCTTGCTGAAGTGCAACGGATGGAAACGCTCATCAATGAAATGTTAAACTTGACGCGAGCAGAACAAATTCCAATCGAAAACATCAAAGAAATTACGGATGTTGGTGGTACTGTTCATCGCGTGTATGATAATTTTAAATTGATACATCCGGAATTCATTTTTACGCTTGACGACGATTTATCTCAACAAGCTGAAGTCAAAATTCGGCAGGATCATATGGAACAAATTTTGATTATCTTAGCAGACAACGCTGTTAAGTATTCACTGGATCGAAGAGAGATTCATTTTGCGTTGTCACAAACAGCCAATCGCGTGGAAATCGGTGTGCAGGATTTCGGGGAAGGTTTATCTGCTAAAGATTCTCAACGTGTGTTTGATCGCTTTTATCGTGTTGATAAGGCAAGATCTCGTGCCAAAGGTGGTAATGGTCTTGGCTTAAGCATAGCACAACGGTTGGTAGAAGCTTATGGCGGTGAGATTGCTTTGGAAAGTGCTGAAGGATCGGGTTCAATCTTCACAATTCATCTACCTTTGTACCATGAGGATGAAAATGAAAACACTGGAAATTAACGTATTTGGTGTTGTGCAAGGTGTTGGTTTTAGATGGTTTGCACAACAGGCGGCACAAAAAAATAGCATCGTAGGGTGGGTGAGCAACCGCAAAGATGGTTCTGTGACAATACAAGCCCAAGGAACAGAACAAAATATGGCGATGTTTTTAACTATTATTAAAAAAGGCCCGGGATTTTATAGTCGCGTTGATGACGTTGAAATTGAATCAATTGCGCCGTTTGAATCAAATGTTTTTGCTATTCGATACTAATTCTTGGTATAATTATAATTTGTAATTATACGATGATTTTTAAACACGGTTTTCGAGGAGAAACTTTGATTATGAAACAACTGAAGCGCGTTTTAACTATTGCGTTTGTGATTTTGGATATTGTTTTACTGACGGGGGGCTATGATCAAAATAGTCGTATGTATCGTTGGATTGGTCATCCACTTGCTGAGGTAATGACCAACATTGCTCACTATATTGGTGGGATTGATGGCATCGGTTGGGCAATTGTGATTATCACAGCTATTTTACGTTTGATTTTGTTACCATTTTTCTTGAATCAACAAGTGAATACAACAATTAATCAAATTAAAATGCAGACACTGAAACCCGAAATTGATAAATTGCAGGCCATTTCACGCAAAGCTGGGACACCAGAAGAGCAACAAAAGGCTAGTATGTCAATGATGTCACTTTATCGAGAAAACGATGTGAGTGTCATGGGCGGTATGTCCTTTTTGACAATGGCGATGCAACTGCCAGTCTTTTCAGGATTGTATTCAGCCATCTTGCATGCGCCAGCCCTAAAGGGCGCTTCATTCTTCAATTTTGATCTTGGTAAGCCTCAGCTTGTCTTTGCGATTATCGCCGGTATTATTTATTTAGCTCAAGCATGGTTAATGATGCAACACATGCCACAAGAGCAGCGTAAAACTTCAGCTGCCATGATGTTTATTAGTCCAGTCATGATTTTTGGTTTTGCGATGATTGCCAGCGGTGCAATTGGTCTTTATTTTGTGGTTGGTGGTATCTTTGCTTTAATCCAATCATTGATTCAACATTTGCAACGGCCAGGTCTTGAAAAGCGTGTGGCTGGTGAGTTTAAGATTAAAAAAACTGCTGATGATTTAATGGCTGAAGCAGCTGCCAAACCAGCTAACCCTTCAATTCTCAATAATACTCAAGCTCCTGGAAAGCCATCTCAAACAAATCAAAGCAAAAAAGGGCGCAATGCAGGTAAACAGAAGCGTTAAAATTATAGTAAACTTTGAGTGTCAACAAGCATAGAAAGAAAAGTACATGGAAAGAATTATTTCAAATCAAAATTCACGCGTTAAGGCATGGGCAAAGTTGTCATCAAAAAAGGGCAGATTAGAAAATCACACCTACTTACTTGATGGCTGGCATTTGGTGGAAGAGGCCGTTAAGGCGAACGCTAAGTTTCATGCAGTCATGGCAACATCATCACAAATGGCACTACATTTGCCAGAAGTACCACATGGTGTACCCGCTTTTGAAATCAGTGAAGAAGTTGCTAAGCATATTGCTGGCACTAATACGCCACAAGGTATTTTTGCAGAAATCAGTTTGCCAGAAAAAACATTCGACCCTGCATACGTTCATGATGGTGCGTGGTTATTGCTTGACCAAATTCAAGATCCCGGGAATGTTGGGACGTTGGTTAGAACAGCTGATGCTGCTGGTTTTAAAGGTGTTGTACTAGGTGAAGGCACCGCAGATGCTTTTGCACCTAAAGTAGTACGAGCTATGCAAGGCTCCCAATTTCACTTAGAAGTTTTAAATGGTGATCTCAATCAATGGGTTGATGCGTTGACAAATAATGGTTTGCCAGTATATGGTTCTCAGTTGAATGAAGCAGCGCAATCATATCGTGACATTGAGCCAAGCACACAGTTTGGATTGATTTTAGGTAACGAAGGTCAAGGTATGTCCGATGAACTGGCAGCTAAAACGACGGCTAATTTGTATATTCCGATTCAAGGACAAGCAGAGAGCCTGAATGTAGCCATCGCTGGTGGTATTTTGATGTTTAGTTTGTCTTTGGGGAATGAATAACTGAGTTGCTGTTTCTCCAAAACTAGCGATTTAAGGATGAATTTGCTATAATAGAAATATCGATTTAAGTAGAGGTTATGATTGTGGAAAAGACACTCACCGTTGCTTTGATTGTCGTGGGCTTTATGCTTATCGTCACAGTCATGATGCAACCTAGTAAACAACAAGACGCGTTATCAGCTTTATCTGGTGGTGCTGGCGATTTGTTCGCTGAACGCAAGTCACGAGGATTTGAAGCAGTTATGCGCCGTGCAACGTCTGTTCTTGGGGCGCTATGGTTCATTATTGGTTTTGCGCTGATGTACATTTCAGCCCATTAAAAAACGAATTGGTCAGTTTACGCTTTTTTCGTAGACTGACTTTTTTTATATCGAATGTTGCTTCATTAAGAAGAAAATAATTAATTTAAAAGGAAAACACATGCATTTAGAAGAATTAAAAGCACAGCTGAAGGGTTTTTTGAAAGCCAATTCATCACAGTCTTTTTCAGCACAAAATTTAGCTGATGGCTTACGTATGACTGATGCTGCCGGCTATAAACAAGTGGTTAATGCACTGAACGCGCTCGTTCGGGGTGGAGATGCACTTGATCATGAACAACACTATCAGTACAATCCGAATGCAGGTTATACGTTTGGTGAGTACCGTGCTAATGACAAAGGATTTGGCTTTGTCAAATATGACGACGAATTACCTGATTTTTTTATCAATCCTGAAAACACGTTGCAAGCAATGCAAGGTGACAATGTTCGAGTCGAAACGATTAAACCGTCGCCTTCACCGGACCGTGGTCCTGAAGGTAAAGTGGTTGAAATTTTGGCGCATGCTTACGAGAGAATTGTGGGCACTTTTTCGCTTGGGTCTGATGCTAAGGACATGATTGGCGAACTTACGATTAGCGATAAAAAAGCGATGAGCTTCAAGGTTTTAGTTAGTGGAGAGGGCTTGAAGCCAAATGATGGTCAGGTTGTTGTGGCTGAAGTTGTACGTTTTCCCGATCAAATTCACCCCAAAGAGCTCGTAGCAACCGTTACAGAGACACTTGGTTACAAAGATGAACCAGGAATGGATATTTTGCAGATTGTTTACAGCAAAAAGGTTCCCAATGAGTTTCCTGCTGATGTGTTAGCGGATGCTGGTAAAATACCAACAGATGTACCAGATTCTGAATGGGCCGGTCGTGAGGATATCACAGAGCAAACATTGGTGACCATTGATGGTGCAGACACCAAAGATATTGATGATGCGGTTGTTGCTTGGAAGCTAGACAATGGTAATTATCATTTAGGTGTTCACATTGCTGACGTTTCTCATTATGTAACAGAAGGCTCTAGCATTGATCGCGAAGCGTATAATCGTGGCACGTCAGTGTATTTGACAGATCGTGTTATTCCAATGTTGCCACGTAATATTTCTAATGGTATTGCTTCGCTTAATCCCAATGTTGTCCGTTTAGCAATGTCAGCTGAAATGGAAATTAATCCACAAGGTAAAGTTGTTAATCATCGCTTACATACTTCTGTTATGAAGTCACATGCTCGCATGACGTATGATGCAGTGAATAAAATTCTCGAAGGGGATGTTTTTGTCCAAGAAGAATATGCAAACTTAGTACCTATGTTCAAAGTGATGGGGGAGTTGCATGATATTTTGTACAATATGCGTAAGCAGCGTGGTGCGATTGAGTTTGACGCACCTGAGGCACAAATCATTGTTGATGACGAGGGTAAAGCCGTCGACATTAAGTTGCGTGAACGTGGTACGGCTGAACGTATGATTGAATCCTTTATGTTGGCAGCAAACGAAACTGTTGCCGAGCATTTTGACAAATTAGAAGTACCATTTTTATATCGTATTCATGAAACACCCGATGCAGAACGTGCCAAATCATTCTTTGAATTTTCAAAGGCTTTAGGACATCCAGTGATTGGGGATCCAAACAAAGTGACACCAATTATGCTGCAAAAACTAATGAATGATGTTGCGGGAGACCCTGCCGAACAAATGATTTCGACAATGATGTTGCGTGCGATGAAGCAAGCTAAGTATTCACCGGATCCAGTTGGACACTTTGGTTTGGGCGCTGATTTTTATACACACTTCACCTCACCAATTCGACGCTATCCCGATTTAACCGTGCACCGATTGATTAAATGGTACGCTCAAAATGGCTATGGTGTATCAGCACAAGAAAAGTATGCCAGCCATCTTGGCCAAATTGGTGAAGATACTAGTACTCGTGAGCGTCGTGCTATTGACACAGAACGTGATGTTGACGCACTCAAAAAAGCTGAATATATGCTTGATAAGATAGGACTAGAGTTTGACGGTGTTGTCAATTCGGCTCTGAAATTTGGTCTATTTATTAGTCTAGAAAACACTGTTGAAGGACTGGTGCATATATCAAATCTGACAGATGATCATTATGAGTACGATGAGTCACACGCAGCATTGATTGGGCGATCCAAACACCATATTTTCCAAATTGGTCAAAAAGTTCGGGTGAAAGTGATTCGTGTCAATAAGGATGAACGAACAGTTGACTTTATGTTGGTCAATCCGCAAGATGCACCAACCACTGCTATCCGCGTTGCTTCTCAATCGCATGGCAAATTTGGGAAGGGACGTAACCGCGATGAACGTCGTAAAAATGAACGACGTGGCAAGTCAGAAGGTCCAAAAACTAAACGAGGACCATTGGACAGCAAACAGGGGCACAAACGAGATAGTAAACGTAATTTCTAAGGTGGTTTTGAATGGCAAAGAAAAAACAGAATGAACAATATCTTGCTCAAAATCGAAAAGCTAGGTTTAATTATGCAATTTCAGAAACCTTTGAGGCGGGTATTTCACTGACAGGGACAGAAATCAAGTCAGTGCGTGCCTCACAAATTACAATTAGTGATGGCTTTATTACAATACATGATGGTAATGCCTTGCTAACCAATGTCCATATTGCTTCATATGCACAGGGAAATCAATTTAATGTTGACCCCTTACGTACACGGCAACTTTTACTTCACAAACGAGAAATTGCCACACTAGCAAAAGCTGCACAAGAACAGGGTGTGACAATCGTACCCCTTAAAGTTTATCTGAAACATGGTTTTGCTAAAATTCTGATTGGCATTGGACGTGGTAAAAAGAAGTATGATAAGCGTACTGACATTAAAAAGCGTGATCAAGATAGAGAACTAGCACGACGTTTTAAAAATTAAATTCGATTATCAGTAATAACCGTTTAGTAGCTATCATCACTATTGACCGGAACTCTAATAATCGATATACTTAATGTATGTGAAAATAGAGTTTCACAAGCTGAAAGGAAATGCTAACATGATAGTTACAATCATTTCAGCGCTCTTCGCAATTGTGATTGGTTATGGTATTGGCTATTATATGCGTAAATCTCAAGATGCACGCCAAGTAGCTTCTACTAAACAAATTGCAGCTAACATTCTTGAACAAGCAAATAAAGAAGCTAAAAGTTTAAAACGTGCAGCTGAAGTTGATGCCAAAGATTTGGCTCAGACTTATCGCAATCAGGTCGACGACGCATTTAAAGACCGTCAAACGCAGTTGCAACAACAAGAACAAAGGCTTGAAGACCGTATCAGTAACCTCGATAAGAAAGATGCGGCCCTCAATCAACGTGATGCTTCTCTGATTCAAAAAGAGAATCAGGTCCAGACACGTTTGGACGATGCAGAAAAGAAACACACGGTTGCCCAAAATTTGATGGTATCACAACAGGAAAAGTTAGAGGAAATCGGTCAACTTTCTCCAGATGATGCGAAAGAACAAATTTTAAGTAAAACAAAGACAACGCTCGTACGTCAGCGTGCTGCTTTGATTAAGGAAGCACAAGATGATGCAACGAGTGAAGCTGAAAAGCGAGCACGTAATATCGTCGTGCAAGCGATTCAGCGGTCGGCAGCAGATGCGGTGGCTGATGTTACTGTATCTGTTGTGAACCTACCAAGTGAAGATATGAAAGGTCGAATTATTGGCCGTGAAGGCCGCAATATTCGAACACTAGAGTCTTTGACTGGTATTGATTTGATCATTGATGATACACCTGAATCAGTTGTCTTGAGTGGTTTTGACCCTGTTCGTCGAGAAATTGCCAAAATGGCGCTTGACGCATTAGTGGCAGACGGCCGAATCAATCCTTCTCGCATTGAAGAGATGGTTGAAAAGTCACGACGCCAAATGGATGAAACCATTCGTGAAAAAGGTGAACAGACCGTATTTGAATTAGGTCTACGCGGTATTCACCCTGATTTGATCAAAATGATTGGACGTATGAATTATCGAACTTCATATGGACAAAATGTGCTCCAGCATTCAATCGAGGTCGCAAAACTTGCGGGAATGATGGCAGCAGAGCTTAAAATGGATGTCGCGCTTGCGAAGCGCGCTGGTTTATTACACGATATTGGAAAAGCGGTTGATGCTGAAGTTGAAGGATCACATGTTGAGTTGGGTGTTCGATTGGCAGAAAAATTTGAAGAAAAGCCGATTGTGATTAATGCAATAGCCTCTCATCATGGTGATGTTGAGTCAATTTCCCCAATTTCAGATTTGGTTGCAGCAGCGGATGGCATTAGTGCAGCTCGACCTGGGGCTCGTAGTGAGTCGTTAGAAAATTACGTTCAGCGTTTGAAGGACTTGGAAGCAATTGCTAACAATTATCCTGGCGTACACTCTGCTTATGCAATACAAGCAGGACGAGAAATCCGCGTCATTGTTGAACCTACTAGAGTTAATGATTTACAGGCCACAGTTTTGGCACATGATATTAAATCAACTGTTGAAGAAAAGTTGGACTATCCTGGTCATGTCAAGATTACGATTATTCGTGAAACGCGTGCTGTGGACTATGCCCACTAATTACAATTAATTGAAGTGTAAAATCAAGTTAAAAAAAGTCGTTCATTGAACGATTTTTTTTGTTATAATTAACCTAATTGAAAACGTTTTATTTTTCATAAAAAGTTAACAAAACGTGATTTTAATAGCATCAACAAGGAGGAGTATATGGAACCTGGACAACTTGCTTTACTGATTTTCGCCGTTGCATTTTTAATTCTGGTGATTTTTATCGGTATTTTCTTGATGCGTTTAACACGATCGTTAGGTGTTATTACGCTGGACGTCGATACAATTGCAAGGTCAAGTAATGAGATACTTGGTAATGCCAACACATTGCTGAACGATGTGAATGGCAAAGTTAAAAAACTTGACCCTACTATCCAAGCGGTGGCTGACTTGTCGGAAACGGTATCACATCTCAATAGTTCGGTGCAAAATGTTACGAACCGATTCTCGAGTGCAAAAGCTACGGCCGGTGCTGGAGCAGGTGGTGTAGCGGCTGCAGTTGCAAAGAAAGCAACGTCTGCTGCGATGAACAAATTCAAATCAAAAAAGACGGAGGTCTAACATATGTCAAAAGCAAAAGGTTTATTTTTCGGAATTTTGGCTGGCGCGGCAGCGGTTGTTGCTTTTAAAGCCTTACCTAAAGCAAAGCAGGATCAGCTAACTGAAAAAGCGCAGGAAACAGGTGTATTACTACGTGATAAAGCTTATGATGCTGCCTATGCTGCTGCGGATTTAGCAGGAGATGTTACGGAGAAAGCAAAGGCTAAAGCCACAGAACTCAAGTCACAAAGTCAAGAAAAGTATGGTGATCAGTTAGATTCAGCTTCTGGTAAGCTCAAGGAAATTACTGATCAAGCAGCACCATATGTTGATAAGGCGAAAGACTTTGTATCTCCTTATGTTGCTAAAACACAGGATGCAATTGCCGATTTGCGTGACAAGTTTGCTAGTGAAGACATTGAATTAACGCAAGACGATGTTGATTTGGAATCCGCACTCGCTGATTTGGCTGATGAAGAGAAAGCAGATGAAACAGTTGCAGAGGAAACTTCTGCCGATGTGGAAGAAGTTTCTGCAGAAAAAGCCGTTGATGAATTAACTGACGAAACACCAAAGGCAAACTAATTTAAAAGCTGAACACCTTATAATAGGTGCTCAGCTTTTTTTGTATTGGCAAAGTGTAATTTGGCAAATTGATTAAGGTCTTTGCCATCACGCAGTAGTTGTGCGGCAACTTCATCAACTGCATGCCCTGCGCCAATGGGGAGTGGCATTCCTGCAGATTCGCTAAGCTGTTTGAGTGAATTAAGTTCAACCACTCTAGCTAGAATGGAAGCAGCGGCAACACTTAAATGGTATTGTTCACCTTTCGTCGTGAAGTAAACGTTTTCTGCAATAATACGTGGTTGATGAGACTTGTTAAGATAACGATAATAGGTATCGCGTTGTGCAAATTGATCAATTAAAATTGCTCGTGGCTTTTTTGGTGCAATTTTGTCAAGCACTTTTGCCAAAGCAAAATTGTGCGAAATTGCTTTCATTTGATTGACATTATTATTGGGTTGCAACTGATTGTACTTTTCTGGCATCAAATTAACGACATGATGTGGCAGACGTGCAATTATTTCTGGTGCAATGGCTCTCATTTTTTGATCAGTTAAGGTTTTTGAATCCGCAATACCCAATTGACGTACCCAGTCAAGATCGTCCTCACTGACAAAAACGGCAGCAGTCGTTAATGGACCAAAATACGCACCGGCACCCACCTCATCAGATCCCAAAACAGACCAATTTTTAAAATCAATTGGAATACTGTCCGAATTGTGGTTTGTTTTACTTTTAGGTGTCAGAGTTTGCCATTTGGCTGCTTCAAGACTATGTCCTTTACCTTGAAACATAACTTTGCCAGATTGGTAGCCTGTAATGTGTGTCGTGGGGGTGCGGGCTGAAAAAATAGCACCATTGGGAATCACGTTATTGCTATACTTGGCATAATATTGAGCCATCTTTTGTAATTGTCCGGAAGAAACTTGAATAACTGTTTGCATATTAGCAAGTATAGCAGTTTTCATGGTTGAGGTCGATAACTTGTGTTGCCGATTATCCTGTCTAAGTGTGATGACAAAGTCGAGACTGTAAAAACATGTTGACGAGAGGCATTTTTTTCGGTATACTTAATATTTGTTATGGCGCTATGGTCAAGTGGTTAAGACGTCGGCTTCTCAGGCCGAAATCGAGGGTTCGACTCCCTCTAGCGCTATTAGTATATTTCAAGGCGTTGCATAAGGTATCAAAACCTGATGCAACGCCTTTTATTGTCAACAAATGCAGGATATCGTATTCTTTTCTATAATGAGAGGGACAGATATGCAATAGAAGAGCTGAATGAGTTCACGTGAACAGAGTATATTATCGTATTTAGTGGCGTTTTAATTGCTAAGCGACTTGATGTGGCCAGAATAAGTATAAGGCATATCCAACCAAAGCGATGCCCACCAGAACGAGCAGTGACTTAGTGTAGCGGTTTGCTATTTTTCGACTAACCAAGACCAAAAATATTCCGAGGACTAAACTAATTATCATAATAAAAAATAAAATACGATTGTTCATGCCGTTTTCCTTTTATCCAAAATGTGAGTGTATAGACTAAGCTGAAATATAGCAAACCTTGAATTGTAATTTTGTTTAATAGTTTATCAACAAAGCTACTTTCTGTCAGTAATGAAATGTTGAGCATATTGAGAGTCGGTTATTGCTATAAGCGCTGGCGCGTGTTGATAGAGAAGGTATATGTTAAAGGAGGTGCTTGGCAAATAGTAAGACTGTGATTGTTTTTTGTGCCAGCAGCAGTATTAATTATCTTCAAAATCAGCACGACGTTTGATAATGATTTTTTTATCTAAGGTAATGGATATTCCTTCCTCAAAGTAGCCACTAGCTTCTACGGTAGCCTCATTTTCGCCAACTTTGAGCATTATCACTGGACCACCCTTAAAGTTATCAGAAGTATCGCCAATAGCTATGTTGCCTTGATCATTATCCATAACAATAGTGTTTACAGGTAATACTAGTTGCCAGCCATAAGCTACTGTTTGAGTCTTAATTGCTTCATTTTCTGTTGTCATTGTTAATTCTCCTAGTAGTGTTTTCGCTATATGCTTGTTACCAAGTCAATGTATTCAACTATAATGTTTGCAAGAAAATATAGTCCTTTTAATTGTTAAAGCTCCACAAACTCACAAAAAATAAAATGTTCTTTGCGTATATTAATCATACCAGACAGTACAAGAAAACTGAAAGCGTGTCAGTGCGAAAATTATTACTAAATTAACAAAACTGGCGGTGAAATAGTTAGTGGTATCTGCGATTATAATTGTGGATTTAGCGTTTTAGAATTGGAGCACTGAACTAAAAAATTATCAATAGGATGTGTCGGTTGCCTTAAATGGGTCATGTGATAAAAACAAGTGAGTGTCTAACGATGCAGAAAATGACGAGATAAATATTTGGCAGATTGTAAAATTAAACCGAACACCTTGCATAAAAAAACTGCAGAGACTTTAATGGTAATTGACTAAAATCAACCATAAAGGATCTGCAGCTTATGTCTTCTAGTTTATCAGCTCACGAACGTTCTGTCATTGAAACAATGATCAAACTTAATCATTCAACTCGAGAAATAGCCCGTTTCTTAAAGCGTTCTCCTGCAACTATTACCTACGAGTTAAATCGAATTAAACCATACAATGCACAACAGGCTCATCATTTAGCCCAGTGTAATCGGCACAAACACGGTCGCCATCCGACCCTAACACCTGAAATATCAGCTTTTTTGAACCATCACATTGGTATCTTGAAGTGGTCACCAGAAACGGCTGCTCATGTATTGGGTATTGCTTTCAAGACCATCTACAACTGGATTCATCATGGTTTGCTTAAAATTAAGTTATCAGATTTACCTGATAAAGGTATTCGACGTAAACGTCAATCTGACGGCCGTAGACGTGTTTTTGCTCATGGCCGTTCAATTGAAAAACGACCAAAAGCTGTCCAATTAAGACAAGAATTTGGTCATTTTGAAGTTGATACGATGCAATCTGGTAAAACACGTGGCGATGTTTTAGTGACCATCACAGAACGATTGAGTCGACAACATATCATGAGACATGTCAGTGGGCGCAATAGTCAGGCAGTGACACCAGCTATTATTAGGTTTTTCAAGGGTATAAAAAATGCTAAATCAATTACAGTTGATCACGGTCGAGAGTTTGCAAAATATGATGAAATAGAAGAACAGCTAGGCATACCGATGTATTTTGCACACCCATATTCACCAGAAGAACGTGGTAGTAATGAAGTGCTAAATCGATATGTCCGTCGTTTTATCCCAAAAGAACGCAAAATTGAAACCATCAGTCAGAAAGAATTAGATCAAATTAATCATTGGATTAATGCCAGGCCAATGAAAACGCTCAACTGGCAATCACCACGAAAAGTCTTTCAGAAACATGCGGTGTTCGGATGATTCTTGCAATCTGCCATTTTTGTATTATATTTTTTAGAAATAAATAAGTGTATAATGGCAATTAAATGAGTTTTGAAATAGAGAGACGCTATGAATTTAAAGACAGCGAACAATCTCGTTTTAATGACTATTGTTGGCAGCATTTTACTCAGCATGGTCATTGAAGCGCTATGGTTTAAAATATTTGCTAGTGTCATGATTACAATCGCAATGATTAACTATTATATTGTCATGAAAAAAGAAAAGCAATGACAACATTTACTTTTTTTGTGATAATACAGTAATATATAATTAGTTTAAAATGATAAAAATGGGTGTAAAATAATTAGCAAGAGGGGTAATATTTTTAAGGAGATATTGCCATGTATTTAAGTTCTGAAGATTTCATTAATATTTGGTTCTATTTGGTGTCATGTTCAGCGTTAGGATTGATGATGGTGACGGCGATGATTTATTATCATTTTAAAAAGTGATTACCAGTTATCAAGGGATTAGTAGCTAATCATGTTAAAAGACATTAGTTTTCGCTGATGTCTTTTTTTCATTGCAGTATCAATTTTGAACATAATTATAACAAAAATGGTTAAACATTGATAAACGAATAGCAATAGCTTTATGGCAAGGTTTCTAATAGAAAATAAAAAATAAGTAATGTATATATTTTGATTGACAAATGTATATATACAAAGTGTGATATTAAACATGTGCAAATTATGAACAATTTTCTAGGAGAAATGATGAAATACAAAAAAACTATTGCTACGTTAGCTATTGCCGCAGCTTTTGGCACAGGAATCGTCTTAGCCGACAATAACTCATGGCAAGGGTCACCTAACTTAAGCCATACACGTTCGATTATTGACCAGTTGGGTGCTAAATTGACAGCACAGTCAAATCAAATTACATCATTGAGCACGCAAACTACTACGGCGC
This sequence comes from Leuconostoc falkenbergense, assembly GCF_045801155.1. Lineage (NCBI taxonomy): Bacteria > Bacillati > Bacillota > Bacilli > Lactobacillales > Lactobacillaceae > Leuconostoc > Leuconostoc falkenbergense. Next base: position 1,690,559 of record NZ_CP174386.1, on the reverse strand, counting down.
AGAATCAATTGACAGACGCGCAAAACAATGTAGCAAACATGCAATCTCAATTAACTAGTCTTCAAAATCAATTGGCACAAGCCAAAGATCAATTGACACAGGCTAACAACCAAAAGCAACAAGAGTTACAACAAAAGCAACAAGAAATTCAACAAAAAATTGACGAAATCAATCAAAAAATCGCTGAAGGCAATCAAAAAGTTGCCGATAAACAAAAGGAACTTGATAACGTTCAAACCCAGCTCTCAGATGCTAATAACAAAGCCTCACAATTGCAAAATCAATTAAATGATGCGCAACAAAAACTAAGTGAAGCCAACAATAAGAATTCTGATTTACAAAAACAATTAGACAATGCTTTGCAAGATGCAAAAGACACAGAGGCATATGCGCAATCTGTTTTAAACGCACACCAATAATATAAAATATTTGCACATCACGCGATCGAGCCATTCATCAGGGCTCGTTTTTTTATGAGGATAGAAAAAAAGACATGAGTTACATGTCAACTAAAAAGTGATGATTAATTTTATAATGCGGTCCAGAAAGTGACGATGCCAAAGATAATACCAGGGAAATTGGCTGCTGCTAATGGCAGGTCACGCTCTTCTTTAATCAGGCCATAGGTAACCCACAAGGCACAGTTAACAGCGGCAACCAGCGGTTGCACGGGATTACCTTTAGAACCAGAGAGATTATTCAAAATTTGAGGGATATAAGAAACATACATCGTAATTGACATGATGGTAGCTGTCCAACTTAAATATTTGATGAATTTATCGTTTTTCATTGATTACCTCTTACTACAAAATTATAGGACAAACCATTTTTCAAAATCAAATTAATAATTTCAATCTTTAGGCTTTATGAGGTAAAACTAGTCATAGGTTGGCAGATGACCCAAATAATCAGCTTTAATACCATCAGGCGTAATTTTAATGTGACCATTTTCATCAATCTGCACTAGATCGCCGACATGCCATTGACCGTCGTTTTTCGTTAATACCCTAAAACCAAATCCGCTTTGGATTTTGGTTGCAATCGTTTCTCGGTCGAGCGAGATAACTTTAGTTGCATCAAATTGATGATCATTTGTGACCCGATAGACGTGTGCTGCCTTGATTAAGGCATGATTTCGTGAATAATTTATTTCGAAAATATAATATGCGGCCATTATAATGCCTCCTAAATATCTGATGATTTTCGTAATGTAAACGTTTACGCTATACGTTAATCATAACGCAAAAACCGAAAAGTTAAAAGATATCGAATTCGTTAGGGCAGATATATTTTTTTCAAACAAATGTTTGTTATGCCTCTGATCGAAATCAGATGATGAAATATGATGATACCACAGTAAAATAAACACTCAAATTACACTAAAATCTGGCAACATTATATTGATCAAGTTTGATTGTGTCAATTCAAATAGTCCAATCAAAAGGATTACTTTGATTTTTAGCGCGTTGATAGGATTTATTGTATAATTGAAGCATGACAAAACAAGCAAAAAGACAATATAAAGCCGTCATTGCCGGCAAGAAATACGTTATTTCCGGTCATGCGAGCATTCCTCATTTTAAAGCAACCGAAGAATTGATCAATAAGCAATTTGCCCAAATAGCCCTTGTGGCGCCAAAACTTGCACCTTTAGATCAAGCCACATTGGTGACGTTCAATGCGATTTCTGATCAACTGTACAAGCAAGCAGAAATAGATGATTTGCAGCAACAAGTTGCGCGATTGCAGGTCGAACTTGACAAGAAGCGTAACGAAATACCTACGCAACCTAAGGCTAAAACAAGTGCCGTGTCAAGTATTATTGACACGGCAAAGCAGGAAAGTCGTTCGCGTACTTCGAATCAAATCTTTAAGCGTACTGAACAATGATCATACTAGGATTATCGTTTTTATTCGTGTTGTTGTGGATTTTTTCTGGGTATCGTCAAGGGGTCATACGTGCAGTGTTGCGCGTTGTTTTGTGGGTAGTGGTATGGTATATTGCCATCAAATTATCTCAGCCAATTGGCCAATATTTGACCCATCTTGTTTCTGGGCAATTTGTTCGTACAACAATTCCCGAATCAGTCGTTGGGGATGGATCACAGTTTTTAGCTTCTGGTCTTATTTTTGGTTTGATTATCATTATTGGTGGTCTACTCAGTCATGCGATTTTGAGAACGTTTAAAATTGTACGACGTTTACCGATTCTTGGTTGTTTAGATGGTATTTTAGGTGCACTATTTTGTGGGCTCATTGGTGCAAGTATTGCCTTCTTTGTGCTCGAACTATTATCAGTTGTTCCCAATACATGGGTGCAAGATCAATTTTTAAACACACCAATGCTTAATACCATACTGGATAAAACGCCATTTTTGGCTGACCAAATTTACCATTGGTGGTTATAATTTTTTAGGAAAAATAGATGAACAGTAAAGTTTTAGAAACACTTGAATACGACAAAATTAAATCCCAATTAGCGGCATTTTTAGTGACATCATCAGGACAAAAGGAAGGTCGCGAATTACTGCCAAGTATTGATGAGCAAGAAATCAATTATTGGTTGCAAGAGACAGCTGATGCTGTTTTAATTGATCACCTCAAGGGTGGCATTCCACTTAGTAAATTAGCTGATATCAGCGCTCATTTGAAGCGTTTGACTATGCAAGCGTCACTAAGTGCAACTGAAATTTCTCAGGTAGGTCAAGTGCTACGTAATACAAGCACAATCGCTAATTTTTTTGTACAAATGCAAGACGAAACGATTGGTGAATCATTGCATGTGCTACCAGAACAGGCGGCAAACTTAGCAACGTTACCTGATGTAACACGACTGATTCAAATTGCTATTGACGAAACCGGTCGCATTAATGATGAGGCTTCTTTTGAACTAAAATCTCTGCGCGGGAAAATTGTGGGTAATGAGAATGCGGTTAAAAATCAAATGCAGGCGTTTACGCGTGGTAAATCTGCTCAGTATTTGAGCGATCCTATTGTCACGATTCGTGCGGATCGCTATGTCATACCGGTCAAAGCGGAGTATCGTCATCAATTTGGTGGCGTTGTTCATGACCAAAGTCAATCTGGTTTGACACTGTACATTGAGCCACAGTCGGTTGTTGATTTAAATAATAAAATTAGTGAATTGCGCGTTAAAGCACACGCGGAAGAACAGCGGGTGTTACAGGAATTATCAGCTGAGCTAATGCCATACGTGACTGAAATTCAACGTAACGTGTCGATTCTCGGTCACTTTGATTTTGTAAACGCTAAAGCCCGATTGGCTGCAAAATTAAATGCTATGCAACCACTCGTTAATCCAGCCAATCATATTTCATTGTCACAGGCTTGGCACCCATTACTTGATCAAAAAGTTGCTGTGGCAAATGATATTGCGATTGGTGAGCATTATAAGACTATTATTATCACGGGACCTAACACTGGTGGTAAAACAATCACCATTAAAACATTAGGATTGTTACAATTGATGGCACAATCAGGATTGTTTATTACGACAAAGCGACCATCAACTGTCGGTATTTTTAAAGAAGTTTTTGCAGATATTGGCGACGAACAATCTATCGAACAAAATCTATCGACATTTAGTTCGCACATGGCAAACATCGTGTCAATGCTAGATAAAATTGATGACAAAAGTTTAGTGATTTTTGATGAACTCGGTGCCGGTACCGATCCGGCTGAGGGGGCTGCGTTAGCAATCGCTATTTTGGATAAAGTTGCGAGCCTAGGTGCTTATACGATTGCCACGACGCATTATCCTGAATTAAAGTTATATGGTTATAATCGACCTGAAACACAAAATGCATCGATGGTGTTTGATGTTGAAACGCTACAACCAACTTATCAATTTTTGATGGGTGTCCCTGGGCAATCTAACGCTTTAGCGATTGCTAAGCGTTTAGGATTTGGTGAGGATGTGATTGGTGCAGCGACATCTTTGACCAATGACTCAGATCAAGATCTGAACAATATGATTGCTGATTTGGTGGCGCAACGTGACGAGGTAAAAAAGAAAAATGTATCATTGACTAATCAGTTAAAAGATACAAAATCCCAGGCCGAAGCGTTACGTGACAAAGAAATGCAACTTGAAAAAGATCAAGCACGTATATTGTTAGATGCCAAAAATGAAGCTAATCACATTGTTGCAGCTACCAAAAAGAAAGCAGAGCAATTAATTAGTGAGATTCGTCGAGAACGTTTAAATGGTGGTGCAAAAGCCACATCTACTGAGCAAGAGTTGCAACAAAAGAAAGGGCAACTTGATAATTTACGTCAAAATGTGAGCTTGGAAAAGAATAAAGTACTTCAAAAAGCCAAAAAGGCCAAACAGTTATCACCTGGAGATGACATTACCGTACAATCCTACGGGCAACAAGGAACGCTTGTCAAAAAACACAGTAATGGCCAATGGGAAGTAGAAATGGGCATTTTAAAGATGTTAGTTGATGAAGACGACATTGTAAAAACTGAGGCGACAATCAAGGCTCAAAAGGAAAAGTCGAAGCAGAGACAACAAAAAATGACGCGCACCAAAGCGACAGGATCGGCACGCGCTACGGTCAAATCAACGCTTGATTTACGAGGTATACGCTACGAAGCTGCCCTTAGCGAGCTTGACAAATACCTTGATACAGCGGTATTGGCTAATATAAGTCCGGTTGAAATTATTCACGGAAAAGGAACAGGTGCACTACGACAAGGTGTAACAGAATTTTTACGATCAGACCGGCGTGTTGCGTCTTATCACTTTGCTAACGCGAATGCAGGCGGTGATGGCGCAACAATTGTGACACTTAAGTAAGCAAAGTGCTTACTTTTTTTATGGTCAAATTTTGTCCGTGCTTTTGTATTTGATTCAAAAAAGTGCGACAATTAGTCTTGTGTCATTTTGAGATGTAACCCTATTTTAGTGGTTCATATTGAAAAAAGTGAGGAGAAAAAATAGGCATGATTGAGAAGTATTTTAACTTAAGCGCTAATCACACAACGATTAGAACTGAGTTTGTGGCGGGATTAACCACATTTGTGTCCATGGCGTATATTTTGTTTGTTAACCCCAGCGTTTTAGGTGCTGCAGGCATGGATAAGGGGGCTGTGTTTACCGCCACAGGGTTAATTGCTGCGATTGCCACAATATTTATGGGTATCGTTGCAAAGTATCCATTTGCCATCGCACCGGGCTTGGGAATCAATGCTTTTTTTGCTTATTCTGTTGTTTTAGGGATGGGTGTTAAGTGGCAAACGGCCTTGGCTGCTGTGTTTGTTTCTGGAGTCATATTCTGGCTGTTAACTATTTTTAAAATTCGTGAGGTCATTATTAATGCGATTCCTGCTGATCTAAAATCAGCAATTGCAGGTGGTATTGGTCTTTTCATCGCCTTTTTGGGGTTGTCTGATGGCGGTATTGTTGCTGCCAATAAAGACACAATCATTGGTTTTGGCGATTGGAGTAAGCCTGCGACATTACTGACAATATTTGGTATTTTGGTAACGTTTGCTTTATTTGCGCGCCATGTTCCCGGCGCAATTTTCATTGGATTAGTGATTACTGCTGTTGCTGGTTTAATAATCGGACAGGTTCACGCGCCCACTGAAATTATTAGTACAGTGCCTAGCTTAAAGCCGACATTTGGACAAGCAATTTTTGGATTGAAAGACCTTGGCTCATTACAAATGTTAGTTGCTGTTGTGACTTTCTTATTAGTGGCTTTCTTTGATACCGCTGGTTCATTAATTGGTGCTGCTCGTGCAGGTGGTTTTTTGGTTAATAATGAATTACCCAATGCAGGGAAAGCGCTAATGGCTGACTCAATTGGTATGCTTGGTGGTTCGTTGCTTGGTACTTCGCCTACAACAGCCTATATTGAATCATCAACAGGAATAGCTGTTGGTGGTCGAACAGGATTGACTAGTGTTTTCACAGGGATTTTCTTTATACTGGCATTAGCATTTTCACCATTACTAACTGTGGTGACATCACAAGTCACAGCACCTGCACTGATTGTTGTAGGCGTGTTGATGGCTGGTAGTTTGGGCAGCATTGATTGGGAAGATTTTCCAATGGCTGCGGCAGCTTTTCTCACAGTGCTGGGAATGCCGTTATCGTATAGTATTTCAGATGGCATTGCTTTAGGCTTCATTGTTTATCCATTTTTAATGTTAGTGACTGGCCGTGGTAAAGAAGTTCATCCAATTATGTATGGTTTAGGCGCAGTCTTTGTAGCGTTTATGGTTATTCTACAAATTGGCTAAACTAAAAAAGATTGTCCGCCAAAGGACAATCTTTTTTAGTTAATGCCTTGCATTAAGCGATGTATATAACGTGATAAGAAGACGAGAACAATACCCAATACAATGGTTCCTGAACCAAACCAGAAAAAATAACCAACTTCATTTTTAGCACTATACAATGTAACGAGTTGTGCGTTAAGCGCAGAACCTACTGCACTGGATAAAAACCACATCGACATCATTTGTGAATTAAAGGCTTTTGGTGCCAACTTTGTCGTGACCGATAGGCCAACTGGAGAAATCAACATTTCACCAACAATGACTAGTGCCCATGAACCGACTAACCAAAAAGGTGAAACTTTAACATCTGTCCCAAATAGGGAACCGGGAACGGCCATGAGCAGAAAGCTTGATCCAGCAAACATTAAGCCAATTGCAAATTTCATTGGTGATGTTGGCTGCTTTTGCCACTTTGACCACACAATGGCAAAAAATGGTGTGTAAAGCATGATGAAAAATGGATTCAAAGATTGGAACCAAGAAGCTGGAAAGAAAGATAAATCAACGCGTTCTGCAGCAAAAGTAGCTAACACAATGGCACCTTGCTCTTCGATTGCCCAAAATAAAACAGCGGCTAAAAATAATGGAATATAAGCAATTACTCTGGAACGCTCTGATTTGGTTACTTTCTTGGAAGAAATCATGGTGATAAAATAAGTGACTGGAATTAAAATGGCAACAAGGGTTAGCAAATTAATGAAATCAGGTAAACTGTTCCAACCAACTAATATCATACCAACAATGATCAAAATTAATGCCGTAACGCCCATAATTATCTTTGTTAATAGGGGTTTAATTTCATTTTCAGATAGTGGGTCACTCGGCTGCATTGTTGTGGCCGACAAGTTTTTATTTGCACCGAAATGATACTGTATTAAACCAATGAACATGCCGATAGCGGCCAAAGAAAAGCCAACGTGGTATCCGGCCATTTCTTGTGCTTTTCCAACTAATAATGGTGCAACGAAGCCACCCAAATTAATACCAAAAACGAAAATAGAGAAGCCAGCGTCACGGCGTTTGTCATCATCACTATATAATGAGCCAACTAACGTTGAGACATTGGGTTTCAAAAAACCAGTACCCAGTACGATAAGGATGACTGACAAAAATAATGCTTTGGCGCCAAATGGCGTTGATAAAGCAATGTGCCCAGCCATTATCAATACGCCACCCCAGAAAACTGTTCGACGTGGCCCGAGTATGCGATCGGCGACAAAACCACCAATCGCACCAGTGAGGTAAACCATTGAAGCATAAATGGCCATAATGGAAGCAGCCGTAGCACGACTAACGTTGAGTTGACCGTCAGCGATTAATGACCACATATAGTAGAGTAGAATGGCGCGCATGCCATAATAGGAAAATCGCTCCCACATCTCTGTCATAAACAGTGTGAGTAATCCACGTGGTTGTCCTAGAAACTGTTTTTCTTTGACTTTCAAAAGTCTCTCCTTTTACCTTGTAAAAATAACTAATGTTAATAAATAGGCATTTACAAGATTTTTATTAAAAGTAACGATACCAGTCTACGCCTATTCTGTGAAATATTCAATCCTTAATATTTTCACTGATTTTAAAAAATTGAATTAAAACGGGACACCATTAGTGAGGTTGGTTGTTTTATAGTATAATCAAATCAGAATAAATTAAGGACATTTTATGGCAAACGAAAAATTTGATGCTTCGGCATTTTTATCATCACTCTTTCACTACGCACGAGATTTTAACTACAATCATATTATTTTTGATGCAAATCGTTACAAAATCTCGGTTAATTTGGTACGGAAATCATCAACTTATGGCAATGCTGAGATGTTTTATGTTTCAGCAGATCCTAAAGCTTTTGCACCTGTCATTTCACGTATTAATAGTGCGATTGAAATTGCTGAGTTAGAGGGATCACAACAAGCAACCATTAAAACACCGCTATTGGCCCGCGAAGATCAGGTGTTTCAATTGAGACTAAAAGAATTTGGAAACGGTAAATATAACTTAGATCTCAGTATATAAGGAGGAGGTTGTTTCATGGTCAGATGACCATTGAGACACAAAATGTTATGAAACAAGGCAAATCAGCACAAATTAAAAAGATGCGTCACGTACAATCTAAACAAAAGTTAACCTCAAGGAAAACAATACCAGCCTTCAACTATGATGAGTTTGCAGGCTTTTTGAGGGCACGATATTTTTTGACGCATCGCAATAAATATGCACCGGAAATCTTTGAAGTAGCCTCATTCTTTCTTGATGATGTTATTGCTACTATGGTCCAACAACATTTTACGCAATTTACCAGTAATGAACGGGCAACGATTAATTTAAATGAAACGATGCAGGCTGCCTTAGTTAATAGCGACGACCGTGATTGGCGTTATTTTGTTTTACTAGTACCGGTGCTATTTGATATGCAACAATTTTTGGTCAAAGAAAGCCAAGTCAACGATCGTTTTGTTGCGCAGACGACCAATTTTGATGTTAATTTTTGGCGTATGATTATGCGTACAGTGATGGCAATCAACTTTTTCAAGTGGCAAGGTAAAGATGTTTCAGAAATGATGAAAACATCAAATGCTATTGATACCTTACAATTTAAGTTTTTGAGCGAAAATGATGACGATGATGATTTTAATATGGCAGTTATTGCCGAAACATTTCGTGGTTTAGAACCAAAAATGAAGCCACTCAAAGTTTCAGAAGCATTCTTAAAGTCCAATGACACTTTAACATCTGAAGAACTTCAAGCTGAAGAAGCATACGCAGAAAAACGTCTCGCACAATTTAAAGAAAACTCAGTTAAAGGTGTTGTGAGTGAGAATGTCATCAACTTATTGCACGCATTTCATGTTGGTATTGCTAAAGAGTATAATCTAACGCACGAACAATGGGATGCTAATGTGTTGAACGATTTTGTGCAACAACATTTGATGGCGTATTGGACGCCACAATGGTCGGACCTAGATGGCATCGGCGGTGAGGTCAAATCTTACTTGAAGTTCTTAAGTCAAAAAAAAGCCATCACAGGTTTGGGCAAAATTGTGAGTGGCATTATAGATCTTGATCATTATATTGATGTTGCTGCGATTAATAGCTTATTGCGTCAATTAAATGGTTCGGATTTGGAAAAACTTGCCTAAAAAAACACGTACAGATAGTAACAACCAAAGTTAGATGCCATTCTATCTCTTTGTGTGGGTACGACTGACGTGTTTTTTTAGGCTTTGCAGTTGATGAGTAGCGTGATATGGCGAATTGTCCCTGGAATAATTATCATTGATTGATGCGTTTTTATGGCATGCAACCAAAGTTGACCGGCTTGTGTTTGGTACACATAACCTGTTAATTCGGTGATTTCTTCGCTCAAGAGGGATTGGTTAATCTGAATTGTAACAGGTTCATCTTGGTTGATGGCGCATGTCAATCTTGTGATGATTTGATTAGCAGTGAGTTGGCGCTTCAAAGGAACATGCTTTTTCGGTGTAAAAAGCTGCTTTAATCCTTTTAACATACGACCTAACGGTGACCTAAATTGATGGCGTACAATATAATTTTGCATATTCATCTACTCCACTCGTAATTGATTAATTCCATCATACGAACAAATGTTCAAAAAAGCAATATTTTTATGGACTCTTAATAATTTCTTGAATAATTTATTAGGCTTTGTCTGTTGATAAAATTGGAAAATTTGTTGATAACCACAAAATGTGTCCATGCGAACAAATATTCAATCATCCAGCTCGATACATATATTTATTGAATTATAGGTCGAAAATTGGTATAATCAGTCTATTAGTTTATAAAGAGGAAAATTATGACACAGCGTGGTTTATTGATTGTGCTTTCTGGCCCATCTGGGGTGGGTAAAGGAACTGTTCGCAAGGCGATTTTTGAAGAAGATGGAATTGATTTTCAATATTCCATTTCAGCAACAACGCGTTCGCCTCGTAAGGGTGAAGTAGATGGTGAGGATTATTTCTTCGTGACACGCGAACAATTTGAAGAAAGAATTAATAACGGCGACATGTTAGAATATGCCCAGTATGTTAATAATTACTACGGCACCCCTAAGAGCTTTATTGATCAAACACTTGCAAGTGGTAGAGATGTTTTCCTTGAAATTGATGTTCAAGGGGCACTTCAAGTAAAATCTAAAATGCCTGAGGGTATTTATATTTTCTTAACGCCACCAGATTTAACAAATCTGCGTTCGCGATTGGTTGGTCGTGGCACTGATTCTAGTGAAGTGATTGAAAAACGTGTGGCAGCAGCTCGTGATGAACTTAAAATGATGATAAACTACGATTATGCAGTTGAAAATGATGTTGTATCTCGTGCAGTTGATCGTATTAAGGCCATAATTACGGCTGAACGTTTGCGTGTCACACGCGTATTTGAACAAATTTAATTTAAGGAGAATATAAATGTTATTATATCCATCAGTTGATAAGCTCTTAGAGAAAGTTGATTCGCGGTACAAGTTGATTGCGCTAGGAGCGAAGCGTGCGCGAGAATTAGATGCTGGTATGCCACCAACGCAAGAGACATTTAAATCCAACAAATCAGTTGGACAAGCACTTGAAGAAATTGAAAATGGGGATGTTGTTATTGATCCTGATTTTGAAGACGAAGTTTAATTTATTTAGGAGACAACATACAACATGGCAGAATTTCCACAATTAGAACCACAAAATTTTGCGGGCCCAGTGGCGACGTTTGACACTAACCACGGTGCTATTAAGATAAAGCTGTTTGCTGATTTGGCGCCAAAAACGGTTGAAAATTTTACAACCCATGCTAAAAATGGCTACTATAATGGTGGTATTTTTCATCGGGTTATCCGCGACTTCATGATTCAGGGCGGCGATCCTGACGGTACGGGAATGGGCGGCGAAAGCATTTGGGGCAACAGCTTCGAAGACGAATTCAGTGAACAATTGTTTAATGTTCGAGGCGCTTTATCAATGGCTAATGCTGGTCCAAACACAAATGGATCACAATTTTTCATTGTCCAAGCGTCTGAATTTCCCGCCCAAATGGCTTCTGCTCTGAAGAATGTTCCATCAGAAATGGCGGATTATTATCGACAAAACGGTGGTACGCCATGGTTAGACGGTAAACATACTGTTTTTGGTCAAGTTATTGAAGGCCTTGATGTAGTTGACAATATTGCCAAAACACAGGTTAATATGATGGATAAGCCCAAAGAAGATGTTGTTGTAAAGACAATTACAATTGCAGGTGAGTAACCTGCTTTTTTTGTGCACTTGAACGGACTACACGTGAAATTAATGGTCGTGATATAATAATTTGTAGAGGTTAATTACATGTCATATTTTGTTGGGCAAAAACTAAAAGGTAGAATAACGGGTATTCAGCCTTATGGTGCTTTTGTGGCACTTGATGAACATACACAAGGGTTAATTCACATTTCTGAATGTAAATCAGGGGTTGTGCGAGATTTGAAGCATGAACTCACTCTTGGTAAAGAGGTGGAAGTGGTGATTATGGATATTGAACAATACAATGGCAAAATTAGCTTGTCATTGCGTCAAGAAGATATGCATGTATATGCCCAAGCGCCACTAATAAAAAACACCAACCTTCGCAAACGTTTTTGGACGAACTATCATTTGGATTATGGTTTCTCACCAATCGCAAATAAAAAAGAAGAATGGATTAAAGAAGCGTTGACACGCATCGGAAAGTGAAAAATAAAAAATGTCACTAATCGCAGCGACCGCAATCGCGGTCAAAGATAATTTACCCTACTTTTTGGTAGAAAAAACCAAAGATCAAACGTATCGTTTTTTTACAACGAAAATGCATCGGCATAATAATGATACGTCTTTGGGGTCAGTATTAAGAGGATTGAAGTCCCTAGGGCCTGTTGACTTTGATGACTGGCGTTTGGGAGAACTGACCAGTGTTTCAGGCGGTGATAGTTTAATGTCAATTTATTCGTTTGATGTTAAAGATATGCCGAAAATTGAAAAAGAATTGAATTATCAGCTAGTATTTGTACCGGCTAACAAAATTCATCCGCTGCTTGAAACCTTGCAAACAAAGGCTTTTGTAAGTTTTGAAGAATAAAACAGAAAAAAGGTATTGACAAAGGAAAAAAAGAGCGTATAGTTTTAATAGTTGTCCAAGAGGCAACGAGCCGAGAGTTTGAGCAAGTCAACGAAGAAAGTAGTTGACAAGACAAGAACAAGGTGATAAGATAATATAGTTGTCTCAAGGGGCAATAAGTAGCACATTGAAAACTGAACAAAACTTTGAACAAACGAATCTGTGGCTGTTACTTAGGTAACAAAAACAAATTTGCGAAGTCAATTCGTAACAAACAATAAACGGATTAGCGTTATAGAGAATATAGCGAAATAATCGTCAGTTTAATCGAAGAGCAATCTTCAAATTTTCAAATTGAGAGTTTGATCCTGGCTCAGGATGAACGCTGGCGGCGTGCCTAATACATGCAAGTCGAACGCACAGCGAAAGGTGCTTGCACCTTTCAAGTGAGTGGCGAACGGGTGAGTAACACGTGGACAACCTGCCTCAAGGCTGGGGATAACATTTGGAAACAGATGCTAATACCGAATGAAACTTAGTGTCGCATGATACGAAGTTAAAAGGCGCTTTGGCGTCACCTAGAGATGGATCCGCGGTGCATTAGTTAGTTGGTGGGGTAAAGGCCTACCAAGACAATGATGCATAGCCGAGTTGAGAGACTGATCGGCCACATTGGGACTGAGACACGGCCCAAACTCCTACGGGAGGCTGCAGTAGGGAATCTTCCACAATGGGCGAAAGCCTGATGGAGCAACGCCGCGTGTGTGATGAAGGCTTTCGGGTCGTAAAGCACTGTTGTATGGGAAGAACAGCTAGAATAGGGAATGATTTTAGTTTGACGGTACCATACCAGAAAGGGACGGCTAAATACGTGCCAGCAGCCGCGGTAATACGTATGTCCCGAGCGTTATCCGGATTTATTGGGCGTAAAGCGAGCGCAGACGGTTGATTAAGTCTGATGTGAAAGCCCGGAGCTCAACTCCGGAATGGCATTGGAAACTGGTTAACTTGAGTGCAGTAGAGGTAAGTGGAACTCCATGTGTAGCGGTGGAATGCGTAGATATATGGAAGAACACCAGTGGCGAAGGCGGCTTACTGGACTGTAACTGACGTTGAGGCTCGAAAGTGTGGGTAGCAAACAGGATTAGATACCCTGGTAGTCCACACCGTAAACGATGAACACTAGGTGTTAGGAGGTTTCCGCCTCTTAGTGCCGAAGCTAACGCATTAAGTGTTCCGCCTGGGGAGTACGACCGCAAGGTTGAAACTCAAAGGAATTGACGGGGACCCGCACAAGCGGTGGAGCATGTGGTTTAATTCGAAGCAACGCGAAGAACCTTACCAGGTCTTGACATCCTTTGAAGCTTTTAGAGATAGAAGTGTTCTCTTCGGAGACAAAGTGACAGGTGGTGCATGGTCGTCGTCAGCTCGTGTCGTGAGATGTTGGGTTAAGTCCCGCAACGAGCGCAACCCTTATTGTTAGTTGCCAGCATTCAGATGGGCACTCTAGCGAGACTGCCGGTGACAAACCGGAGGAAGGCGGGGACGACGTCAGATCATCATGCCCCTTATGACCTGGGCTACACACGTGCTACAATGGCGTATACAACGAGTTGCCAACCCGCGAGGGTGAGCTAATCTCTTAAAGTACGTCTCAGTTCGGATTGTAGTCTGCAACTCGACTACATGAAGTCGGAATCGCTAGTAATCGCGGATCAGCACGCCGCGGTGAATACGTTCCCGGGTCTTGTACACACCGCCCGTCACACCATGGGAGTTTGTAATGCCCAAAGCCGGTGGCCTAACCTTTTAGGAAGGAGCCGTCTAAGGCAGGACAGATGACTGGGGTGAAGTCGTAACAAGGTAGCCGTAGGAGAACCTGCGGCTGGATCACCTCCTTTCTAAGGATAATCGGAAAGCGACAGTGACTTAGATGTCAGTTCGTGCAGTTCAAAGTTTTGTTTAGTTTTGAGTGTGATACTGAAATAGGTATCATGTTCAGAAGTGATCCTATGGGGAATTAGCTCAGCTGGGAGAGCACCTGCTTTGCAAGCAGGGGGTCAGCGGTTCGATCCCGCTATTCTCCATAGCTAGTCGCAAGGCTAGCGAGTTGCACATTGAAAACTGAATAGTAACAAATTCTTTTAAAAACAATCGTAAGATTGTGATAAATGAACCGAGAAACAACACAAAAAAGTTCTTTAATAAAGAACGGTTTAATCGCAGGTCTGAAAAATGACCAACTCATAAACTTAAACAACAGTTTCGGCTGTTAGGTTAAGTTAATAAGGGCGCGTGGTGGATGCCTTGGCACTAGGAGCCGATGAAGGACGTGACTAACTACGATAAGCTTTGGTGAGCGGTAAGTACGCTATGACCCAGAGATTTCCGAATGGGGAAACCTAACTCGTAAGAGTTGTCTGTATCTGAATACATAGGATATTTGACGGAATACGCTGTGAACTGAAACATCTCATTAGCAGCAGGAGCAGAAAGAAAAATCGATTCCCTCAGTAGCGGCGAGCGAACGGGGAAGAGCCCAAACCAACGTGCTTGCATGTTGGGGTTGTAGGACTGATAAATAAGAGTTACAAAAGTGTTTTATAGCAGAACAAGTTGGGAAGCTTGGCAAAATAGGGTGATAGCCCCGTAAGCGAAATAAAGCAGACTCTTTTCAGGATCCTGAGTACGGCCGGACACGAGAAATCCGGTCGGAATCCGCGGGGACCATCCCGTAAGGCTAAATACTCCCTAGTGACCGATAGTGAACCAGTACCGTGAGGGAAAGGTGAAAAGCACCCCGGAAGGGGAGTGAAATAGTTCCTGAAACCACGACGCCTACAAGAAGTCAGAGCCCGTTAATGGGTGATGGCGTGCCTTTTGTAGAATGAACCGGCGAGTTACGGTATCGTGCGAGGTTAAGGTGGAAAGACCGGAGCCGCAGCGAAAGCGAGTGTGAATAGCGCGAATAGTACGATGCTGTAGACCCGAAACCAGGTGACCTACCCATGGTCAGGATGAAGGTGAGGTAAAACTTACTGGAGGTCCGAACCGGTGCATGTTAAAAAATGCTCGGATGAACTGTGGGTAGCGGTGAAATTCCAAACGAACTTGGAGATAGCTGGTTCTCTCCGAAATAGCTTTAGGGCTAGCCTCATTATAAGCATACTGG